>WAQK01000094.1 GCA_015520265.1 Pyrodictiaceae archaeon | reverse complement strand
CCACCGGAACCACCACGACCACTACGACAACGACAACCACGACTACCACAACAACCACGACCACCACGACAACAACCACCACAACACCACCCACAGAAACCACAACAACGACAACAACTACCACAACGACTACGACGACCTCGATAACATTTACCCAGCCAACATCTAAGGAATTCCCATGGCTCGACGAGGTTGAGTCCCGGATAACGGAAAAGGATGTGACCCTGGTCATTATCACGAGGCATGATGTAACAATTCAGAACTATGTTAAGCAGATGTTCCTGCAGAGCGAGGTGGCTAAGAGGCTGGGTATAAAGGACATAAAATTCCTTCAGGTAGGTCCTGGCCTCTGGTCCTATTATATTAGTAGGAGCGACATCGACGTGGCGTGGGGAGGAGGACCCACGATCTTCGACGAGATCCTGAGGCTCGGATACGTCGCGCCCCTAACATCTCCCGCCGTGCTCTACGAGGCCCAGAAGATACCTGATGAGATAAGCGGTGTGCCCATGAAGAGGTTCGACGAGAACGGGAACCTGATGTGGATAGCTGCTGCCATATCGTCCTTCGGCTTCACCGTTAACCACGCCAAGCTCGAGGAGTGGGGCCTACCCATGCCCCAGAAGTGGCGCGACCTGGCCTCCATAGAGCTCGCCTCAACCCTGCCTACACCTGCCGTGGGTATAGCTGACCCCACCAAGAGCACCAGCAACACCAGGATGTACGAGATCATACTCCAGGCCTACGGCTGGGAGGAGGGCTGGAAGGTCCTCACCATCATGGCAGCCAACTCGAGGATCTATGACGCCAGCGACGCGGTGAGGCTGGGAGTGATAAACGGCGAGATCGCTGTAGGCATAACCATAGACTTCTACGGCTACACGGCCATGCAGCTCAACCCCGACTGCGAGTACATAATCCCCAACGGCGAGTCGATAATCAACGGCGACCCCATAGCGCTGCTCACCAAGTCCAAGCACCCCGAGCACGCCCAGGCCTTCATAGCCTGGGTGCTCTCCGAGTTCGGCGGGCAGCAGATCTGGCTTAAGGAGGACGTCAACAGGATGCCCGCCAACCCCAGGGTGTTCGACACCGAGGAGGGCGCCAAGAGGCCCGACCTCAAGGAGAGGTTCGAGAAGACGCTGAACCTGGCCAGCATACCGTTCAACGACACCGAGGCGCTCCTCTGGGAGAGGGCTATGCAGGAGTACTTCTCAGCAGTCCTGGTCCAGGCACACAGCGAGCTCCAGCAGGTCTGGTCCAAGATAGTAGACCTATACTACTCCGGCCAGCTCACCGACGAGCAGCTCCAGTACTATATTAGCAGGCTTGGCGAGCCGCTGACCTTCGTTGACCCTTCTACCGGCCAGACAGTCAAGTTCACCAGGGAGTACGCGATATCCATAAACGAGAAGCTGAAGACGGACCCAACCTTCTACAACGCCATCAAGTCTGCCTGGCGCGACGCCGCGATAGCCAGGTATAATGAGGTACTGCAGGAGCTAGGTGGATAGCATGGCTGACCCGAAAAACAAACGTTTTTTCAGAGCATCCGCACGGCTCCCCCACATCTCCATGCCTAATGCCAGGGTCATAGCTAGCCAGCTCGACCTAACGCTGATCTCCTTCATGGCTTTCCCCCTCATCGTCATGACTGTGTTCCTCCTGGCACCCCTCGCCTCCACCCTCAAGGAGGCCTTCTTCTACCACGGCGAGCTTTCCCTCCAGTGGTTCCGCACGCTCTTCCAAAGCAAGGAGTACGTCAACCTCCAGGGTACGGGCGAGTTCTATTACATCCACAGGCCCAGGCTGGCGCCCGAAACCATGGCTACCCTCGTTATCAGGGGCAAGGACTACGGGATAATACTCAACTCCCTGATAGTTGCCACCAGTGTAACCTTCGCAGCCACCACCCTGGGCCTCATAATAGCCTTCGTTCTCGCCCGCTACGAGTTTCCCGGGAAAAGATTCTTCAGGATACTGGCCGTTGTCCCGATGCTCGTCACACCCTTCATTAACGCTTATGTAGTGAAGAAGCTCTTCCTGGAGGATGGTCTGGTCTCGTGGCTCCTCCACGACGTGCTCCACATACTCCCCTGGAGGCTCAGGATAGAGGGCTACGCTGGCGTGGCCCTCGCCCAGACCATGACTTACTTCCCCATAGCCTATCTCAACATATACTCTAGCCTCATCAACATAGACCCCAGCATGGAGGAGCAGGCGGAGAACCTCGGAGCCAGGGGGTTCAGGCTCTTCAGGACAGTAACCCTGCCCCTAGCCATGCCGGGCATAGCGGCTGGCGCCACCCTCATCTTCATATTCAGCCTCGAGGACCTCGGGGCACCCATAGTGTTCAGAGGTAGCGCCGAGAGGCTGATCAGCTATAAGATCTACAACGAGTTCATCAACATGACGGGGCAGCTCAGCGCAGAGGTGGCCGCGCTAGCCGTGCTCCTCCTCTTCATAGCGGCCACAGGCTTCATAATCATACGCAGATACGTGAGTCTGAAGAGCTACGCCATGATCAGCAGGGGCGGCAGGTGGAAGCCCAGGGTCTCGAGGCCCGGGCTTAAGGGCCTCCTGGTGATATACCTGGTCATCCTGCCCCTCATAGTGTTCACGGCGCTTCCCCAGTTCGGCGTCATAGCCACAGCCTTCTCCAAGGAGTGGCGCGGCCCGCTTCCCAGCATAATTGATCCCAAGTACTGGGACGGCCTGAGACCTGAGGGCGCCACGCTGGAGTACATGGTCAAGGTGTTCAAGGATCCCAGTGTCAACGTCTACGTGATAAACAGCCTCAAGTACTCGTTGGCCGCACTTGTGATAATAGTGCTGGTGGCCCTCACGGCCTCCTATGCCGTCTCCAGGGCCAGGCTGCCTGGGCTCAGCATAATAGATACCTTGATAACCCTGCCCATAGCCATGCCGGGTCTCGCCGTGGCGGTGAGCTATGTGTTCTTCTTCTCCTCGGCCTTCAGGGGGACCCTGCTGGACCCCACTGATCTGGCCAAGTTCAACCCCGCGGCGCTCCTCATAATAGCGTACGCCATCAGGAAGCTGCCCTTCACGGCTAGGGCCGTCTTCGCAGGGCTCCAGCAGACCCACGTGGCCCTGGAGGAGGCCGCCATGAACCTCGGCTCAGGGAGGCTGAGAACTATAGGCACCATAGTGTTGCCCCTGATAGCATTGAACATACTGAGCGGGGCCATGGTGAGCTTCATCTACTGTGTCACCGAGGTGAGCGTCAGCATCACTGTAGGCGGCATAAAGCACGAGTATGCGCCTCTCACCTTCTACATGAAGAACGCCTACCTGGCGGAGGTGCAGGCGATCCCTGTCACCGCCGCGCTGGGCGTGCTACTAATAATTATCCAGTTAACAGTAATTACACTCGTAACACTAGGATTCAAGCAGAAGTATGCGGTGGTGGGAGTCTAGATGACAAGAGTAGTGCTGTTGGAGGTGACCAAGAGGTTCGGCAAAACTGTGGCGATGGACAGGGTTAGCCTGGAGATCGAGGAGGGCGAGCTCTTCACCTTGCTGGGCCCCAGCGGCTGCGGCAAGACCACCACTCTCAGGGTGATAGCAGGGTTCGAGTTCCCCGACGAGGGCCGGGTCTTCTTCGACGACGAGGACGTGACCTACCTGAAGCCCTACAAGAGGAACACCGCCATGGTTTTCCAGAACTACGCCCTCTGGCCCCACATGACGGTGTACGACAACATAGCCTACGGCCTCAGGCTCAGGAAGCTCCCCAAGGAGGAAATAGACCGCAGGGTAAAGGAGGTGCTGAGCCTGGTTAAGCTCGAAGGCCTCGAGAAAAGATATCCCAACCAGCTTAGCGGGGGGCAGCAGCAGAGGGTGGCTCTGGCCAGGGCACTGGTGGTGCAGCCCAAGGTCTTGCTACTCGACGAGCCCCTCAGCAACCTGGACGCCAAGCTTAGAGTGGGCATGAGGGAGGAGATAAAGAAGCTGCAAAAGGAGCTGGGCATAACGACGATCTACGTGACCCACGACCAGGAAGAGGCCATGAGCATATCCGACAGGATAGCAGTAATGAACAGGGGCCGCGTCATGCAGGTGGGCACACCCAGGGACATATACTTCCACCCGCGCAACCTGTTCACTGCCTGGTTCATAGGCAGGAGCAACATCTTCGAAGCCACCGTGCTGGACGTGGAGGACGACCAGGTAAAAGCCATACTGAACGGCTTCACGCTGACCGGAGTCAAGGAGCCCGACATAAAGCTTGAGCCCGGCGACAAGGTGGCCGTGGTCATAAGGCCTGAAAGCATAGAGACCCAGCCCCCCAGGACCTCGGGATACAACGAGTTCCAGGGCAAGGTAGACCTAACCATGTTCCTGGGAGACCACGTCAATGTCAGGGTCGATGTGAACGGGCTCAAGGTGCTGGCGTACCTGGAACCAGACGAGGAGCCCTCCATGGGGGCCGACATAAAGCTCTACGTGGAGTACGAGCACGTCCGCGTGCTGCCCTGGGAGGAGTTGGAGTAGCCGCACACCTTAGCAGCCCTCTCCGCGTACTCGAAGGCCCTAGCCACTAGTTCCCTATACATCCCCAGATAATTGCTGGGATCGAGGATCTCGTCCAGCTCGCCCCCTAGGAGATCCGATACCTCGGGGCTCTCCTTAACAAGCTCCGCGAAGCCCTTGCCTTCGGCTTCAGCCCTCAGCGCCAGCCTTCTCAGGAGCCTATGGGCCTCGTGACGCGGCACACCCTTCTCGACAAGCTTCACCATGACTGCCTCCGAGAGAATCGCGCCTCTGCTCAGCTCCAGGTTGCGCCTCATAGCCTCAGCCCGCACCTCGAGGCCCTCTACAATCCTCGCGGCATCGGCCAGCATCTGGTCTACTAGCATGAACATGTGGGGTAGTAGCAGCCTCTCGGCAGAGCTGTTGGAGAGGTCCCTCTCATGCCATAAAACGAGGTTCTCAAACCCGGCCACAGCGAGGCCTCTCACGATCCGGGCCAATCCGGATACCCTCTCCGAGAGGGTGGGGTTGGATTTGTGCGGCATAGTGCTACTACCCACCCTTCTCCGGGAGCCGGGCTCGGCCAGCTCCCCTATCTCGGGCCTCGAAAGCTCCCGCACCTCAGTGGCCAACCTGTCCAGCTGGGACGCTAGTATGGCTAGCACTGCTGCCAGCTCTGCGTAGCCGTCCCGGGGTGCAACCTGTGTGGAGATGGGGTGAGGCTTCAGACCCAGCCTCGCCAGGGCCTCAGCTTCGACGAGGAGGCCAGCGGAGCCCCAGGCCGCCATAGTGCCCACGGCGCCGGACATCTTGCCCAACACCACTCGGCGCCTAGCTTCGCAGAGCCTCACTATGCTCCTGGAGAACTCGTAGACGTAGTTGGCCGCCTTGAAGCCCAGCGTTACGGGTAGCGCATGTTGCCCATGGGTCCTGCCCACCATCAAAGTATCCATATGCTCCTCCGCCAGTCTGCGTAGAGCCCCTATCAGGGACCAAAGCCTGCTTCCTATGATGCTCAGCGCGTCCCGTAGAACCAGGGCCCATGCAGTATCTATTATGTCGTTGCTCGTGGCTCCAAGATGCACGTATTTGCCGCACCCACCCAGCTTTTCGGCGAGGATCTCGGCAAGAGCTGCCACCTCGTGGCCTATCCTCCTCTCCGCCTCGTCGAGCATGCTAGGCCTAACTGTTACTCCACCAATGGATCCGCATTCCTCGGGTGCCAGCCCTGCCGAGGCGAGGCCCTGCAGCAGAGCCAGCTCAACCTCCACCATCCTGGTCACAAGGTTTTCCCTGGAAAAGAGCCTCCTCATCTCTGCTGTGCCGTACCTGTATTCGAGGGGACACACAGTCAAGCACATCATCCTCCCTTAGAGAGGACCAAGCTTCTCCCTGCGCAGATCCACCGTGTGCGTAGCCTCCTCGCCCGTGCCTAGCAGTGTTACAGGGGCCCCCAGCTGATCCTCGACCCAGTCGACCCACTTCCTGGTCTCCGGCGGCAGGTCCTGCCAACGTCTAGCCCCAGCCGCCCCTGGGAAAAGCACGTCTAGCTTAGTTATGGCGACTTGTGTCGCCGTATTGACGCGGACCGCTCTCCTAGCCATCTCCACATTGAATGGCGCTGCCCTCCTCACCCTCCCGGTTACCGTGGCTTTCTCCAGCATGCCCAGCTTGGCGGCCTCCTCCACCTCGAGCTCGCCAGGTAGAGGCCCCCCGCCAACCCTGGTTAGGTAGGCCTTGAAGACAACCACCACGTCATCGACCCTCCGGGGCCCCACGCCCACCTCGCTTAGTATGGCGGCTGCCGAGGTATCCCTGCTGGTAACGTAGGGATAGGTACCATGGTACAGGCTTAGATAGAGGCCCTGGGTCCCCTCCACCATTACTGGGCCCTGCTCGTCCAGGGCCTCCTCCACGAGATCAGCTACATTGCCGAGATACGGGGCTAGCTCGCCGTACTCCCATGCCAGGCGCAGCCTCCTCATAACGCGGTCCGCCATCGCTGCCCCGACGCCCTGAGCCGTGGAGCCTATCCCCGCGAGCACCTTATCCCTCCTCTCGGCCTCGACGTGCCTCGGCTCTATGACGCCTGCTGAACGGTCCACCACAACCCTGCTCGACACTCCGAGTTCCTTGACCTCGGAGAAGAACACGTCGAGCCTCAAGAGGGCGCCTGCAGCCACCGCCAGCCTGGTGGAGGGGTTCAGAAATGCTGAGGGTAGCTGCCTTACTTTAAACCTCCTCCCTTTATGGACCACGGTGTGCCCGGCGTTTATGCTTCCGGTTCTCACGGAGAGTATTGGAGAATCACTGATGGCGAGGTAGGCCGATATCTTGCCCTTGCCTTCGTCGCCGAATCCTCCCCCGCATACCAGGGTTAGAGGCACGGTTTCCCGGTGCTGTATGTATGGTGGGCTCACCTACTTAAACAATGCTTTAATATATTTACATAAAATTTACACGCATGTTTAAACGGTTTCGGAGGCTAAATTTAAAGTTCTCTCCGGGGATTCAGAATCAAGGTGCATAGAGTGAGGAGGCGCACCCTTCTCGCAACACTGATAGCCACACTAATAGTGTTGTCGTCGTACATTGCCGTCATACCTGTCACCCAGACAACGGCCCACCCGTTCCCCGAGCTGGTCACCGAGGACCCTGCACCCACGTTCCCGACATCGGCGTTGCCGGGATCCACGTTCCAGATAGTACTTAAGGAGGGCTACAGTGCCAGCGACGTCGAAGCCGTACGGATTGAGGCGGTTACCCTGGAGGGCGGCCAGCTGGCTAAGCACAGCTACGACCTGTCCATACAGTCGGCCTCCGGCAACACGCTTACAGTGGCGGTTCCCGGAGACGCTGCTCCTGGACTGTACGACCTCTACATAACGATCTCGGGCACCACCCACATGGTCGAGAAGTCCGTATGGATCCTGAAGAGCATGCCCCAGTATCTGCTGGTATCCCACAGCAGTGACCACCACGCCTTCATAGCATCTAAGGAGAAGCGTGTGGCCGGCATGATACTCTCACAGATACTAGGCGTTCAGATGGCATTCATAACTGGCGACACAACCGACCAGGCTGGCGAGAAGGAGTACTATGACCTGCTCAGCGTCCTCGAGTCCTTCATACCCCAGACGCCGGTATTAATGGTGCCCGGCAACCACGACTGGGGTACCGATAACTTCCAGAAATACGCTGGGCCCAGAAAATGGTATAGAAGGATAGGGGACTTCCTGATCATAGGCTACGACACCAAGGAGCCCGGCCTGGCCGGAGTAGAGCTTGCCAGCGACGAGGAGATGGCGTGGCTTGAAAGCATACTGCAGGCCAATAGCGACGCCAAGGTCAAGATCGTGCTGATGCATCACCCCGTCTTCTACTACCACGGCACCATAGAGGCATCTTACGACACGCTTGACGCCTCAAAGCTGTCATACTACTGGGGCGCTCCAGGCGGCGACTACCCCCAGTACGAGAAGTACGCGAGACAGTTCCTCAAGATGTGCGAGGACTATAATATAACCCTGGTACTGGCAGGCCACATCCACAGGGACCAGCTGGTTATATACAAGTCCACCAGGACAGGCACCACCACGTACTTCGTCACTACAACCACACTGGCTCAGAGCAGGGCCAGAGACGCCTACAACGGGTTCCAGGTGATAAATATCTCCGCCAACGGCGAGATCTCCTTCCCCTTCGCGCCGCCCAGCTTCAGGATGAACGGCTCCTACCGCGGACTCATGAACGGCCTCTCCGTGGACCCCACCAAGCCTACATACTTCTACGCCAGGTACGATGTTGGATCCGCCGGCTTAGGTTTCAGCCTCACCAACAACCTTGAGCACCTGGACCTCTCCAACACCATAATCCTCAGGTTCCCCTGGGAGTATGGAGACAACGTGATATACTACACGCACACTGAGGGAGGTGCGCAGGTAGAGGTCAAGGACTACCTGGTAGACGGCAACTACCTATACCTAGCGGTAAGCCTAAGCATGCCTAGAGGATCATTCCTAAGCGTCGCCGTAAGCTCGCAGGAGGACACCAGTCCGCCCAGCGTGCAGCCGGCACTAACCATTCCAAGAACACCGAGACCCGGCTCGCCGCTCACCGTATACCTCGACATTAGCGACGAGACCGGCATAGCCCAGCTCGACATCAACGTGACGGTGGAGGGCGAAGCCTGGGACTACACGCTGACCAGAAGCGGAGGATACTATGTTGTCGAGATAAGCCCCGTGCCACGCGGCAAGGCGGCTGAACTAACCGTCTACGCCAAGGACTTCACGGGCAAGGAGACCCTGGAGACCTTCACATACCAGTTCGGGCAGCCTGAAACTACGACCACAACCACAACGACAACTACAACCACGCCGCCAGCCGAAACAACGACGACCACCACGACAACTACAACCACCACAACGACCACCACAACCACAACGACGACAACAACTACCACAACGACTACGACCACAACACCCACAGAGACAACCACCACGACAACTACAACTACCACAACAACGACAACGACGCCTACCGAGGAAGGCGTGCCTACGGCGCTTCTGGCGCTAGTCGTCGTTGTAGTGGTGATAGTGGCACTGGCAGCCCTGAGGCGTCGCTAGACTGAGGCCGCAAAATTTCATCAATACTCTATTTTTCCCTAGAGCCTCGTTAGGCTAGTCCAACGGGGATATCCCGGTCTCGAGGATATTCATGATCCTCACAGCCGTGTCCTTGAGTTTCTTGTATAGTATCCTGAGCTCACCATTATGCACCGTTACCTGTCCCCGCACTATCTGTACTCCGAGGGTCGACATGTATTCTTCGAACTCGGACGCCTCTTCTTCGGACTGGAAGACAAGGACATACTCCTCGTATAAACCCCTGTTCGAGGCCACGCTGTGCACAGCCTCCACAGCGGGTCTGAGTAGGGCCTCACCGAGACGCCTGGCTTCGGCCTCCAGTTTTGAGGGACTCCACCCCTCCTCGAAGGCCAGAAAGATCTGCCGGAGGAGCCGGGGGAAGAGGAAGGATCTGCCCTCGTCGAAGAAGAACTTCATCCCGAGCCTAAGGTCCTCCACGTTGATGTGCCCCGTGGTGTACTTGAGCGGCGGGACCCTATAGTCAGGGTCTTTAAGCACTATGCCTTCCCTGCCCCTCTCCTCGAGGCTCCTCACTATCCTCCTTACAGCCGCCACGTCGTGCTTGTCAACGACTCCGAGGACGGGGACCTGGTCAAGCCCGTATCGAGACACCAGCTTGTTCCTCTCCTCGATGCTCACGAATGAGTTGTTCCTGGCAATGTCGAACACCTTGAAGGCGAAGCCCGGAGACTCGGGGTAGGGGAACCGGGTATAGGGATTCTCCATGCCGACGACCTCACCCACGATTATCAGGCTGTTGCCCTCCTCTTCGAAGAGATCCAGAAGATTGGGGCCATACATCCTCCGGATCCTGGCCGTCGTGTAGGGGCATACGTAGCCGCCCCGCGTCGCCGCGTAGATCTCTCCCTCCAGCATGAAGACCCTCACATTGTATCCATCCATCTTCTCCTCAACTACAACCTTGTCAACGAAGTGGCGAGGCATGGCTCTGGAGAGCACAAGCACCCTACTTATGGGAGGATAGCCTGGAACAAGCCTGTACTCCCTCCTTCCCACAGCAAGAACCGTGCCCTCACGGTGACCTCCGTAGTCCCTCCTCAGCGCCAAGTACACGATGCCCCGGTAAGACATGATTCGGAAAACCCTTTTCTCGAGAAGAGCTTCGGCCGCCTCGCGGCCAACCCCGAATACCTGGGAAACCGCTTCTACTAGGCGTTGGGACAAGCCGTCTAACCCTGATAGTTATAACCCATCCATCGCTATATTAGTGCTTGGATGCAGCGTCTCTCCGACTGGTGGGCCGGTTGCTGGTCTTCGTACTGGACACTAGCTCGGTTGCCGATCTCGGACTCAGGAGGCATCTCGGCGCCTCGAGCCTGGAAGAGACTGTTTCATCGCTGGCCGAGCTCCTCAAGAAGGTGACCCTGAAGCACGAGGCAAGGTTCTACGTGACCCCGCTGATGATGGAGGAGTTGAGGAACTTCCTCCTGAATAACGGGGTAAGCGAGGAGACCGTCAACAGGTTTGCTGCATGGCTTGTAGTAAAGTCGCCGAGCCTACACGACGTGAAGATCCCTGCAGCAGTGATGGCCTCCTACGTGGAGGAGTTCCAGAAGAGGCTGACCAAGGGCCTAAAGGTGGCTGAGGAGGTTGTGAAGAAGGCCGCGCGAGGCGACACGGACCTAGGCCAGCTGATACGCGCCCTGCGGGAGAAGTATCGGGAAGCAACAAGGCACGGCGTCGTGGACAGTGCAGCAGACTTCGGAGCCGCCATACTATCGCTTGAAGTCAACGGGATCATGGTGACCAGCGATGATGGGATTAAGAAGCTCTGCAACATGCTGGGCGTGATGGTGGTCTCGGCGGAGCACTTCGCGGACATGCTCCAGGAATATGCTTCAGTATAGACCGGATCGTAGGGCATAATCTATTTCAGTATTAAAGGAGAATTTAACACCAGCCGCTGAGCGGCGGGGCTGCACCATATGACTTCGGCCTACGTCTTCCTGGTAGGCAGCGAGGAGGCTGCCGAAACCCCCCTAGCCTCCGAGCTTAGACGTGTTCTAAAGGAAAACGAGTCCAGATACGGGTACGTTCTAAGGGAAGTCCACACCGTCCAGGACGTGATGTCCTACGTCCCGGAGCTTAGGGACTCGTCCCTCGTAGTCCTCTTCATACTTTCCCAAGGGGCGGCACCCATAGTCTACAGGATAGCAACCCTGAAGAAGCCCGTGCTACTGGTGGCCCTCGAGAAGAGGGCCAGCTTCGCAGAGGTGCTGGGTATAGCCGCCTCCCTCAGGGAGCGCGGCTTCAGGCAGCAGAGGATAGTAGTCCTACACGCACCCTCCTCCCTGGGCCCCCTCACCAACTACCTGGTGGCAGCCAAGTACGTTAAGAGGTTCAAGGGAATCAGAATAGCCCTCCTGGGCAGACACAGCGGCCCGGAGTCCAGCATAGACCTCCACTACGACCATCTGCTCACCACGCTGGACGCCGAGCTGAGAGTCCACAATGTTGGGCACATCATGAGCCTCTACCGCAAGGTGCGCTCCGAGGAGGTCAAGGACATGGTGGCATCCATGCTCAAGATACCGAGGAGAAACGTGAGTCCAGGCACCATAGACAAGGGGTGCAGGCTCTACCATGCTCTTAGAACCTTTGCCGACTCGACGAGAAGCTCCGCCCTAGCAGTGAGCTGCTCCGAGTTCGAGGAGCTACCCATACACCTTGCGCTCTCCCTCCTAGCCATCGACAAGATACCGGCCATATGCGGCAACGACGTGCCAGCCCTATTCTCCGCTGTGATCCTCCAGACCCTCACCGAGACGCCTGTCGCCATAGCTAAACCAGTGAACGTGGGAAGCGAGGAGGTCATAGTTGCCTCGCCCAGCCCGCCCCTGATAGGTAGTATGTACTACTCGTTCGTAATGACTAGTGAAGGGCCCAAGGTGGCAATGGTGCCGGGCGAGGGCGAACTGGTAACCCTCTTCAGGATCTCGGGCGATCTCAAAACCATGCACATAATTGAGGGCAGAACCGCCAAGATGTTGGAGTCCGTGGAGAGCCCCGACCCCACCACGCTTAGGATTCGGACCAATAGGGATCCAGGCTTCCTGCTGGAGGAGCCTCTCGGAGCCAACTACGCCATGGCCTACGGGTGGCTGGGCGATCAGCTTGAGGCGATAAAACTTATACTGGGAGTCGAGAAGGTTCTACGGGCATAGTTTGTTTGAAAAAACATGTAAATATAAACACTTTTAGCCTAATAATGACCAATTCCAGAACCGGGACTCGCTAGATGAACCAGATCGACGAGATCCCCCTTATTGACGATCTAAACATCGACGGGAAACGGGTTCTCGTCCGCCTCGACATTAATAGCCCCATTGACCCGGAGACTGGCAGGATCCTGGACGACTCCAGAATAAGGGCCCACACCCCAACGCTCCGAGAGCTCTCAGAGAGAGGGTGCAGGATCGTCGCCATGTCGCACCAAGGCAGACCTGTGACCGACGACTTCGTCAGCCTGGAGGGGCACGCCAGGCTCCTGGAAAAGCACCTCGGCCTGCCCGTAAAGTTCATAGATGACGTGATAGGCCCCGCCGCCAGAGAGGAGATCAAGAAGCTGGAGCCCGGCGAGATACTCCTCCTCGAGAACATCAGAATCGTTTCCGAAGAGACGGTGGAGGCCCTCCCCGAGAGGCACGCCAACACATTCCTGGTTAGGAAGCTAGCACCCCTATTCGACGCATACGTGAACGATGCCTTCGCCACGGCTCATAGGAGCCAGCCCAGCCTCGTCGGGTTCCCTATGGTTCTCCCATCGGCTGCCGGGAGGCTTATGGAGAAGGAGGTAAGGGCGCTATCCAGAGCCTTTAACCCCGAGGAGACACCAAAGGTGTTTGTCTTGGGGGGAGGAAAGGTTCACGACACCATCAGGATCATAGAGTACATAGTTAAGAAACGGGTTGCCGAGCGGATCCTCACCACAGGCCTCGTGGCCGAGCTGTTCCTCTTAGCCAAGGGCGTGGACCTGGGGAGGGGCAACATGGAGCTCCTAGAGAGAAAGGGCGTGCTCGCACTCATCCCTAGGGCCCGCAGGCTCCTCCTCCAGGGCGCCCCCATAGAGACCCCCGTCGACTTCAGGGTAATCAGGAAGGACGGGAGCATAGAGGATCAGCCTGTCTACCAGGTGGACGGCCTGATCCGCGACGTTGGCCCCAACACTGTGAAGATCTACCGCGAGATGATGAGGGAGGCCAATATAATCGTGATGAGGGGCCCTGCAGGCGTGATGGAGGACCCGAGATTCAGGGAGGGGACCAGAAGCCTGGTAAAGGCTGCACTCGAGTCCAGCGCCTTCACAATATTCGGCGGAGGCCACTTGACAGCCATAATACGGGAGCTGGGAGGCCTTGACAGCGCGGGACACCTCAGCACCGGCGGGGGCGCCCTGCTCCTCTTCCTGGCTGGCGAGCCTCTCCCAGCCATAGAGGCCCTCAAGATCTCCGCCAGGAAGTTCCTCAGGAAGGGTGGTGCCAAGTGAGGGTGCGCGTAGCCATAAACGGCTTCGGAACAATAGGCAAGAGGGTGGCCGACGCTGTCGCCCTCCAGGACGACATGGAGCTTGTAGGCGTCTCTAAGACGAGGCCCAACCACGAGGCGCTACTGGCCGTCAGGAAGGGGTACCCCCTCTACGTGCCTGAGGACAGGGTGGAGGCCTTCGAGGCTGCAGGCATAAAGGTGGCGGGAACCCTGGAGGACATGCTTGGGCAGGCAGAGGTGGTGGTCGACGCGACGCCCGGCGGCATAGGCGCCAAATATAAGCCCCTCTACGAGAGACACGGCGTTAAACAGGTGTTCCAGGGAGGAGAGAAGGCGCATGTGGCCGAACTCTCCTTCAACACGATGTGCAACTACGAGGATGCCCTGGGCCGCCGGAGCCTGAGGGTGGTGTCGTGCAACACGACGGGGCTCCTGAGGATCATCTGCAGCCTCCACAGGGCCCTCGGCGTCAAAGCGGTTAGGGCGATAATAGTGAGGAGAGGCGCCGATCCGAAGGAGAACAAAAGGGGCCCCATAAACTCCATCGTCCTGAACCCGCCCAAACTGCCGAGCCACCACGGCGAAGACGTGAAGACGGTGCTTCCGTGGCTCGACATAATGACAGCCGCCGTCGCCGTGCCCACAACGCTTATGCACGTCCACTTCCTGAACATAAGGCTTTCTAAGCCAGCCTCTAAGGAGCAGATCCTCAGCGTCCTGGAGGAGGCTCCACGCATAGTGCTCGCCAGCTCCTCCAAGGCTGGCATACAGAGCACTGCGGAACTCGTAGAGTACGCCAGGGATCTGGGGAGGCCCAGATACGATCTGCCGGAACTGGTGGTGTGGGAGGACTCGGTAACCGTGTCGGGCAACGAGCTGATGCTCTTCCAGGCCGTGCATCAGGAGTCGATAGTTGTCCCCGAGAACATCGATGCGATAAGGGCAGTAGCAAAACTTGAATCCGACCCCTCCAAAACTATTGAGAAGACCGATAAAACCCTCGGGCTTAAGAGGGGGTGGCTAAATTGACGAGCGACTACTACGTGGAGCCCACCTACAGGATAAGCTACAGGTTCAGGAGGATCCTGGTACCCGTCGACGGCTCCGAGCCCAGCCTCACAGCCCTGGACCTGGCCCTCGACTTCGCCCAACGGTACGGCTCCAAGGTCACTGTGCTCCACGTCTCCACCAGCGAGGAGGAGGCGGAAAAAGTCTTGGAGAAGGCTAGGAAGCGTGCTGAACGGTACACGACCCCCATTCAGTACAAGTACAGGACCTATGACCCCGCCGAGGGAAGCGTCGCCGGAGAAATCATCGCCGAGATACTCCAAGGAGGCTATGACGCCGTCTTCCTGGGCGCCAGGGGGACTACGCTCAGCGAGGATATCCACATCGGGAGCACGGCCCTCGCCGTGGTGGCTAACACCCCAATAACCATAGTGGTGGTTCGGTGACGAGCACCGGCCCCGACAAGGAGCTGCTGGGAGCCCTCAGCAGGGACGCTACATCCACAATTGTGGGAATAGCGGTCTCCAGCATGGGAAGGCCCCGGGTCGCCGAGATCATGGGTGTGACGCCGTCCATGGTGTCTAAATACGTCCACGGCAAATCGAAGCCGCCCGCCGATAGGCTGGCCAGGCTCCTGGAGGAGTTCGACAAGTACAGCTACGTCGAGGCCCTTTACACTATTTTCGAGGATCTCCTCCACAAGCTTCTCAGGATGGTCGGGATCCTCAGCTACTACGTTGAGCAGGGCTTCGAGCCCCCTCCCAGAGTAGTTCTCCTGCTCCGTGAGGTGGATAGGAGGCTGGAAGAACTCTAACGACACATCCCTTCTGCCGCACACCTGTCGAGAAGGACAAGCGAGATCCCTGCCGCCAGTATGTCGGCCGTTGAGCCTGGGTTCCAGCCTCTACTCCACATAGCCCTGTCCATTTCCTCCAGGAAAGCCATCCCCCTCTCCGTCCACGGCGCACCAAGCCTCCTAGCGGTCCTCGCCATCTCCACCACCCTTCTAGCAGCCCTTCCACCCCACTTCCTATATATCAGGCCGTCAGGCCTCGCCGAAAGGAGATCCAGGAACACCTCCACTACAGCGTTGTTCCACCACGCCTCGCCCCACACGTCCCTCAGCCTTCTGTAGACCCAGACGGTCTCGGGATACCCCGAAACCACCTCGCGTGACACAGGGTCCCACTCAGCCGCCTTCACCAGCAGGCTGTACAACGTGATGCCTCGCTCGGCCAGCAACCTCTCCCACCCTCTGGCAGTAGCATCGGGGATCTCCGAGTCGAGGCGGCCCAGGTATGAGGGGCCAGCGGCCAGGAGCGCCCTATAGAACCAGGCCGCATCCTCTACACTGCTACGGGCCACGATGCCGGAGGCTAAGCGCGGCAACTCGTCCACACTGCCCCACCCCAGGTGGAGGGCGGAGGCCAGCGGCACTAGGAGCGTTGCTGTGCCGAGACAAGTGTTTCCCCCGCCATGAACGGTCCTGGCGAGCCTCACAGCCCTGTAGATGTGATACCCAAGCCTACCCACACCCCCGCACCACTCCTCAGCCACGGATGCTAGGACGTGGGAGAGCACGATAGAGGAGACAGCAAAGTGTTCGAGCCTCCTGTCGGGGGCCTCCCTGAACCGATGAGTGTTCCCCGGCTTAGGGTAGGCCAGGGGCTCGATGGCCGCTCCAGCGGCGAGAAGGGAGGCTGCCAGGCTCAACCTTCGCCTAGGGTAGGGGGAGCTGCACGACAAGACGTGGCCTCCGGGTTGATCATTGGCCTAGACGCGGCTAATAATGGTTAGGTACCAGGATCTCCACCAGGTCCCCGTCCTTAAGGGACAGCTTCTCCCTAAGGTTTTCAGGCGCGATGATCTCCACCACGCTTTCATCGTAGGCCGAAATGTCGGGAACCACCACGTGGACCCTAATCCCTCTGAGCACGGCCTCGTAGCACTTCACCCTGGCCAGCCT
Source organism: Pyrodictiaceae archaeon (assembly GCA_015520265.1). Lineage (GTDB taxonomy): Archaea > Thermoproteota > Thermoprotei_A > Sulfolobales > WAQK01 > WAQK01. The sequence continues at coordinate 75,981 of WAQK01000094.1, read as the reverse complement.
GGCGCCGGGGATGCTAGGCGGATCCACGATGACGCAGTTGTGGCTGGCTAGAATCCTCCTCCACTCCTCCACGCTTTCAGGGACGAGGCGTATGTTGAGGGTGCCCGGGAAAGGCTTGTAGCCCAAAGCCTTCTCGAACTGCCTTGCGTAGAGGTTGACGTAGAACTCGCCCTCACCGAGGCCCGTGAATACCCTGCCTCTAAGCCTCGCCAATACAGGCCACCTGCAAACACTATATAGCCTGGCCATCGCTATGATATGAGGGGGCCAGTATATGAGGATACTCCATATATCCGACATCCACTGCTCGTACTCGTCCATCCAGAGGCTCCCACAATTGATCCAGGAGCACAGCGCCGACCTAGTCGTAATTACCGGGGACTTCGAGTGCGACGAAGTGATCCACGGCTTGGCCGAACTCCCTGTGCCCGCCCTGGCGGTGGCTGGCAACATGGACGACACATACATCATGAGGCTCCTTAAGGAGAAGGGCGTCAGCATAGAGGGTGAGGCCCGGGAACATGGAGGCTATAGGTTTGTCGGTATAGGCGGGCGCAGCGTCAAGTCGTTCATAGGTAAGGCTGAGGAGCTCCTTAAAACCAGTGATCCCGCCAAGACCATTCTAGTCTCCCACCATCCACCCCACAAGACTAGGGTAGACGTGGCTCTACGCTTTCTTCACGCCGGGCTCAAGGAGATCAGAGCTCTAATCGAGAAGTACGGACCCCGGATCCACCTCTGCGGCCACATCCACGAGTCCAGAGGCGTGGATACGCTGGGCTCGACTCTGGTGGTCAACCCCGGCCCCTTCTCCAAGGGCTATTACGCGGTAATTATGGTAGAGGAGAAAAGGGCCGAGCTGGGCAAGGTCAAGCTCTACTAGATTATGCTGGCGTCCTAGCTCGCCGGGGCTACTCGCCTCCCCGGGCCACCTCGAACTCGTCGCCACCCCACACGTTCCTAACCACAGGAGTCTCGGTTACTAGGCGCCCTTCACCGTCCAGCACCTTGAAGTAGCCGTCCAATGGCTTTGGCTGGGCGGAGAAGTCGAGGACGGCCCTGCCTCCCTTCACCTTGCCCTCAGCTATCTTGCCGCCGCTCCAGAATTCGACCCGGTAGCCGTCGGGTAGCCCCCTTACCACCACGTTGTCTCCTCCCTTAACGACCAGGTTGTCGGAGGATATGATCTCGTCCGTATGGTCCGGCTTCAGCCAGCCCAGCCTGGCTACTGCGAAGGGGTGCCGGTTGTAGAACCTGTACCTGATCCTATAGAAACCCGTGTCCAGTTCTAGGGGCTTGCTGTGATGGGCTGTGGGGGACTGGTCGAACCATGCATCGATGATTAGCTCGTCGTCGAGCCACACCCTGCTGCCATCGTCTGTGACGACATATATCCTGTACATGCCGCTCACGTCTACGCGGAGGAGGCCCGTCCACTCTATGGCGAAGTAGCCGGCTGGCACGCCTGGCGCGGGGGAGTCCCACCAGGTGAAGTTAATCTGAGGGTCTACCCGGCTAGTGATGAGCTCCAGCGTGGAGAAGTCCTCGGGCGGCGCCTCGCCCTGCCAGACATAGTACTTGCCCAGAAGCCCGTTGACCGTGCCACTCTTGATCCTGATCAGGATAAGCTTCTCCATCCGGACAGGCACCACATAGTATAGGGGCGGCTCTTGTACTAAAGCGTTAACCATTATACCTCGGAAACACAGGTACCGCCGGTGCAGACGCCTTGGGGAGGCTGGTAGACCCCCTGGAGTTCTACTACACCAGGACCCCCGCGTTCAACGTGACGACACCTGAGGGTAGGGCCAGGCTCGAAGCTGTTAAGAAGAGGCTCAGAGAGGTGCTAGACGCGCTCGGCGTGGACCTGGGCCGCGGCTGCAGGGTGCTCTCCCTGTGCTCAGGCTCATGCATCGACGGCATAGCTTTGGCCGAGGAGTACGGCTGCACGGCTACCTGTGTCGATAAGCAGCAGTGGCTGCTGGAGGCGGGGCTCGCCTATGCAGGGGAAAAGGGTCTTAAGGTGGAGGCTGTCGTGGGGGACGTGGAGAATGTCGAGGAGCTGGTGGATGGGGATTACGACGTTGCGCTGCTCTGGGGCAGTAGCCTGGCACATCTCAGTGTCTGGAGCTTCGACAGGGTTGCCTCCGGGACCCTGAACCTCCTCAAGAGGGGTGCGCCCCTAATCGTGGAGCAGAGGGACACGATTTTCGAGGTGTTGCCCAGGCTAAGGAGCTCCGCGCTGGCCCTGGAGGACCCGCCGGTGGTAGAGTACCACGCGGGGTTCGACCCGGAGAAGGGGTCGCTGAGGAAGTTCTACGTCGACCTGGCCAGCAGGGACATGGCGCGGGACGAGATCTACGTGTGGGGACCGTGGCTGATCAGGTACGTGCTGGAGAAGAACGGATACACTGGGGTCAGGGTGCTGCCGCCACCGCCCCGCCACGTGGTGGCAGGGTTCAAAGGGTAGCGCTACTTCTTCTTGGGCGGCGGGGAGTACTCCTCGCCTGGGAAGGCGCCGCTCCTAACCTCCTCCACGTACCTCGCCACAGCCTCCCTTATGACTCCTGCGAGGTCGGCGTACTTCTTGGCGAAATAGGGCGGCTCAGGGTTGAGGCCCAGGAGGTCGTGGAACACTAGGACCTGGCCGTCGCAGCCGGGTCCGGCGCCTATGCAGATGGTGGGCACCTCGATCCTCCTCGTCACCATCTCGGCCACCTCCGGTACCGTGTGCTCTATAACTATGGCGAAGACCCCGGCCTCCTGGAGGGCCTCGGCGTCCCTCAGCAGCTCCTCGGCCTCGCCCGGCTTCTTCCCCACCAGCCTGTAGCCCCCTAGCCTCAGGTACCGCTGGGGGGTAAGGCCGATGTGGCCCATCACAGGGATCCCTGCCCTAACTATGGCTCTGACCCTGTCGGCGAACTCCTCACCCCCCTCCAGCTTGACCGCGTCGGCACCGGCCGCCGCCAGCCTGCCTGCGTTGACCACCGCCTCACGAACATCCACCTCGTAGCTTAGGAAGGGCATGTCGCCGACGACCAGGGCTCTGGGTCTGGCCCTGGCCACAGCCTCCGTGTGTCTAACCATGTCCTCCATTGTTACGCTCAACGTGTTGGGCAGGCCTAGAACCACCATGCCCAGCGAGTCCCCAACCAGGATTGCGTCGACCCCCGCCTCGTCTACTATGCGGGCGGAGAAGTAGTCGTACGCCGTGACCATGGCTATTTTCTGCCTACCCTTCATCTTCATGAGCTTCCGCGCCGTAACCTTCTCCAACGCTCAGCTCCCCTTACGAGTAGTAGCAGGGCCTCATTAATAGGTGTCGGGACGCCGAGTCTGCGGCCTGCCTCCACTATGTAGCCTGTGATCTCGTTTATCTCCGTCCTCCCCCTACGCTCCAGGTCCTGGAGCATGGAGGAATAGTTGGAGTAGGTTTTCCTTACAACATCCAGCGTGTAGGCCAGAGGATCCTCGGGCAGGGCCACGCCCAGCGCCTCGGCCACTCTAGTTGCCTCGCCCACCACAAGATCCAATAGGCGTTGAGCTTCCGGCGACTCTATAAGGAACCCGTTATGAACACCGAGGATCGCCGACACCGGGTTTATGGCGGCGTTCGCTATGGCTTTGAGCCATCTGTACGGTTCAACGTCCCCGACCAGCCTGGCGCTGCAACCCCCCTTTACGAGGTCTTCGACCAGGAGCCTGGTCAGCGGGTGTGGCTTCCCCCTATGGCCCAACAGGATCTCTCCAATCCCGGCCACCCTGATCCTCGAGTCGGATATCCTGGTGACCCCGTAGGTTATCACGGCTGCTGCAGCCCTCCCACTGCCCAGGAGCCTTTCCGCCTCCTCGAGACCCCCGAACCCATTTTGTGCAACCACCATGAGCCGCGGCTCCAGCCTCGCCGCCTGCCGCACCGCCTCCGCCGCGTCGTAAGACTTGACCGCCACTATGACTGTGCGGCACCCCTCCTCGACGCCCTCGCCCCACCATTTCACCGGTATCCTGAGAACACGTTCCCCTCCGGGAGTCTCTACGACCAGGCCTCCCCTAAGGGCCTCGGCGTGGCTCCTTCTACGCGTTATGCCCAGCACCCTCCGGTGGGAGAGGAAGTGGGCGAAGAGGCCGCCTATGGCCCCCATGCCTACTATGCAGTAGTCGTACTCCTCCATCACCGGGCTCCGGGTATGGGTTTAGTAGAAACTCGTATTAAGTGGTTCACGTCTGGCCGCCACCCGGAGGAGCCTGGCTCTTGCTGGCCTCTCGGCAGGGGTTCCGGCAAGTTTTTCGGCAACCTTGTAGCTGAGATCCACTATTTCGGCCAGCATTTCGGCCTCCTTAGGGAGGAGCCTGTCATAGCCCCCGTCCACTATTTTCTCGAGAAGCTCTACAGCTAGTTCTAGCTCGTTGAAGACTATGACCCTGTAGACCCTCTTGTCCCCCTCGCTCAGCCTCTCCTTGGCGCTGAGTTCCCTTAGAACAGCGAGGAGTCTTTCAGGCTCCAGCGCCGCTACCTGGGCCTTCAACGCCTTGACCCTGGGGTCCTTAGGCTCCTCGTAGAGGGGGCTCCCATGCTCATATATGGCTAGGGCCTCTCTCACGGCCTCCCTGTCGACGAACCTCCACCAGTGCCTTGTGCTGCTGTGATAAGTGGTTTCGATTATGGCGTACTCCCTCTCCAGGCTCCTGAGAAGGGGTGACGGGTTATAGTCAACGCCCAGCTCCCTGATGGCCCTCACGAGGGACTTGTAGTCGAACTCGCCGAAGATCTTTGGCCCGGTGTTGGAGTCAGCTATCTTGAGGGCCAGCTTGAGCACCATGAGGGCCCTCTCGCCGTACCTGGCAAGCGCGTCCAGCGTCCGCTCGCGTACACCCATAATCATAATGAGCCCCCCACACCCGGGGCTTCAGGGGAGGTGCGCGGGGAGGATTAGTCAGGCCGGGTATTTGGGGTTTTTGCACGTGGCCATAATCGGTATTACCTTTTTAATACCGGCCACGGGCTACTATTTAAGCCCTGCCTACCCACTAGTTCTAGGCGGTAGAGGAGTATGACACAGTACGCGCTGATGGTCAGGGACCTGAGGAAGAGCTACGGCGGCAAAGTGGCCCTCAGAGGCGTGAGCTTCGAGGTCAAGGTCGGCGAGGTTTTCGGGCTTATCGGGCCCAACGGCGCAGGCAAGACGACGACTCTCAGGATCATAGCAACCCTCCTCAAACCCGACGCAGGAGACGCCCAAATCTACGGACACAGCGTAACAAAAGAACCCGACAAGGTCAGAAAACTGATAGGATACCTGCCCGAAGAGGCCGACGCCTATGAGAGGTTAACCGGCTTCGAGAACCTCTACTTTTACGCCATGCTATACACGACCGACAGGAAGGAAGCCCGCAAAATGGCCGAGTATGGCGCCAAGCTCTCAGGCCTGGGGGAAAGGATCTGGGACAGGGTCTCCGAGTACAGTAAAGGCATGAGGCGCCGCCTGCTACTAGCACGCACCCTTATGGTTAGACCTAAACTGGCCATACTGGACGAACCAACCAGCGGGCTCGACGTATACCACGCAGTAGAAGTAAGAAAAGCGATCAAGCAGCACACGCGAGAAACAGTGACCGCGACGCTCCTCTCCAGCCACAACATGCTGGAGGTCGAGTACCTATGCGACCGAATAGCCATGATTAACCGTGGAACCATAATAGTTCAGGGCACTCCGCGGGAGGTTATGGAAATGTTTGATGCTGCAAACCTCGAGGAGGCTTATGTCAGGGCTGTAGAACAGTTCGCCAAAAATAGGTTGAAGGGTTAACAGCGGCGCATGCCAACCCTATGTATTCTGGCTGCCTCCTGGTACTCAGCGCAATCGTTGAGGCACTCATCGACACATGTCAGGTAGCTGTCACCCTTAAGGCCCGTACGCTCACACTTCTCTTGGCAGTACTCTTCGCACCGCAACAACTTGGACTTAGCAGTAGCCACGTGCAAAAATAGCACCCCTATATACTATAGTCGCAGCGTGGATTAATTTTTTACGATCTCCGTTAACATGTAGTTTTTCAAGCTTATACGTGTGTTAAATGATAGTAGTATATTAGCCTCCCATAACGCTCTCGGTGAAGGTTTATATTGGCGCTCCCAATGTTACAATTCCTGAATTAGGTAAACCTAAAAGTGGGGCCCGCCTTGCACCACCATCACCGCAGTAGCGGCGAGTTCAAGAGACCCATAGTGTTGCTGATAGGCAGCCCCAACGTGGGGAAAAGCACTCTCTTCTACAGACTCACAGGCAAGTATGCCTGGATCTCCAACTATCCCGGGACAACCGTTGATATAAGCATAGGCCGGGCCCACCTGGATGGCGTCGAGGTCACCCTCGTGGACACGCCGGGGATGGGTTCTATATACGCTGTAACCGAGGACGAGAAAGTCTCCCGAAAGATGCTCTTCGAGACGCAGCCAGACCTGGTAGTACACGTTGTGGATGCATCCAACATGGACCGAATGCTTCCACTAACACTGCTCCTAATCCAGGGAGGCTATAGGGTGGTCCTCGCAGTCAATGCCGTGGATGAGCTGGAGAAGCTGGGCTACCGGGCCAACTTCGAAGAACTCGAGAGGAGGCTCGGCATCCCCGTGGTTCCCACCATTGCAGTGAGAGGTATCGGCATAGATGAGCTGCGGAGCGCCATGTTGCAGGCGCTTAGAGGGAGGCCCAAAGGTCTACAGGTAAACCTGGGAGACGAGCTGGAGGATGCCATCAGGAGGGTAGCAAGTGTTCTCACCGCAGATTATCCCGTCTCCAAGAGGCTACTGGCTATCCTGCTGCTCCTCGGCGATGAGGAGGCCCTCAAAATGGTATCCAGGGCCGAGGCGGAGCCCCGCAGGATTACAGCTCTCCTCGAAGCTGTGTCGAGGCAGGGTGTCAGGCAGGCCTTGGAGTACCGCTTGGCGAGGATAACCGATGAGATTCTGAAGCACGTCCTCCTAGCCGTGAGGCCGGCGCCTAGGCCTATGGGCAGGCTGGACGAATTCCTGGTGAACCCTGTCACCGGCACACTGGTCCTGGCGGCTGTGCTGGTGGCGCTCTACCTGTTCGTCGGCGTGGTAGGAGCCCAGATGGTTGTCGATTTCCTGGAGGAGAAGGTGTTCGAAGGCGCTATCAACCCTGCCCTAAACTCCTTCCTCGAGGAGAGACTGCCCTACAAGTGGCTCTACGAGCTCGTGGGAGGCGACTACGGCATAGTTACTCTGGGCCTCAGGTACGCCTTCGCCATAATACTGCCCATAGTCTCATTCTTCTTCATAGCCTTCTCCATAATCGAGGATTCAGGCTACCTTCCCAGGCTAGCCCTCCTCATTGATAGGGTGCTGAAGAAGCTGGGCCTCAGTGGAAAGGCTGTCATACCCTTAGTCCTGGGTCTGGGATGTGACACCATGGCCACCGTTACTACCAGAATCCTCGAAACCAGGAGAGAAAAAATACTGGCTACTCTCATGCTGGCTTTAGGCATACCGTGCTCAGCGCAGCTAGGTGTAGTTATGGCTATGCTGCCCGGGCTTCACGCCCTCCTCATATGGGTACTCGTAGTTTCCGGCGTCCTGATGGTCGTAGCGTATATTGCCTCAAAACTTGTGCCAGGCGAGACCCCCTTCTTCATAATGGAGCTACCACCTCTAAGGATACCATCACCCCGGAACATGGCCATGAAGACCCTTGTACGGCTTGAATGGTACTTGAAGGAAGTGATACCGCTCTTCGTGTTGGCCAGCGTACTAATATGGGCGGGGAGACTCACAGGGGTTTTTGACATGGTTATCTCGGCCCTGGCCGTTCCGGTAGAACTAATAGGGCTTCCTAGAGAATCCGCGGTCGCGTTCCTCTACGGGTTTTTCCGGAGAGACTATGGCGCGGCAGGCCTTTACGACCTGGCTATGGAGGGGTTGATGAGCTACAGGCAAATACTGGTCTCGGTAGTTACCATTACGCTGTTCGTGCCATGCATAGCGCAGTTCCTGGTGATGCTCCGTGAGCGGGGCTTAAAGACCGCGGTAGCCATATTCATACTGGCGGTCACCGTGGCGTTCGCCGTCGGCTACATAGTCAACCAGATCATGATTCTAGCAGGTGTGTAGGGTTGACCCTCAAATGCCCCCTGTGCGGCTACAGGTTCGAAGAGGCGGAAACCACGGGGTGTAGGGGATGCCCGCTGAGGGGAGGATGTAACATGGTTAGATGTCCCAACTGCGGGTACGAATTTATCCCTGATACGAGGAAACCGTTCCTCGCGAGGTTGTTGAAGAGATGAGCGAGAAGCTGGAAAACCTGGTTAGGGACCTCTGGATAGCCATCAAGGAGGAGGGCCGCGAGGTAGGAGATAAGGAGCTGAGCCCTTACGACCTAGAGGAGCTAGAGAAGGCTGGATATGTGCGCAGAGAGGGCGGCCGCATAGTCTTAACGAATGAGGGCGAAAGGGTGGGCAGGAAGCTGGTCAGGCTCCATAGGCTCACCGAGCGGCTGCTCTCTGACGTGTTGGGCATGGAGGAGGAGGTCTATGAAAGGGTGGCATGCAGGGTGGAGCACCTTATACCAGAGGAGCTGGAAGAAGCAGTCTGCACCCTGCTTGGGCATCCGAGGCTATGTCCCCACGGTAAACCAATACCTCCGGGCGGATGCTGCCTGTCGGGTAAACGATATGTAGAAACAGTGGTTCACCCCCTCACCGAGCTCGAGGAGGGAGGATCTGGGAGGATCAGCTACATCTATGTGGAGAACCCCCAGGTCATGACCAGGCTAATGAATCTGGGCCTAAGGCCGGGTAGAAGGGTTACCGTGCTGAAGAGGTTCCCCGCCTACATAGTTCAGGTAGGAAACACCCAAGTTGCTCTGGACTATGAGGTGGCTAGCAGGATATATGTGGTTTCGGGACCACACCACTAATACATAGTATAACGGGATGCGTAAATTTTATAACTATGTCAACCTATTTTGGTTTACAGAGGTTGACATAGGAAGATGCTGCAGCTTACTGATAGACAGCTCTCCCTTTGGAGGATGCGGCAGCGCGGCTTAAGTATAAGCGAGATAGCTTCAAGACTTGGCGTTTCACGTCAAGCCATTCATAAGAACCTTCAGGCCGTGGAAAACAAGATATACAGGGCACTAATCTCGGCCGCCGCTGCTTCCAAGGTTGAAATAAGGAAGATCGATGCAAGAAAAGGCATTCTCATCGGATGGAGCCCATGGCTTAAGACGGAGGTTTACATAACATTCTCCTCTAGAAATGGGTTACAAATATGGTTCAAACATGAGGGAGACTGCAAGACATGCCCCCTACGCGACGACTGTATAAGGATCCTGGTCAACGAGGCCGAGGAGAGAGGGGTAAGGCTCCCGATAGATGCAGGGCTTGATCCATCCAAGCTGGCTGAGATATTTTTCAACAAGCTTCTAGGGGAGGGATAGCAGTATGGTGGATATCTTCAGTTTCTGCAGAATACCGCCAAGATCCTTGCCCCTAGACTCTCTGGGCTCACCAATACTATATCGCTCAAAAGCTACATATGACGGCCTAACAAGATCCATAACTATTGCCGTATGGGTAGGCATAGTAGCCATAGTATCAATAGTGGTCTCCAGGCTACCTGAAGAGGTTTCCAGCACCCTTGAACTGATAGCCGCTCTGCTGGCGACTGTCGGGGTGTCCTTTGGCGTGTTGTTAGGCCTGCTTCCCTTCTCTCCTAGAAGCTATGAACTAACGTTAAGCGGGATAGTTATCAGGAGGATATGGAGAAGCTTCGAAATACCTTACACCGAGATCGAGGAGGCTAAGAGGATAAGCTGGAGCTGGGCTGGCATAAGGCTCTATGCAAGCGGCGGCCTCTACGGGTACTTCGGCCTCTTCAAATTTAGAGACCTAGGCAGGGTCTGGGTCTATGTGACAAATAGGCACAACGTGGTCCTCCTAAGAACACGTAGTGGGACCCAGTACATGTTGAGCCCTGAGGATCCCGAAGCGTTTCTCGAGAAGTTGAAGGCCATATTGGCGAAGATGGATGCATAGCAGGCCTGCTTTATTATTCTTCTTCCTCCACCCTCCTAAGCCAGCGGCCTACCCTGGCCTCGAGGTCCTCGTAGCTCACTGCGCCAACGAAGCCATCGACGAGCTCACCCTTGTGGAATATCAGTGTGGTGGGTGTCGCCATGACTCCGAGTGCGTAGGCGGTTTCGGGGTCCCTGTAGACGTCGACTATCACGTATACCACACCCCGCGCCCTGTTTCTCGACGCGTACTCGGTGAATATGGGGATGTAGAACATGCAGGCGCTGCAGGTTGGCGACGTGACCACGGCCACCACAAGTTTCTTCTCCTTAACTAGTTTGAGGAAGTTGTCCCAGCCCTGCGACTCGACCACGGGGTCGCCGGGCTCCTCCTCGGCTTGCTCTCCCCCCTTCACGTATTTCCTGTACAGCTTCTCCAGGATCTCCTCGAGCTCCTTGTCCTCCAAGTTAAGCCCCCCGCTAGGATCAACGAAGGGGTTTATTAAACTTTAATCTACCTTATTTGATTCGTAACCATTTTTATGCATTGAGTGAACACAGAACTTTAAAAACGGTCGCACCACATTAAACATTGGTGGCAATAGAGTTGAAAAAACGTATACTGATAGTTGGATACGGCACCGCCGGGTCCACCGCAGCAGCCTACGCTAAGCTCCGTTGCAGGAGATGTGACGTCACGGTCGTCGAGGCGCGCAGCTACCCTGTCTACCATCCATGCTCCATCCCCGAGGCTATAGCTGGCGAGGTGAGCTTCGACAAGCTCAGGGAGGAGCAGCCTCTTTCCGCGGGCATCACCATGATCACGGGTAGGAGGGCAGCCAGGATAGACGCCTCAGCCAGAACGGTGGAACTGGACGACGGATCCCTCCTGGAGTACGATAACCTCATACTGGCCACGGGCTCCAGGCCCGCCGTGCCGCCGCCTCTACGCGATATTGCAGGCCACGAGAGGGTGTTCACCGTTAAGAACGTTGAGGACGGCGAGAAGGTTAGAAAGGCTGCCCAGGGTTCCAGGAGGGCCGTGGTCGTGGGGGCTGGCGCCATAGGGCTCGAAGTCGCCATGGCGTTGAGAAGGCTCGGGCTGGAGGTCCACGTCTTTGAGCTCTTCCAACAGGCGCTTCCAGGAGTACTGGACCGGGAGATGGCCAGGGGCGTAGAGAAGCTTCTAAAACAGGAGGGCGTAGAGCTGCACCTCTCCGAACCTGTATCGTCCGCTAGACCTGCCAGCAGCGGCATCAGGGTTGAGACGGAGAAGAGGAGCATGGACGCCGACCTCATGGTGATAGCCGCCGGCATGAGGCCAGAAACCAGGTTGGCAGAGACTGCAGGGATCAGGCTAGGCGAGCTGGGCGGGATAGAGGTGGATGAACACATGGAGACCAGTGTCCCCGGAATATATGCTGCTGGCGACGCAGTGGAGGCCACCAACCTGCTCACTGGGGCTAAGACTCTAAGCATGTTTGCGAGCACGGCTTTCAGGCAGGGCAGGGTGGCAGGGATAAACGCTGCCGGGGGCTCAGCCATCTATAGGGGAACCCTGGTTCCCTGGCTCATACACCTATTCGTGACCAATGTGGGTGGGGTGGGTCTCACCGAGAAGCAGGCCATAAACGCCGGGTACAAGCCTGTATCCGTGAGGGTCCAGGCCCTCGACAAGCCACCCTACGTGGAGGGCTCCTCCAGGGTCACTGTGAAGCTTGTGGTCGACGAAGATACAGGCAGGCTCCTGGGGGCGCAGCTGGCCGGGCCCGTGGATCTCTCCAAGTACATAGACGTCGTCTCAGCGCTTATACAAAAGGAAGCAACGCTGACAGACCTACTGAACCTCGAGACGGCCTACATGCCGAGATTCAGCGAGATCTACACGCCTCTCTTCGCGGCAGCCGAGGCCCTCCAGAGAAAACTTACTCGCCTGGCGGCCAGATCCTGATGGGCCGAGAGTATCTGAAGCCTCTGCACCCCCTGTTTTTCTGTGGCTGTAGCTCCACTATGTTTGGTATGCCCAGCAGGCTTAGGGGATCCTTTCCGCCTAGCGCATCCCTCAGCCGGTTCTCCAAATAGTTCTCCAAACACTTCTCCAGCTCCTCTACATATTCCTCCAACCCATCTCTAACCACCAGTATGAGGTCAAGGTCCTTGCCGCCCAGCTCCCCAACATTGGCTGGCTCTCCACCGTGGAGTTCGTGAAGATAGATCTCCCCGATGCCGTCGGTGTTGCTGGCTATGCATTCGGCTACTATGTCTGCCAGCAGTCTCTTGAACCGTTGCCATGGGTAGGATCGATAACCCTGGGAGAAGGCGGATGTAAGGCTCCCAGCCTCCCTAGCAATTCCTTCGAGAAGTCTGCTGAGGGGAGTGTCGATGCAGGAGACTATCCGGTTGCAGTTGATCGACAACACCCACTACCGTCCCATCTACTTCTTTGCACCGCGCTCCCATATAGGTATCGGTGGTGTAAAAATGCTTCTAAGAAGCTGGCTGTAGGGGTCCCGCTTGGGATCCTTTATCACGTGGATCTCGATCATGTTGGGCGCAGTGGTGTAGTCGGAAACCTCGACGCCGAGGCCCTGCAACAGCTTGTTGACCAAGGTCTCGATGGTCTTTTCGACCTCCTCTCTTTCACCCCCTACGCTGTCATCGAGCACCACCAGTAGGTCCAGGTCCCTGCCCACGTTGCCGCCGATGTTAACCTCACCTCCAGACAGGTCTATGAAGTATATTCCCCTGAGCTTGCTCTCACCCACCACGGCTACTATGCACTCAGCCACTACATCCGCGATCCTCATCTTGAGTCTCTGCCACTCGGCTAGAATCAGCTCCGGCGATGACCTGAACTCGGCGAACTCTTTCCTGATCCTTTCCATGCATCCTGAGAGCTCCGCCTCGATAAGGTAGCTCCTAGTCCTTCCCGGGACCATCGCTATGTAACTCCGGGGCACTATTAGTGACGTGTTCCCCCTATAAACCCATCTCTATAAATATACTAATTAATATTTTTAGACTATAATTAATCATACTAAATCAACATATTTCGTCGAAGGGCAACAGCTTTATTATTCACGCATTTATCGACAGAGAAACCAGGTGAAGATAATGAGGTTATCGATGAGGGTTGTGGCAACAATCCTGGTAATAGTGGCCGTAGCAGCAACCATTGCATACGTGTTCCTCCAGCCAGGAGGAGGCGAGAAGAGGCTCGTAATATACACGTATGAGAGCCTCCTTAAGTGGGGCAAGGACCCCGAAGCCACGTGGGACAAGGTATTCGGCGAGTTCGAGCGCAGATACGGCGTAGAGGTCCAGGTCGTGGAGTTCCCTGACGCCAGGGAGGCGCTGCTGGCAGCCATAGAGGAGGCTAGGAGAGGCGAGGTCAAGGCCGACGTGATCATAGGACTGGACAACCTCCTAATAGTTGAGGCCAAGGAGGCAGGGATCCTGGAGAAATACACGCCCAGCAACATAAACGACATACCCGACTGGCTCATCAATGCACTGGATCCCGATGGCTACGCCGTGCCCTACGACTACGGCCTCATAGCCTTCGTCTACATAAAGGCAAAGGTCAACGAGACAATCATGGAGAGGTTACGCTTCGAGGACTTCTACGACCCGCAGCTCGCAGGCATGCTGGTGCTCGAGGACCCCACGAAGAGCAGCACGGGCCTCAGCTTCCTCCTCTGGCAGATAACGGTTTACGACAAGATACTGGGCAAAGACTGGAAGGAGTGGTGGCTCAAGGTCAGAGACCACGTTAACGTCCAGCCCAGCTGGGGTGACGCCTATGACGTGTTCCTCGACGAGGCCTCAGGCAGGCCCATAGTGGTGAGCTACGGCACTGACCCTGCCTATAGCTACTACTTCTACAACGACACCAGCATGGGTGCAGCCGTGGTGACGTATAATGGTAAGAAATACGCCTGGCTCCAGGTGGAGGGCATAGCCGTATTGAAGAACGCGCCCCACAAGGATCTGGCCGAAAAGTTTGTCGACTGGTTCCTGAGTCCAGAGGTCCAGGCCGAGATACCCCTCAACAACTGGATGTACCCGGCCAACTCCAGGGTTCAGCTTCCCGAGCCCTACAAGTACGCGCTTGACCCTAGGGACTTCGAGATAGTGAACACCTATATATCCAATGAGGAGATTAGCCAGCACTACAGGGAGTGGCTGAACACATGGATGAACCTCGTGGCTGGCGGCTAGGGAGGGCTGAGAGGCTGGCCCTGACCCTAGGCCCCCTCCTAGTAGTATTTTTCCTAGCCTACCTGCCCTTACTCCAGGTAGCGGCAAAGCCCGGACCCTCCACGCTGGCGGAGGTCTTATCGGACCCGGCCGTTAAGAGGGTCGCAGCCTTCACGTTTAAACAGGCCTTGGTCAGCGCCGCCCTATCGGTGGCGCTGGGCGCCCCGGCAGGCGCACTAATGGCTCTGCGAAGGCCCCGGGGCTCCGGCCTAGTTTCAGCCCTCTCCCTGGTGGCCTTCATGTCACCACCCATGGTTGTCGCCGTTGGGTTCAGAGCCGTCTACGGGAGAGGAGGGGTTCTCTCATCACTTGTGCCCCAGCTCAGGGTCCTGGGCGAGGGTTTTTGGGGCATCATAGCCGCGCACGTTTTCTATAACTCGCCGATAGCGTTGAACCTGGTCTACACCGCATTATCCGCTGTGCCGAGGGACTTGGTGGACTCCTCCAGGCTTTTCGGCTCGAGGCTCGACACTGTGAGGAGGGTTCTTATACCCTACGCGGCCCCGGCCCTGGCAGCCTCCTTCGTGCTAGCCTACATGTATTGTTTCACCAGCTTCGCCATACCCATAACGATAGGAGCGAGCCCCAGGTATAATACACTTGAATCCTACCTATACACTGTGTACAGGTTCCTCTACACGGATCCCGGCCAGGCGGCCAGAGCGGCGTCAGCCCTGGCTCTGCTCCAGGTATCACTCCTTGCACCCTTCGCGGCGATCTACGTTATACTCAGTAGGAAGCTGCCTCACGCGCCGGTGGGGGAGGCCGCCAGGCCTGGGGGGAGACCGGGTGTCTTGGCACCAGCATATATGGTATTCCTAGCAGCCTTCTACGCTCTCCCCCTAACCTCTATATACCTCAGAGCGCTCTTGGACCCCTACACGGGTAAGGTGAGCCTTTCAGGCTATAGGGGTGTCCTGGGCGAAGAGTTCAGAAGCGTCGTCCAGACCAGCCACGCCGCTGTCCTCGCCAACACAGCCTACTATGCATACATGGTGGTGTTGATCTCCCTAGTTGTATCCACGCTCCTAGCAGTTTCGGAGAGCCGGTTGACTGAGATCATAGCAGTTAGCGTCATAGCCGTGAGCCCGGCCACACTTGGTCTAGCTCTATACCTGGCCTACTCGGGGATAGGGGCCAGGTGGCTACTCATAATATTAGCCCATGTCGCAGCCGGGCTCCCCATAGTGTCGAGACCCATTGTCCTCGGGTTCCAGAGGGTGTTGAGCCGCGAGATCGTGGATCCCCTCAGGCTCTACTCGAAAAGCATGGTTGACGGCTTCCTCAACGTCCTGGCACCCCTTCTCAGGAACCAGTACCTAGTGGCCGCTAGCCTGGCAGCCGTGGTTAGCCTTGGCGAGTTCGGCGCAACCATGATGCTCCACACGAGAGACACGATCACCCTCTCCATAGCTGTGCATAAGCTGGCCGCGGCTAGGAGGCCCCAGATGGCCTTCGCCGAGGCATCAATACTCACAACCCTTAGCCTGGCGCTACTCGTGTTCATGGCGAGGTGGAGGCAGAGATGGCTGTAGTAGAGCTGAGGGAGGTGTGGAAAAGCTACGGCGCGAAGACCGTGCTGAGGGGCCTCAGCCTGGAGGCCCCGGCGGGCAGGATAACGGCTGTGCTGGGCCCGTCGGGTAGCGGGAAGACCACTATGCTGAGGATAATAGCAGGTCTGGAGGAGCCTGACCGGGGGGCCGTCCTGATGGATGGGCGTGACGTAACCAGTTTAGAACCCAGGGAGCGCGGCGTCTCCATGGTGTTCCAGTATCCCGCCCTCTTCCCCCACATGACGGCCTACGAGAACATCATGTTCGCAGCCCGCAGGCTGAGGCTCCCCCGGGACGAGCTGGACGCCAGGATAAGGATGCTGGCCAACCTCCTCGAAATAGACGACATTCTGGACAAGAGGCCGGGTCAGCTTAGCGGGGGGCAGCAGCAGAGGGTGGCTTTGGCCAGGGCACTGGTCGTGGAGCCCAGAGTCCTCCTCCTGGACGAGCCTCTCAGCCACATAGACGCGAGGCTGAGGGAGAGCCTGAAGCTCCTCATAAGGAGGATAAGGGTAGAGCTCGGCATCACAATGATCTATGTGACCCACGACCAGGACGAGGCCCTGGAGGTGGGGGACAAAGTGGCAGTGCTCGTAGACGGCGTCATCGTTGCCGAGGGCGACGAACCCTACACCCTGTACCTCAAGCCCGGGCACCCAGAGGCTGCAAGGCTGTTCCTCCACAACATGGTTCCCGTAGGCCTCAGCGACCAGCCGGTATGGCCCTGGACCGGGAACTTCAAGGGCTCTGACGCGGTTGCCGGGTTCCCGCCAGAGGCCGTGAGGCTCGGTGAGGGGCCCTGGGAGGGAGTGGTCGAGGACGTGGTAGCTCAGAGAGGGCGCATCCTAGTGGTCCTGAGAGTCGGGGAGACGGTGGTGAGATGCTATGTGCCCCATGGGGGCCACGTGCCTAGGACTGGCGACAGGGTTAGGTTCGGGCTAGACGAAGGGCTGGTCTCAGTGTACAGGGGCTAGCTCTGCCGCTGGAAGAAGTCTACCAGGCTTACAGGCCTCTTCAACCCTATGACTGCCAGGTGCTTCATGGCTGGGAGGGAAACGTTGTAGACCGGCACGCCGTCGATGCGCACGTGTGTCTGCCTCGCATTATGCGCGTGACCATGGATCGCCAGGTCCGGCCTGCTCCTCCTCACCGTCTCCTCCATCCTCCGGCTCCCCATCTCTGGCCATATCCTGCGAGGCTCGCCCTCCACAGTCTTGAAAGTCAAAGCGTAGTGTGACACCAGTATGACTAGGTCGGCTTCACCCCTGGCCCTGGCTACAAGGTCCTCCACAACGCGGGGGCGCTTAGCGTAAACCTCCCAGAGCTCGGGCTTGTTCCTCCTCTGCCAGCTGGTAGGCCTGTCCAGGGCGCCCCGTGTCCCCACCACTGCCACCTTGGCGCCATCCAAGTCTAAGACCCTGTACTCGTCGTCCAGCCACACCACGTCGGGGTACTCCTCGCGGAACGCCTCCTCCATGCCCCAGTACTCCTCGTTGCCGAACACAGCCACGATGGGTGTACCTGGATACTTCTTCCTAAACGCCTCCAACACGGGCTCCAGGGCCTCCAGCCTCCCTCTGAGCACCATGTCCCCGGCCCAGACAACGAGGCTACACTCCCTAGGGGCCTCCACCAGACCGGCCTTGAGGAGCGAGAGATACCTGGGACTATGCACGTCCGCTGTGGCGACCACGGTAAGTCCAGGCATAAGCTTCACTGGGCTAGAATTATAGCCCCTATCCCTATTATCTTTGAACCGGCAACGGCAATCGTTTTAAGCCCCATATGTCTACACTCCGCCGGGTGCTCAACGTGACGATAGGCCTGCTGAAGGGGGTCAACACTGGTGGGCATTTGGGCTGGATAACGGTGCGGTGCAGGATATGTAACAGGAAGATCGAGGTCACCAGGGAGCCCGTCTACGTGTGCCCCAGGTGCAGGGATAGTCAGGACGCCTACTTCTGCGAGGCTCATGCCAGGAGAGTTAAACATCGTTGCCCTTACTGCGGCACGGAGTTGGAGCCGCTGGCTTAGCTCTAGTAGGAGTGGGTACCTGTTGACCCTGGTCGAGGAGTACTGGTTCGACGAGTACTATAGGGTACACAAGCTGAGGCTTAGGGACGGGAAAATAGTTCTAACTATAGATGTTTACCGGGAGGGGTTCCCCCTGGAGCCTGAGGACAGGCTGAGCCTCGGCCAAGTATCGCTCCTCTACTCCGACCTGAGCCCCAACGTTCTCGGCCTCCCCGGCATCGATAGGGTGGAGCTTGTAGGCCTAGAAGTGCCGGGGAGGAGGGAGACCATAGGTGTAAGGGTTTACATGAGCCGTGACCCTGGTCCCGGGGAGGTGGAGGAAATCTATAGGAGGGCCAGGAAGGCTGTGGAGGGACTGGCGTCGGACAAACGCTAAGCGTATAATGTTCGACACCCCCGGGTTACAAGCGGTGTTAGGGGTGAAGAGAAGCCTAGCACTCCTACCGGTCCTACTGGTTCTGCTACAACCCCTCCTGGCGTACCACGTGCCCCTCCACGCCTACGCCTACACCAGGGAGGTGGAGGTAAGGGTACCAGCCGTCAGAACCCTTCCCAACGGCACCGAGACCGGCATGCTTGCTAGGCTGAGGGTGAGCGCTGCATACCCTGGCACGGGCCAAGTATATCTTTCAGCCAACCCGCTGGCAGAGATAGATACGCAGGCCACCGCCAGGATAGCCGTCCTGGTGGCCTGCTACCTGGCCAACGTGGATCCCCGGGCATACGACTTTTACATAACGTTCGAGTCGCCCTCCATAGTCATCGGGGGCCCCAGCGCCGGGGTCGCCATGACCGCGGCACTACTAGCCGCTCTGAGAGGCGACCAGCTTAGAGGCGACATCATAGCAACCGGCATGGTGAACCCGGATGGAACCGTTGGTCCCGTGGGAGGCCTGCTAGCCAAGCTACACGCCGCCGCCGAGGGGGGCGCCAAGATCTTCCTCATCCCCGTGGGTCAGAGGCAGACCTACAAGGTTGTTGTGGAGGAAAGGCAGCAGGGACCCATAGTGGTTAGGGAGACCAGGAGGGTGCCGGTGGACCTGGTGGAGGAAGGCCGCAAGCTGGGGGTTCAGGTGGTGGAGGTCTCCAGTATAAGGGAGGCTTACAGGTACTTCACCGGCAGGGAGATCCCGCCCCGAGCAGCAGAGCCCAGGCTTCCCGAATACCTGGCTGACATGCTGTCCCAGTGGATCGAGAACCACGTGTCCAACGCCACTCAGGCCATAGAGAGGGCCAGAAGCCTAGCATCCACGCTGCCGGACACCCAGCGCAGCTACGTGGAGGACCTGCTGAGCCAGGCTGAGGACCTCATAGACACGGCTAGGAGCCTGCAGCAGGAGAGACCCTACACCGCCGCCAGCCTCACCTTCCAGGCAGCCGTCGTGGCAGAGCATGCCCTGGCAGTAGCCAGGGTGCTGAACAACGAGGACCCCGCAACAGTGGTCAAAGAGCTCCTAGACGTAGCCGAGAAGCTGATCAACAACACCGAGGAAGTCTTAAAGTCCAGCCCCAAGAGCTACGAGGAGCTGGAGCTACTGATAGCCGTGGCTGACAGGTACCACGCAACACTAGAGGCCACGGATAACGCTCGGCAAATGCTGAATGCGGGCGAGCTCTACGACAACCCGGCGACCGGATCGTGGGGCGCCCTCCACGAGGCGGCCTACGCCAAGTGGCGCGCCATAACGGTAACGGAGTGGCTAGAACTGCTAGACAAGGTGCCTACCGGCGAGGCCATACCTAGGGGAGACGTTGACATGCTGGCCAGGTTCATGCTTTACTATGCGCAGAGCGTGCTGAGCTACGCCACAGCCCTCTACGAGGACCTGGGTATGAGTAGCGGGATCCTCAGTACCGGCGAGGACCTCTACTCAAAGGCCGAGAACACCTACATGGAGGGGGACATCTACGGCTCCCTGAGCTACTCGCTGGACGCCGCAGTCCACGGGACACTAGCGATATTCGCCGCCTTCACGACCAATCTGACGGCCATCGCCGAGGCCTCAAAGGCCGAGGCCTACGACACGCTGGCCAGGCTCTCGGACCGCGGAATAGCGCCGCCCCTAAGCCTCAGCTACCTCGAATTCGCCGAGCACCAGGCCAGCCCTGAGTCAAGCCTCTACTACTACGAGCTGGCGGCATCCTACCTCAAGACACTATACTACTTGTCATCGGCCCAGAGCCCTGTGCAGGAAACCCAGACCACCACTACTACGCCGCAGCCCGGCGCCGCCAGCACAGTCACCGTAACGGTGACAAAAACCACGACCGAGACGGAGACACGTATGGTGGGCGGCCAGGCATCCATGACCGTAGTAGCGGCAGCCCTCATACTTGGAGTAGCGGTGGGCGCCGCTGCTACCCTCCTGGCGGGCAGGCGTGGCCAGCGGTAGAGCAAAGCTTTTTGGGCTACACCTCCACATCTACGCGGCGTTTTCTCCACCAGGCTGATAGGGGGTGCTAAGTATGCGAATCAAGGTGCTGGGAATCAACGCCTCGCCCAGAAAGTACGGTGGCACCGCCAAACTCCTCCACCTAGCACTGGAAGCTGCTAGAAGGGAGGGTGCCGAAACCGAGTTCATCCATCTCTACGACCACGAGATAAAGCCCTGCCTCGGATGCCTCTCCGACGTCCAGGGGGCATGCAGGCCCCCCTGCGTCATAAATGACGACATGAGGATCCTCTACGACAAGGTTCTGGGCGCTGATGGTATCATAATAGCGACTCCGGTCTACTGGTACGGGCCGAGCGGCCACCTTAAGAACTTCATAGACAGGCTCACAGCCTTCGAAAACATGGCGCTTCTGGGCGATAAAAGCTGGGTAGAGGGCAAGGTCGCTGGAGCCATAGCGGTGGGCGCCGACAGCGGCGAGATCATGGCGATATCCTATATACTCTCAACCCTCAACTCGATGGGCATGCTCGTACCGCCATGGGCCCTCGCCTACACCAAGCTCTCAACCAACGCGCTGGAGGACCGGAACGCCGCCATGGACGCCGCTAACGTCGGCTTGATCGTGGCTAGAACCGCCAAACTCGTCAAATACCACGGTCCCTCCCAGTGGTATGAGCCGCAGCTATCCTGGCTAGACGACTACGCCAGGCAATTGGAGGCGGAGATGGGGAGGCTGGCCAACCAGGAACTATCCGAAAGGAGGAAACTCTGGGAGAAACTGGTCAGAGGTAGACTTAAGCACGGGTAGGCGTGAACACGCCTAAATAGTGGTAGCGCTGTGCATGTGGCTAAATTTATTGTTTAAGTTAGAGGTCGCCTTCACCGTGCCTCTTAAACACGTCCAGCACTATGGCTGGACACAGCTTCCGTACTCCAGGTATTTTTCCAACCTCCTCAAGGATAGACGTAAGCTCCTTGCTGTCCTTGGCCCAGATCTCGGCCATTATCATGTGGTCGCCGGTGGTTAAGGCCAGCCACTTCACATATTTTTTAGCCTTCAACTCCTCAGACACTGATAGAAGCTTGTCCGAGTCAGCGTCTATACCCACAATGGCTATACTGTGGTAGCCGAGCTTGCCGGCGTCCACCACTACTGTATAGCCTGTTATCACACCCTGCTCCTCCAGCCTCTTAACCCTCTTTTTAACGGCCACGTCGCTTATGCCTAGCTCCTTAGCCAACTCGGTGAAGGAGGTCCTGGCATTCCTATACAGGCGCCTCAGTATGGTTAGATCTTTTTCATCCAGCTTCGCAGGACCCAAACCCTTCTTGGAAACCATTTTCAACATCTCCGTTTAGCTATCTATAGGAACTCCTTTAAATATTGATACCATGGATGGGGTCTCCAGCCCTCCAGGCTAGGCACTGTTTTCAGGATGGCTTAAACCCTATATACGTGTCGCCTCCAAAATAACGTGTGAGGCTGGGCTTCATGGTTCTAAGCGATAAAGGCGAGATACTCCTCATCGGCCGGTACCCTCCTCTCCTCATGTTCCCCCACGATGCAGACATGCTCACAGTACTCCTGGGCTTCAATAGGAGGGGGGCCAAACACGCCGTAGTCTTTGACGAGGAGATGAAACTCCGCGGCATGCTCTCACTCCGCGATGTCGTAGACCTGCTGGGCGGCGGGGAGAGATGGAAGCGCCTGGTCGTGGAGGAGAGAGGAGGGGATCTCTACAGGGCCCTCGTGGAGTTGAAGGCGTCTGACCTCATGGTCGAGGACACGCCCTACGTGGTTGTGGGGGAGACGAGGCTTGACCAGGTCGTGGAGATGATGATGGATCACAAGCTAGGGGCCTTGCCCGTGGTTACCAAGGAGCTGCGCGTGGTTGGCATGATATCTGAGAGGCACATCTCCGAGCTCATCATAGACACGACGATGTACGTCAGCGTCAAGGAGATCATGTCGAGTCCCGTGGTGACGGCGGAGCTCTCCACCAGCGTGAAGAGGATCCAGGAAATGATGACTGAGAAGAGGATCAGGAGGATCCCCCTCCTCGACTCTCTGGGGAGCCTGGCGGGCATCGTGACGATGAGAGATGTGATCAGATACTACGCAGCTGAGACTACCCTCACTAAGATCAAGGAGGGTAGAGTAGAGGAGGCCTACAGGGAGCAGGCAAAGAATATCGGCTCGCATAGGCTTGCGACCATCAATGAGAACCGGGACGTCTCCCAGGCTGTGAGGGTCATGAGGGCCCACGGCGTCGGCTGCCTCCCGGTCCTAGACAATGAGGGTAGGCTTGCGGGCATCATAACGGAGCGTGACATACTCACCAAGCTTCCCAAGAGGGTTGGCGTGGAGAGGTTCGTGGACACGCTGAGGCACAGGATCTTTATAGGCAGAGTGTTCTTCTAGTAGATGTCGCCAGCCTCGTACTCGCCTGTCTCCCCCTCATCTTCCCTGGCGCCCCAGCCTTCGGGGCAGCCCTTCCCGTGCCTTATAGGCTTCTTGAGCCTGCTGAGGAGCACCACCCTGCTGGGCATGCTCTCCGAGACCACTGGGTAGCTAAGCTCCTCGGCTATCATCTCGGCGAACCTTCTAACCTCCTCGTGTCTCGGCATGTTTTCCTTGCTTAGCCTCCTCCTTGACGCGCCGACATACATGTACGCCTTGACCTCGATATAGGTGGGCTGGGCCCTCTCCAGCATCTTGGCGAACCCCTTAGCATCCTCTCTCGACATGTTGATCCCCTTGATAGCAGTGATCCTTATCGCCGTGGGGCTGCTAAAGCTTGGAAGGATCTCGAGGGTCTTGTTGATGAGCTCCCAGGCCCTGGGTACTAGGGGGCGGTCAAGCTTCTCAAACATCTCCCTATTGTGGGCCTCTATGGAGACGTAGAGCTGGCTGGGCTCCTCCACCAGGTTGGCGAGGACGTCGGGCCTAACACCCCTGGTTACAAGGAATGTGGTAAGTCCCAGCCTATGGAAGGCCGATATGAGTTCACCCAGCCTCCTGTAGAGGGTTGGTTCACCCGTGAGGCTTATAGCGACATGCTTCGGGTCCATAGCCTCCTCCAGGATCCGGGGATCGACGCGTGGGTGCCCCTTATATCCCGAGAGGAGCCTCCTCTGCTCCTCTATAACGGCGCGGGCCAGCTCCTCGGGGTCGTCGGCGTAGGGCATCCTGACCTCGTCCCATTCCACCCCGACGTCCTGAGGCCTCAATCTCCAGCAATGGAGGCATGCGTTCCAGCACCAGAGGCTGGTAGGGCTCATCTGGATGCACCGGTGGCTCTCAATCCCGTAGAACTTGCATTTGTAGCAGAACCTACCCTGTGTGAGGGCCATCTTGGTCCAGTGACATGGCTTCACCACAGTATGCCTGCCGACAACGTGATACCCCTGCTTCCTGAGCATGTTGTTGAGCACCGTGTAGGGGTCCCCCGCCTCCAGCACCAGCCTCCGCCTCCTCCTAGTATGGGGCACAGTGCTCCCCTCCTCTAGGCGAGGCATAGTGTGAGCCGGGCCTAATTATTGTTGCCTGCCCCTCGACCCGCTAGGTTAATTGCCGGCCTAGGCATAGTTTAGACTTGGTTGTAGAGTGGCATGTCAACCTGGGTGTACCTTAGGCCTGACGCGCTGCTGGTCTGGCGGGACCCAGCGGTGCTCCGGGCCCTCCACTGGTACTACAGTGTCATGCGGGACAGGAAGCCCGCCAAGTTCCTCATAGCCAGGCGCCTTGAGGCCCCCGACAACCCCTACGAGATGAGCCTGGACGAGCTGTGGAGGCTGCACGACAGGCTTCAGGCTGAGTTCAGGGACGTGTGGGGCGAGATCAGGGAGGGGTCCCTCTCCCTCTCCGAGCTGGGCAGGCCCCGGTGGAGCTTCCTGGACGTCAAGATAGCCATAGCTAGGCGGATCTTGGAGTCATGCACCTTCTGTGAGAGGAGGTGCGGAGTCAACAGGTATAGGGAGGCTAAGGGTACCTGCAGGCTCGACACGAGGACTTTCGCCGACACCTGGTTCCACCACCTTGGGGAGGAGGCCCCTCTGGTGCCCAGCGGAACCATATTCTACGGTAGCTGCAACTTCAGGTGCGTGTTTTGCCAGAACTACGAGATCTCGCAGGTCAACCCCTTCTCGGGCGAGGTGGTCGATGCCAGGAAGCTGGCGGCTATACAGAGGAGACTGAGGGAGACTGGTGCTAGGAACATAAATCACGTGGGCGGCGACCCCACGCCCAACATCCACACTATCCTGGAGAGCCTCAAGCACCTCGAAACCAACGTGCCCCAACTCTGGAACTCCAACTTCTACATGTCGGAGGAGTCCATGAAGCTGCTGATCGACGTGATCGATATCTGGCTACCCGACTTCAAGTACGGCAACAACATGTGCGCCACCAGGCTGTCAGCCGCGCCCAGGTACTTCGAAACAGTGACCAGGAACCTGAAGATAGCCGTGGAGCACGGCGATATGATCATCCGTCACCTCGTCCTCCCAGGCCACATCGAGTGTTGCACCAAGCCCGTCCTCAAATGGATCGCCGAGAACCTGCCGCGCGACCGCGTATTGGTCAACGTGATGGACCAGTATAGGCCGGAACACCTGGTTCTACGCTACCCCGACAGATGGCCCGAGATAGCCAGGGCTCCGAGCCGCAGAGAGGTTGAGGAGGCCTACAGGTACGCCGAGGAACTCGGCCTTCACTACAAGCAGGTGAGCCGCTGAATGACCGGCCCGGGGCCCGGCAAGATACCCGTGAAGGACGCCAAGGTCGTCCTGTTCTCGGCTGAAGGGCCGCGCGTGCTGGAGGCAAACGTTTACATTCATCTTAAGGGATACTCCCGCGCCAGGGTTACCCATCTCGACATTGAGCACCCAGGCCTCAACGAGTTCTTCCCTCCTCGGACAAGCTTTTACGCCCGCGTCAGGGGGACAGTCGACGGCTTCGTCGCGGATTTTTCAAGATATCTGAAGGGGGTCTATGTAGAGATGTCTTCTCGGACCCTGCGGAGGGTGGTTAGGCCGGGTGAGTCCACCATAGTATATGTTGGCGGGAAAGAGGGTGGAATATTCCTCGGCTTCAGGAAACAGTACGTGCAGCGCCTGGAGGAGCTGGCGGCAGAGCTGGGAGAGCCCAGTCCTAGAAGAGACGCTCCGGGGGTGTAAGCGTTGAAGGTGCTCATACTGGACGGCTACACGGACGAGCCAGCAGGGCTTGGCGTACCCCCATACATAGACGTCTATCCCCGCTACATCGCAGGCGCCGTGTGGAGCGTGGATAAGAGCGCCACTATCAAATACCTTACCGCCGATGAGGCTAGGAGGAACATTGCCGGCTTCATCAGGGAGGCACAGGACTACAACCTCCTCATAGTGATAGCAGGCGTAACTGTTCCAGGCAGGTACCTCTCCGGCAGACCTCTGGAGCTGGCCGAGCTAAAGGAGTGGTTCCGCCTTGTGACCAAGCCCACAAAGATCCTGGTAGGCCCTGCGGCGAGATTCGGCATAGGGAGGGAAGGAGGAACAGTGGCTGCCCTCCCCAGGGAGGTGGAGGAGAACTTCGACTACGTGGTGCGGGGGGATCCCGAGGAGTTCATCTATGAGGGGCTGAGACACGGCTTCGAGAAGGCCAGCCCCTACAGGCTCAGGGAGAGCTACGACAGGGTGGCGGAGTTCGCCGTACGGGGAGCTAGGATAGTGGAGCAGCACCCCAACCACGGCTACAACCTGGTAGCCGAGATAGAAACCTTCAGGGGGTGCCCCAGGGTCCTGGCCGGGGGCTGCAGCTTCTGCACGGAGGTGCTCCACGGTCCCCCGAAGCAGAGAAGAGTAGAGGACGTCGTCAGGGAGGTAGAGGCCCTCTATAGGCATGGGGTCAGGAACTTCAGGATCGGCAGGCAGCCCGACATACTGGTCTACCAGGCCGAGAAGCTCAGAGAGGAGGAGTTCCCCCGGCCCAACCCCGAGGCCCTCCGGAGGCTCTTCTACGGTATACGTAGCGTCGCGCCGCACCTGGAAACCCTGCATATCGACAACGTGAACCCTGGGACCATAGCCAGGCACCGGGAGGAGAGTGTAGAGGTTCTCAAGACGATAATAAAGTACCACACTCCAGGCGACGTGGCAGCGATGGGCCTGGAGACAGCTGATCCCAGGGTTGTAGAGGCCAATAACCTGAACGTCCAACCCGAAGAGGCCCTGGAGGCTATAAGGATAGTCAACAGGCTGGGCGGGAGGAGGGGCTACAACGGGCTCCCCGAACTCCTCCCAGGCATAAACTTTGTCCTAGGCCTGGCTGGCGAGACTCGAGAGACCTATAGGCTCAACTACGAGTTCCTTAAGAAGCTGGTGGAAGAGGGCCTCGTTGTAAGGAGGATCAATATTAGGCAGGTACTGGTATTTCCCCATACCAGGATAAGTCTTCTGGCCTCCACAAGGATTATCCGAAAGCACAGAGAGCTAGCCAGGGCCTTTACCAGGAAGGTGAGAAGCGAAATAGACCCAATCATGCTGCGCCGCGTCGCTCCCCGCGGAACAGTGCTGAGAGGGCTCTACGTGGAGCGAGTGTCGGGAGGGTGGACCTATGCTAGGCAGCCAGCCTCGTACCCGCTGCTTGCCGAGATACCCTGCAAAATGGGTAAGGGAAGGATAGACGTGATAGTCTACGACCAGGGCGCCAGAAGCGTGAAGGCCCTCCCGGTGCCGCTGGACGTATCGAAGACCCGTGTGAGCTTGCTAAGGAAGCTACTGGGGAGCAGGGCTATAGAGGTTGTTGAGGCGGTCAGGCGTGACGGGAGGATTCCTCCAAGGTACTCCGGGATCCTGGCTGCAGGCTCGGGCCACGGCTGTGAAACTACCTAATCAACCGTAGTTTTGGTGGTAAACCTCTTATATATGCACCCCCATTCTTAATGGTAAGAACGGGTGCCAGCCATGAGCAGAATTGACGCACACTCTAGGGGGGAGACGCCCTTCAGGCTCCTCCCGCCGCCCTCCAGCCTCTCCGGCGACGAGGTAGTGATAGCCGGGCGCAGGATCAAGATAGGAGGCCCGGCACCGGAGCCTCGGGAGGGCGAGAAGCTTAAAACTTACACAACCAGCATCTGCCCCCACTGCTACAGGCTTCTTCCAGCCATAATAGTTGAGAGGGAGGGCAAGATCTGGATAAGGAAGATCTGCCCCGAACACGGCGAGATAGAGGAGGTGTACTACGAGGACGCCAGCATGTACTCCAAGTTCATGAGGTTCGAGGACGAGGGGAAGGGGGTTAGGTTCCCCTACGTCCCGGTCACCGCACCCTGCCCCTATAGTTGTGGGCTATGCCCGATGCATAAGAATCACACGGCCCTGCTCAACCTTGTGGTTACCAACAGGTGTAACCTGAGCTGCTGGTACTGCTTCTTCTTCGCCGAGGCGGCCGGATATGTGTATGAGCCCAGCCTGGAGCAGATAAGGTTCATGATCCGCCAGCTGGCTAAGCAGGGCGTCACCATGGCAGTGCAGATAACTGGCGGCGAGCCCATGCTCAGGGACGACCTGGTCGAGATAGTTAAGCTCCTCAAGGAGGAGGGGGTTAGGCACATCCAGCTCAACACCCAGGCCCTGAAGGTGGCGGAGCTATACCTTCGGGATCCCCAGCTCGCTGTAGATTACGTAAGGAAACTGAGGGAGGCCGGGGTCAACACGGTCTACATGAGCTTCGACGGGGTCTCCCCAAGGGTTAACTGGAAGAACCACTGGGAGATCCCATTCATCTTCGACGCCTTCAGAAAGGCAAGCATGACCAGCATAGTCCTGGTACCCACGGTTATCAGGAACGTGAACACCCACGAGCTGGGCGACATAGTGCGGTTTGCTGGTAAGCACATCGACATAGTGAGGGGCGTCAACTTCCAGCCTGTAAGCCTGACAGGCATGATGAAGAAGCACGAGAGGATGAAGTTCCGCATAACCATCGCCGGAGCCGTGAAGCTCATCGAGGAGCAGACGGATGGCCAGATCCACAAGGACGCCTGGTACCCTGTGCCGGTCACCACCAGGTTCTCCAAGTTCATCGAACAACTAACAGGAGAGCCCCAGTTCACCATGGCGAACCACCCGGTCTGCGGCGCCGCCACCTACGTAGTGGTAGCCGAGAAGGACCAAAACGGCGTGCCCCGGAGGTTCGTCCCCATAACCGACTTCCTCGACGTGGAGGGCTTCGTCGAGTACTTGGAGGAGAAGACGGAGGAACTGAAGAAGGGTAAGAGCAAGACCCTGCTCAAGATGAAGATGTTCCTCGACATAGTGAAGTTCGTGGATAGGGAGAAGATGCCCAAGGAGCTTGACATCTCCAGGCTCTTGTTCAAGGTGTTCGTCAAGAGGAACTACGAGGCCCTGGGAGAGCTGCACTACAAGATGCTGTTCCTCGGCATGATGCACTTCATGGACCTATACAACTACGACGTGGAGAGGGTTATGAGGTGCAACATCCACTACTCGACGCCCGACGGGAGGATCATACCGTTCTGCGCCTTCAACGTGCTCAACGACCTCTACAGGGACTTCGTCCAGGAGCAGTATAAGGTGCCCCTAGACGAGTGGGCCAAGAAGCACGGCGGCGAGGCCCTGGGAATAACCGTGAAATACAGGAGGAACAGGAAGCTTATGGAGAGCCACCCGCTCTACAGGGAGACCTATAGGGGCATACTGTTCTAGAGAACTATATTGGAGGAGCCTGGGGCCTCGGATCGGCTCTTCCAACCACATCGCGCAGCTTTTCGGCTCGTCGCAGGTGTCTTCATCGACCACCCATAACCTTGCAGACTGGAACGTATAAATTATTCCTCGGAGCCCAGGTCTAGCCTGACCACGGTGCCCTTCGAGGCGCTCACCAGCGCCGCCTCGGCAATCTTTACAGCCTTGTATCCGTCCAGTGCGTTGACGGGTACAGGAGCGCCTTCCAGAGCTGCCCTGAGGAACTCCCGGTCCTCGATCTTCAGGGGTTCCTCGTGCTGTATCCTGGCGTCCATTTCCCACTCCGAGTTAAATACCCTGAGGCTCTGCGCTATGTAGTCGAGCTGCGCCACGCCCCGGGTGCAGGTTAGGAGGAGCCTCCTCTCCTTGTAGGGTGTGACCCTGTTGACCTCTATCACCGCGGATCCTTTGTCGAAGTGAAGCACAACTATAGCGGCATCCTCGTAGACCTCGTTGACCACTCTGTAGGTGTAGGCATACACACCCACAGGCTCGGAGTCAAAGAAGAGCCTAGCCAGGTCTATCTCGTGGGTCGCCAGGTCCATGACGACGCCCACATCCCGTATCCTGGGCACGTAGGGCCCCACCCTCCTGGAGCTGGCCGTTATTATCTCACCCAACAGGCCCCTCTCGAGACTCCTAACCAAGTGGCGTACCGCGGGATTAAACCTCTCAATATGGCCTACCATGACCCTCTCCACGCCTGAGCTCCCGAGGGCCTCCAACAGCCTCCTCGCGGTCGAGGTGTTCTCGGCCAATGGCTTCTCGATCAGCATGTAACGTACACCGGCCTCAACCAGCCGAAGGGCTGTTGAGACATGGGTGGCGGTGGGCGTAGCCACTATGGCTACGTCGAGGTCCTCGTTGGACAGCAGCTTCTCCAGGCTCGTGTAGGGCGTAGCACCGTATCTTTCGGCCACGGCTCTAACCCTGGACTCATCTATGTCCACCAGTGCCGCCAGCTCTACGGGTAGCTCCGAGGAGAGCTCCGAGACCACCCTGGCGTGGTTCCTGCCCATGTAGCCTACTCCTACAACTGCCACCCGGAGCTCCGGCAACTTCTGCTACCTCATCATCCTCCATTTCTCGAACTTCTCGATCTTCTTGCGGGCCTTCTTCCACTCCTTGTAGTGCTTCTCGCAGAGATACACTCGGCTATGGATGGCTTCCAGTCTGTAGCCCTTATCCTCGAGTATCCTGGTCTCCTCGAGGCTCAACGAGTGGACCGCCCTCTCATCGCAGCCCTCGACGCTGCAGGCAACACCCTTAGAGATCTTGCCCATAACCATGCGCCCCCGATAATTCCCTGCCAAGTACCTTTGACGAGTACATGATTAATGAATCTTCTTATTAACCAGTACATGAGATCCCGAACACCGGGAAGTGATTGTGTTGGGAGAGGGACTAGTATTCCCCGAGGTCGAGCAGACCTACGTGCCCGACACCAGCGTCATCATAGAGGGAGTGATGTCTAGGCTCGTCAAGCAGGGCGAGATCAGGGGGAGGGTTATAATACATAGGGCCGTGCTGGCAGAGCTGGAACACCAGGCCAACCAGGGCAAGGCAGTAGGCTTCGCGGGCCTCGATGAGGTAGAGAGGCTGCGTAGGCTAGCAGAGGAGGGCCTCATAGAGATCAGCATAGAGGGAGAGAGGCCCAGGGCCTCGGAGATGAGGTCGGCCAGCCTCGGAGCGGTCGACGCGATAATCCGGGACTACGCGTGGGAGATAGGCGCCACACTAGTGACCGGCGACAAGGTGCAGGCGGCCGTGGCCAGGGCCATGGGGGTTAAGACGATATACGTGCCGCCCCGGAGCGCTGGCAAGCTCAGGCTGGAGAAGTACTTCGACGAGAACACCATGAGTGTCCACCTCAAGGAGGGCACCAGGCCTATAGGCAAGAGGGGCAGGCCTGGACACTGGGAGTTCGCTTACCTTGGCCGCAGGCCCCTGAAGAGGGAGGAGATCGAGGAGATAGCCCGCGAGATCGTGGAAGAGGCGCGGAGGAGGCCCGACAGCTTCATAGAGATAGACAGGGCCGGCTCCACCATAGTCCAGCTGGGCAGGTACAGGATAGTGATCACCAGGCCGCCCCTAAGCGAGGGCTGGGAGATAACCGCCGTGAAGCCCCTAGTCAAGCTGAGCCTCGAGGACTACAAGCTGCCCAGCAAGCTCCTCAAAAGGTTCGAGGAGAGAGCGGAGGGTATACTGATCGCGGGCGCGCCAGGCATGGGTAAGACCACCTTCGCCCAAGCACTGGCCGAGTTCTACGCCAGGAAGGGCAAGGTTGTCAAGACCATAGAGTCGCCGAGAGACATGCAGCTACCACCGGAGATAACCCAGTACTCGAAACACTACGCCAGCCTGGGCGAGCTCCACGACATACTGCTGCTCAGCAGGCCCGACTACACGGTGTTTGACGAGCTCAGAAACGACGAGGACTTCAAGCTCTACGTCGACCTTAGACTGGCCGGAATAGGCATGATCGGGGTGATACACGCCACCACGCCTATAGACGCTGTCCAGAGGTTCATTGGCAGAGTGGAGCTCGGAGTCATACCTAGCATAGTGGACACTGTGGTTTTCATAAGGAACGGGCAAGTCGACACCGTCTATGAGCTGGCCATGACTGTGAAGCTCCCCACAGGGCTCAGGGAGGCCGACCTGGCCAGACCAGTGGTCGAGGTCAGGGACTTTCTCACCGGCGAGCTTGCCTACGAGATCTACACCTTCGGCGAGCAGACTGTGGTGGTGCCCATTCGGAGGGCCAAGGCCAGCGGGCTCGAAGCCAGGCTTAGGAGACAGGTTGAGAGGCTCATACCCGGAGCCACGGCGGAGATCCAGGGCGACACGCTGGTGGTCAGGGTGCCGAGGGAGGCTGCGAGAGTACTATCCCGTAAAATGAAGAGACTTAGAAAGCTGGGCGACAGGTGGGGGCTAGAGGTCAAGGTGTCGCTGGAGAACCCGTAGTCTCCTCCACCTCGACGAGTCTGGACCCGCATCTAGGACATACATACATTTCCGCCCGATACCTTATACGGCAGACAGGGCAGATCTTCGAGTATTCCCTGCGGGACAAGGGTCGCACCTCCTCATGCGTCCTTCTGGGAATTCGTGTCTTTGCCCTGACCAAGGTATTCGTCGAGGCTCCTATAGCCTCCGGAGACCAGCACCTCCAGATCCCTGAGCCTGAACCCCCTCTCAACCTCCTCTAGGCCGACCTTGAAACTGCCGCCCCTGGTCCTTGCCAGCCTCTCCACGGGCACGAATCTCCAGCCCCTGCCATCTAGTATCTTGACAGCGATGAATGCCAGGCCTCCGGCCCTCCTGGCGAACTCCGACAGCTTCTCCACCTGCCCCGCATCTATATACACGTGGCCCTCCCTCCTCCTAGTCTTAACCTCGAACACCAGTATCACGCCGTTCTTCATAGCCACAAGGTCCGGCTGCGCCCTCCTCCTAACCTTGGCCCCGCTGGCCGGCGCCCTCATGCAGGCAAACCCCCGGTTCCACAGCTCTCGGGCCAGTTCGCGCTCGTAGGCGAAGCCACGCCTCCTCCTGCTACTGGCCTTCCCCAACAACCGTACCCTTGAAGGGATCGGATGTAGGGTATATCAACCCTACCCTGACACCACTATCCTGATCACGCCGGGCATAGGGATAATCTTGGTCCTCGGCGTTATTATCAGCTTATGGGACAGCGATACCGCCTCCTCCCAGAATCCCTTCAGCAGCTCAGCTATAAGTTGAATTCGCTCCTCGTTAACTGTAGCTATATCCGTCTCGAACACCAGCTCGCCGACGCCGTAGCCGCTCTCGATATACATCTTGCCTCCAAGCTGCCTGCCCAGCAGGCTCACCACCTTGGCTAGCCCCGTGGGGTCGGACTCGAGGATCCCGCGATGGATCCTGGCATACTCCACCCCTATCCTGCGGGCCAGGTTCAGCGCGGTGGTCCTATCCATGTACCGGGAAACCTCCAGGAACATCCTGACAGGCGAGCCGAGAAACACCCTAACATCAGCCCTCCGCGCCTCCTCAGATGGGAGGCCAGAGGTGTACGTCTGTATCTTGGTTATGAAGGCGGCAAACACAAGCGTCACCAGTATGAGCAGAGGCATGTGAACAAGCCTTATGGTGGAATACTTTTCGGGCACCACATATATAGCTAGAAAAGCGAGGCCATCGATCAGCATGAGGGTGGCTCCCGAGAGGAGGACTGCCCAGGACAGCCTGAGGAGCCTGCCCTTGAAGTACTTGGAGGACCGTAGGAGGACCCACATTATGTATAGACCCAGCAGCGTGGCTATGGCTCCGGCCACCAGCCCTACCAGTATTACGCGCCCCGTGACGATGTAATCCACGTGATACACCCCCACGTTTAACGTTGAAACTGCGAGAACAGCTATGTAGTGTTTAGAATAAATTTCTAACCTTAAAAGATGGTAGAAATTCAGGGAAAAATAATTAATGTAGCGGCTAGCCCCCTAGAAGCCCTCATACTTCTCCTTAGGTGCACCGCAGATGGGGCACTTGTCCGGAGGCTCGGGTCCTATGTAGGTGTGGCCGCAGACTGGGCAGATCCACACCTTGCCGTCTATGGGCATGTCCTCGCCCTTGTCTACGTACTCTTTGGCCTTCCTGTACATCTCAGCATGGATCTTCTCCGCCTCGAGGGCCCAGTAGAAGGACCTCCTAGCCCCCTCCTCCCCCTGGAACTTGGCGATCTCTATGTACACGGGGTACATCTCGGCGACCTCGAACTCCTCGCCCATTATGGCTAGCTCGAGGTTCTTCGATGTGTTCCCAGGGCCGAAGGTGGCGCCTGCAGTAACGCTGTAGCCACCGTGGAGGTCGGAGAGCTCCATGGAGTGATTCCTGGCATGGACGAACTCGGCGTGGGCTATGGCTCTGAAGAGCCTTGCCACGTTCTTGAAGCCCTCCCTCTCGGCTATTTCGGCGAAGACTAGGTACCTCATATGGGCCATGGATTCGCCGCCGAAGGCAGATTTGAGTGCGTCTATGGTCATTTCACGCTTCGCAACCATTTATGTACACCATAAGAATAGATGTATTAGTAAAATAAAAAAATTTCGTCGGGAAATCATAATTCATCATTTAGAATATTTCCCCAATAATACCGATTTCATAACCACATATGGGAGATGCGTATGGAGGTTCTAGCTGGGATGAGGAAAGATGTGTCGGCCGGGTAAGCTCTCCACATCCCCCAGCGTTCGGTCCGGGAGTAATTCCCCACAAATCCGGGGGATCATGTGTACTCGAGGGATATATAAGGAGTTACACTGAGCGGAGTAAACCCTTATAGTGCTAGGGGGTTAGCTTTAGTAGAGGGAGCAAGTTATGCCCAGCGGCATTATGGAGGAGTTTAAAAAATCCAAGGTGCCAGGCGAAGTCATACTCTCAACATCGCTCGCCTCGGGAAGGCTGGGCGGGCTGGGTAACCCCAAGATACACAAAGCCGTGATGGATACACCCTCCATCCCCCGCGGCGACCTGGAGGCGGCTTACCTGGAGGTCGCCCTGTTCGCACAGGAGGAAAGACTGCCCAAGTGGAGGCTCTGGCTCGACGGCTTCTCCATAACCAGGGAGTTCAAGCCCCAATACGTGCTACCTGTGGACGACGCGCTCTTCGCCAAGGTGCTCTTCGACGTCACCCCCATCTACAAGTCAGAGAACCCGAGACACTTCGTCACAGTAATGTATGACGGCTCCACGCCTGTCACAGTGGGCCATATCAACCTCCTGATAATCAGGCGAACCGAGGAGGCATTCTACAACTTCACCTACCTCTCAGGCGCCCAGGCACTGGCCCCGGGCGAGGTGGTCGAGATTGAGGCAGAGCTTGAGGAGGAGCCCCGGGGCAACGGTATTCTGAGGATCGTAGGCATATTGCCGTCTAAATCGGCTAGAGTTTCGGTATCCGTCAACGGCGGCGAGCCGAGGTACCTTGGCGACGCGGTAGGAGCCGACGAGCTTAGCTTCGAGGACCTCGAGATCTCGAAGACAAACAGGGTCAGGGTCGAGCATCTAGGCAGCGGCACCTCCTACTATCCGAAACACTTCATACTGTCCACACTGCTCCTAGGGGAGGCGGTGTACCGGGAGCCCCGCATAGTGTTCAGCGACGTCGTGTTCGAGGGAGGCGTGCTAAGGGCCAAGGTGGCCAACGTGGGTGAGTCGGCTCCAGACTCCCTGTTCATGGTAGTGATGAATATGGGGATACCGCTGGCCAGACTCGAGGTATCCTCGCTGAAGCCAGGCGAGGTCAGAGACGTAGAGTTCAAGCTCAAACTGCCCCACGGCACCCACAACATCCTGCTGAGAGCTGTCGCCAGGAAGCTTAGCAAGATAACCTACACCGACAGGAGGATCCAGGTGTCTGTCGGCTAGTCCTTCTCGGCTACCAGCCCCATACCACCCCTCCACGGCCTCACAATGAATCCCGCTTCCCTAAGCCTTCTCGCTACGCCGGCGACCAGGCTTCTGCCCCTAACCCTTCCAGGCTCCCCTGTATAGTGATATAACCTGCCACCGGGCCGGAGAACCCTGTAAAGCTCCCTGTAGAAATCCAGACTATACAGGTCGCCGGTCCTGGAGGTAAATCTGGGAGGGTCGTGGATCACGCGATCAAACTCGTCGTTGTCGAATCTTTCCACAACCCTCACCACATCGTCATGGATCACCTCGACCCTCGGGTCCTCAAGCCTCCTGCTCCAAGGATTCCTCCTGGCCATCTCGACCACGTTCAGGTCTATCTCCACACTGATGACCCTCTCAGCGCCCCTGAGCAGGGAGCCTATAGTAGTGTATCCGAGTCCCAGGCAGGTGTCCAGAACCCTGTGGCCCCGCCTCACCCTGGCTGCCCTCACCTTATCCATGCTATCCCTCCAAGGGTCGGTGCCCACTATACGGTGCATATGGATCCCATCTATCTCTAACGTCGGAGCTGAACGAGGCCCCACAGGCCTCAGCTTGTAGTAGCTTCCATGCGGAGACCTGAGCTCCACCGGAACCAGTCCTCCACGCACCGCCTCGTAGACGACATTCTCCCTGAGCCTCCTGAGAGAGTCTAGGGGCACACCCACGCCCCTCAGAAACACTGTGTCGCCGCTAATCTCCACCTCCTCGAAGCTCAGCCCGAGGTCAAGCGTAACCCTGCGCACACCCCGAAGAATCTCCCTGGCGACCCAAGCCGTGAGGCGTGGAAGGTCCAAATAAACGTACCTGACCGTCATGGAGACTCGGCCCGCTACCTGGAGTATCTAGAGCTCCTTGACTCGAAGATCTTCTCCCTCAGCTCCTCGGCCAGGTTATAGCAACCCTCACCCCTCTCCAGCAACCCCTTCTCAACCAGCGACCTAAGGACCCTGAGGGGCTCACGTATCTTGTAGCGCGCCCGGAGCTCCCTTAGGACTATGAGTTCACCGACAGAGACGTTGGAGACGAAGTACTCCATAACCCTCCTCTCGTCCTCGCTGAGCTCCTTGACACGGTCGCCTATAAGGCTCCGCAGGTCCATGGCGTAACACCTAGTAGTACCAGGTATTCAGATATGTATGCTCGGGTAAATAGAGGTTCCTGGACTTAGCGTTGCAAATGTCGGCGAATATGCAGCCTCCGGCTAGGCAGCCGCCCACGCCCCTGCACCGCTCTACGCAACTACTGCACATGGTTCCGGCGGTGTCGCGGGGACAACACTTGCGGCCGAACATCCAGAGAAAGTCGTCCAGGAGGAACGGCGTAACCCCTGCCGCCGCGGCCACCTGTTTGAAGGCCTTCCTAACGGCCAGGCGTAGCATGGCGTCCTCCTCCCATGAGAACTCGGCCTCCTCCAGTATCTTATCGACCATCCAGCGTGGAGGCACCACTAGTCCTAGGCGAAGTGCTATCCTTACCAGGTGATTGTCGACGGGCACCTCCATGTTCCAAGGGTCCTTGATTTCTATGAGGCGGCGGCGCTCCAGGAACTTGGCTAGGAGGTAGGCCTTCTTCTCCACAGGGTCCTCGTAGGCCCTGAAAGCCTTGAGCCTATCGATAAGTCCCCCCTCTAGCCTTTTCAGGTAGCCGCCAGAAGCAGAGATGAGCCCCGTAACGTTGCCGCCGTAAAGGGCTAGAAGCTTCTCCCCCAGATCCCGTAGGAGCGCTGCCCTAACGTCGGGGTCAGGCGGCGAGGCGCCGCCAGCTGAGAGCCACTCCTCCACGCTTTTTGCCGTAACCTTTACCAGACTCCGAGGGTCGAAGAACCCTGGATCCTCGTGGTACTTCTTCATGCCTAACCTATAGAGAAGGTCGGCTCCATGATAGAACTCGCCGCCCACATAGGCCTCGTATGGCCTCCCCGGGCGGCTGAGCCTATGATCCATGGCAACCATCACGAGGAAGTACCGTGCAACCATTTCGTCCTCGTCGCTGGCGGGAGGATAGTAGCGTGGATCTGTGAACTGATCCGCCTTTACCCTGGTAAGAGCCTCCCCGAGCCTCTCACCCACCAGGCGGCACTTGTCAGTGTTTATCTCCAATGCCCTCACCCTGGTATACACCCCTATAGAGGTTCCTGGGAAGCATAGTGGTCTTTATGTAGACCATCTGAGCTATCCTGGCCCCCTGCTCGAGCCTTATGCCGTGCGGGTTAAGGACAACCAGTAGGGCCTGACCCCTCCCCCTGTATCCTGGGTCCCAGACGGCGCAGTTCAGCGTGGCCCCCATCCTTAGTAGGCTGGAGCGGGGCAGACATATCCCAACAGCGTTGCGGGGAACACTGACAACCTCCATGAACCTGATAATGTAGCCTCCAGGGCCTAGGCGCCACCAGCCACCCTCCGGCTCCAGTTCCTCATAGCCGGGGATCATTCTCTCGTCTCTGCCTAGAACCCCCTCCTCCACAGGCGCCATGACCTCGCCCACCCTGAGGTCGAATCCTGCAGGTTGCACCTGTTCTTCGAGATCGCCGTAGTCCTCCATATACCTGGCCAGCATGAAGCCCGGAAAAGCCATGTTCGACCACCTACACGCATATAGGTTGCATCGCCCAATGTTATGTATGGTTATCGGTTTCTGGGTGCACGCCATGTCGAGCCTCACCCTTAACGGCGTGTATAAGCTGGACGACGGGATAGCGGTGGAGGGGGTTCTCCGTATCTCGGGTGCACTCTCAGCCAGGGCTCTGAGGGCGGAGAAGCTGGTGGTCAACGGCGTGGTGAAGGCCCGCGATGTCCAGGTAGGCGAGCTGGTGGTTAACGGGATCCTCCAGGCCCAGAGCGTGTCCGCCGACGAGCTGGGGATTGTTGGGAGGGTGAGGGCGGCACGGCTCTCAGCAGGCTCGGCTAGGATTATAGGCTCGTTCCTCATCGACGGGTTCCGGGGAGACCTGTTCGAGGCCAGGATGACGGACTACTCCAGGGCGTGGATCCTAGACGCTCGCCGCGTGGAGATACGTTCAGCTATGCCGCCCGTGGCCAGTGTAGGGAGAGCGCGGGGCGCCCTAGGCGAGATCAGGGCCGCACAGCTCTACGCGGAATACGTGATCATTGATAACATCTATGCTGGGGACGTGACGCTGGGCCCGGCTGTGAGGGTGAGCGGGAGGCTCGAGTACTCCGGCAGGCTGGAGATGGATCAGTACGTCATGCTGGACAATGAGCCCGTGAAAACCGAGAGGAGGCCCTAAGGCTTCTTGGAGGCTTTGACGCGTTCGTAGGCCAGCCTCAGGGCCTCTAGGCCTAGCTTCACTGCCCTCAGCATCCTCTCCTCCACCTTGAGGGCGAGCTCCGTCTCCACCTCCTCCCTGGGCCTCTCGATACCCTTAACGAGGTTGCTATCCACCACTAGCAGCGCGGCGGCCTTGAGCTTCTTCACGTGGGCCAGCACGTAAAGGGTCGCCGTGTCCATGTCGAGGGCTATGGAGTTGTACCTGGCCCACTCCTTGGCCTTCTCGATATTCTCAACATAGAACACGTTGGTGGAGACCACTGTTCCTACATGGTACTTCTCGTCGAGGCTGTTAAGGGAGTCGGTAAGGCTCTTGATGAGGAAGAAGTCGCCGCAGGCGGGGACCTCGAGCGGCGCGTACTCCTCCGAAACCTTGTCGCACCTTATCGCCGAGCTAACCACTATGTAGTCGCCTATGTTGAGCCTCGACGTTATAGCCGTGGCTGCGCCGACCTTGAGGAAGAACCTGCCTCCAACCCTGCTGAGCTCCTCCACTACTATGGCCAGGCTCGGGCCGCCGACGCCGAAAGTGGTAACCGTTATCTCGGCGCCCTTGTACTTACCCGTGATGGAGACTATGCCAGCCCTCCCCTCGACACGATGCACATCCTCGAACTCGCCGCTTATCCTGTCGACGAGCTGGGGGGAGTCTACGAGGAGAATATAGTTCGAGATCTCCCCACTGCTAACCCTGGTGAACCTCTGAATGGGACCTATCAAGGTGCAACCCCTTTACCCGCTCAGCCTCAGGGTGCCACACCCCTATACGCTGGACCACCAATATTAGCGTTTCACCCAGCCAACATTTATCCGGTACCTGAGGGGGATTAAATTTTTAAAACAAGGGGGGTTTAAAAACCCCGGGTGCACGCCATGGCGATACAGGGAATTCTGGAGAGCAGGAAGGCCGCCAAAGTGATAGGACGCCACGTCTACGGCAACCTCTACGACTGCGACCCAGGGATACTCAGCGACGAGCAGGCCCTCCGGAGGATAGCGGAGAGGGCGGCAGAGATAGGCAACATGACTCTGCTGGACGTCAAGAGCTGGAAGATAGGGCTCGGGGTAAGCGTCGTCGCCATAATACTGGAGAGCCACATAGCGATCCACACGTGGCCCGAGTACCGGTACGCCACAGTCGACGTCTACAGCTGCGGCGAACACACGGACCCGGAGAAGGCCTTCGACTACATAGTGTCGGAGCTGAGGGCTGAGAGGGTGGAGCGCCGCTACGCTGACAGGTCGTTGGAATAGGAATCGGCGGGGGAGACCCCGCCGCGCGGAGCCTGGAGGAGCAGGGCCTCGTGGCCCGCGCTCCAAGCCTAGTTGTGAGTATTTGTACTTAGGCTCACCCGGTGTACCCCCTCTTGGGGAGAAGATTCCTTGTCGTGGGGGCAGGCCCCGCTGGCCTGATCTTCGCGCTTCTCGCCCGGGGCGAGACCACTGTTTTGGAGGACCATCCCAGGCCAGGCTGGCCGCCCCACTGCACGGGCCTGGTGAGCCGGGCCACCGCCCGCAGGTTGGAGCGCCTGGCGCCTGGCGTGGTGGGAGAAGAGTATGAGGCCGTCTCCTTCCGCTACGGTCGACGCGAGGTTCTCAGGCTGGGCGGCTACGGTGTAATGGCTGTCAGGATAAGGAGGCCCCAGCTGGAGGAGGAGCTCTGGCGCCGCGTCCTTGAGAAAGGCATGGAGGTCCGGCTCCGAGCCAGGGTGAGGAGGATAACCAGGGAGGGGTGTGTTCATCTCCGCGGCGGGGAAGAACTGTGCGGAGATCTTGTAGTAGCCTCCACGGGGGCGTCCCAGAACGCGCTGCCTTCGAGGCACAGGCTGTGGAGGCTGCAGGGTGTCCAGGCCGTCCTAGAGGCTGCCCGTAGGCCTGGGGAACCTGTGTTCCAGGTCGTGTACCACGAGAATGTGTCACCAGAGATGTTCGGCTGGATCGTCCCCCTCGAAGGCCGAGAACTGCTGGTGGGCCTGGCCTCGTCAAGGCAGGCCTTCAGCAGGCTCACAAGGCTCCTCATACTGGTCAACAAGATGTATGGACCCTTAAAGCTGAAGTACTACTATGGTGGCACCGTGCTGAGGGGTCCGCCGAGGCGGAGGCACGTGGAGGGGAGAGTCCTCTACCTCGGCGACGCAGCAGGCATGGTAAAACCCTACACCGGCGGAGGCCTATACGCTGTCAGCGTCACAGCTCCCTTGGCGGCGCTCCTAGCCTCCAGGGGAGCCGAGGGAACCTATGACAGGGCTGTCGAGTGGATCAAGAAGCAGCTGGCAGCCCAGTACAGGTTGACGAGGCTGGCTTACGCCCTGGGCCCCCGCGGAACGGCAACAGCCTTGGAGTCCATAAGGCGCGCTGGGCTGGAGGACGAGGTGTCCCGGAGGGTCGACTACGACTCCCACGAAGGGCTGTTCAGGCTCCTCCTACCCCGCATCCACAGGCTACTGCCGGGCCTGGCTGCGAGCCTCGCCAACTTCTAGGCTAAGTTAAAATGCGTTGCGGCCACACTGTTACTATTGTAGGGAAGGGAGCATACGTGAACCCCAAGACCCTTGACGAGTACCTGAAGGAGAGGCGGAGAGAGGAGAAGGGTGAGGAGCTAGGCGAACTTCTCCGAAGCATCGCTGCATCGATCAAGAGGATCGAGGAGGGGATCCAAGAGTTAGGGGAGAAGGTGGCCGCGCTCGAGGCGGCGGTTGACGGGCTAGCCGCGGAGATCCGGGGAGCCGCCAGGAGGAGGGAGAGAGAAGCGCGGAGGAAGACGGCTTACGACTTCCTGGTGGAGCAGGGCTTCGTCTCCATGTCCAGCCTCCAGGGCAGGGTGAGGAACCCTAGGGCCATCATAGACAAGCTAGCGGAGAGGGGCGCTGTGATCATAGAGGTTGAGAACGACGTGATAGCGGTAGAGCCCGGCTACTACCGGAGGTTCCTGGAAAGGCTTGCAAGAATATCCAGCTACGACGAGGAGAAGGTGGCGGAGCAGCTTGGGGAACAGTACAAGCTCTTCAGGGCCCTGAGGGATGCGGGCCTAGTGTACTTCGACCAAAAAGAACGTGTGTGGAAACTGGCCTAGCCCTTCCTGTACCCTATCTCCTCCAGGTATTTCCGGAGGGCCTCCACATTCCAGGGGTGCTTGCTCCGCCTCCGCTTGTCCACCCTTATCCCCAGCTTCATGGCCTCCTTAGGGGTCAGCCCCACCTCCTCTAGCTCTCCAAGGCTGAAACCTCTGCCGGGCCTTAGGCCCTGGTCTACGCCGCCATGGATCCTGAGCACAGGCCTCTTCACCAGCGGTACGGGCACGTTACCTCTGGCCACGGCTTCTGCACCTCCCCCGGGGAGTGTAGGGGAGGAGGCATTTAAATTTAAACACGGCCAGCCCCTCTACTTTATAAACTCCCCTACAAACAGTATTGTCGGCGTGGATCGGGATGGCGGCAATACGTCGCATTATGCTCGACGTCCTCAAGCCCCTCCGCGAGCCCAGCATCGTCGACCTGGCCAGCATGCTCTCTGAGCTGCCCGGCGTCGAGGGTGTCAACGTGACCGTCAATGAGGTTGACGTGGAGACCCTCAGCCTCACCGTGGTCATAGAGGGTAACGATGTACCCTTCGACAGGGTCAAGGAGGTCCTCGAGAAGACCGGGGCCGTCATCCATAGCGTGGACCAGGTGGTGGCTGGGAACAGGGTGGTAGAGATCCCCCGCTCCCTCGAGGAGTGACCCGGAATGGTTCTATGCGACTCCTGCAGGTCCCGCAGGGCCGAGGTCTATCAGCCCCACACCGGCAGGAGGCTCTGCCCCCGGTGCTTCTTGGAAGACGTTAGGGGTAGGGTGACGGCCGAGATCCAGAGGTACGGGATGATCAGGCCGGGCGACAGGGTGCTCCTGGCCCTCTCGGGGGGCAAGGACAGCTTCGTGCTCCTAGACATACTGGCCGAGATCCATGACCCCTCCAAGCTGGTGGGCCTCTCCATAGAGGAGGGTATAGCCGGGTACAACAGAAGAGAGGACATGGAAAAGATAAGGAAGTACGCATCCGAGAGGGGGGTGGATGTCATACTCACCAGCATAAAGGAGTACGTCGGCAGCAGCCTCGACGAGATCGTGGCCAGGTCCTGGTCCCGCGGCCTAAACGTGTCTCCCTGCACCTACTGCGGCACCCTCAGGAGGAGGATAATCAACCACTACGCCAAGATCCTCGGCGTGGACAAGACTGCCACGGCCCACAACCTGGACGACGAGGCCCAAACCGCGATCATGAACCTCCTACGCGGCGACCCCGTCAGACTCCTACGGCAGCACCCGCTGGCCCCCAGGCTAAGCAGGGGCTTCGTCCAGAGGGTGAAGCCGCTCCGTAAGATCTACGAGTGGGAAACCACCATGTACGCGTATCTTAAGGGCTTCAGGTTCCAGGAAACCGAGTGCCGATACATAGAGATGAGGCCCACACTGAGGGCTAGGGTGAGGGAACACCTCTACGGCCTGGAGGAGAGGCACCCAGGCTCCCTGCTGAGGCTCCTCGAGCTGGTGGATAGGCTTGTGAAAAAACTCATGGACAAGTACAGGGAGCTGCCTGAGCTCCCCTCATGCAGGGTGTGCGGTGAGCCCACCTCCTATAACAGGGAGGTATGCAAGGTCTGCGAGCTCCTCAGCAAGGCAGGGGTGCTAGCAGATCTTTGAGCCTGGCGGCACGTCCTCCTCCACTGTGAGCAGCACCGGTTTCTCGCCCTTGCCGCAGCCAGCCGCCAGCACCATGCCCTGGCTCACATAGCCCATCATCTTCTTGGGCGCCAGATTGGCCACCACGATTACTCGTTTGCCTATGAAGTGCTCGGGCCCGTAGAATTCGCCCATGCCTGCGAGGATCTGGCGCTCCTCGCCGCCCAAATCCACGATCAGCCTTATCAGCTTCCTCGATCCAGGCACCTTCTCCGCCTTCTTCACTAGGCCAACCCTGAGGTCTATACGGGCAAACTCGTCTATAGTTATGACCTTATCCCCCAAGGGTGCCACCACACCTGTACTAGGGATGGCCTCTATAAAGATATTATTACCCTCGCGTAGGCAAACGTATAGCAGGCATAGCGGTGCGGCGGATTGGTGGAGAAACCTCCCCTGAAGCAATGGCTACGGAGAAAGGAGGAGTTCAGGCAAAGGATCGCCAAGGATAGGGAGATAGGCTACCTTGACCCCGGGATCGAGGAGGTGCTGGAAAGGTTCTTCGAGAGACCTAAATCCTACACAACTAGTTCTTGTAGCGGCAGGATAACGATAGTGGATGCTGAGAGGCCCTGGACCAGGGACGAGTCTACCGTAGTTTACCGGTCCCACTATCCTGCACCACTGGACGAGGTCATGAACGTGCTTTCGAAACCCGCTGCCCACACCTTCTGGCTCGTAGCGGCGGGCCCCATAATACATGTGATCTGCTACGATGAGGAGGAGGCGTACGAGGTTCTCCGCATAGCCCGGGAGGCTGGTTTCAAGCATAGCGGCATACTTTCCAAGACCTCGAAGGGCGTGATCGTGGAGCTGAGGACGGGGATAAGGATCGTAGTTCCCCTCAAGAAGGGAGACCATATGCTCGTTGGAGAGGACTATGTTGCCAGGCTACTGGAGTACGCCAATAAAGCGGTGGCCGAAGGTAGGATAAGGCTTAGAAGGCTCTCTAAACTGCTGGAGGCAGGGAGGGCCGGCGGTGATGGGGTTTAATTTTATTAAATGTGCCTCTATAATTTACCTAGTTAAAAGGGGCTGACCGCCCAGTCTCTAGTTTAAATAAGTGATATAGAGGTGTGCTAAATGCAAGCCGAACAGCTATTCCCATATGCGACGGCGGCATTCCTATACTTATCCGCAGTCATAGCATACATGATCTACAGGCGGACCGGGTTCGAGGCGTCCCTCATACTATTCCTGGGCATATTGGCCGTAGCCACACAGAGCGTAATGGACGGATACATCTCCGGGAGAC
Source organism: Pyrodictiaceae archaeon (assembly GCA_015520265.1). Classification (GTDB taxonomy): domain Archaea; phylum Thermoproteota; class Thermoprotei_A; order Sulfolobales; family WAQK01; genus WAQK01. Next base: position 31,251 of record WAQK01000094.1, on the reverse strand, counting down.
TCATAGGCTGGGGCGGCTGGGACAACGTCCCTTCAGCGGAGCTCAGGTTCCTCCTATTCCTCGACGGCGTGAGGGGTGTGCTAATAATGGCGTGGGCAGCGGCGGAGGTGCTCTTCGTGCTGGAACTAGCCAACCGTAGAGGGACAGTTGAGTACTTCGTTGCTCCTCTCTCCATACTGGTGGGCGGGATCCTGTGGACCTTTATGACCAACTTCTCCGGCATAGAGCCCGTAAGCACCAGGATACTCCTATCCAGCGCTGGCAGAGTCCTCGGCATACTGGTGCCCGTGGCGCTGCTCGTGGGTGCCTACATCCTTGTCAAAATGTGGAGGGTGACGAGGGATCCCGCATCGCTATCCATGGGTGTAGGCTTCATAATTCACGGTGTAACCCTCCCCCTCTACACGGTGGCCAAGGAGACTGGGACCCTAACCCTGGGCCTATGGTACGCGTTTGGAGGAGTGATCCCATCTGCACTCTTAGTCCTGGGCCTATACCTGCTTACACGGCAAGCCTAGCCAGCTAGTCCAAGGGTTTGGAGGGAGGAGGAGTGCCGCAGTGTCCCCAAGCAGAACGGAGAGATGCCGCCGTCTACTGCCGAGTCCTAGGTAGGACTGTTAACCCGCTCGCCTTCCCCTGCATGACCGCCAGATACGAGAGGTGCCGTTACTATAAACCAGTGGAGGCGCCGGCAGCTGCGGAGGAAAAGGCTGCAGAGCTTGCCAGGGCCGCTAGGGCTGAAGGTGTTGCCGCCGAACCCACTGCTGAGGGGCTGGGCCTCACCGCTGAGGGGGCCAGGGCTGAGAACTGCAGCGAGTGCGTGTTCTATGGCACCCTGAGCAAACTGTGTTTCCTGCTCAACAAACCCGTCTACGATCCCCTGGAGCCCCCATGCAGGAGGAAGTGATCTTCGGAACACCGGACACCGGTTTATCCGGAGCACGGCCCTTACTCTTCCTTACTCTAAGTTTATATTCGCCTCCCCGATTCCCAAACAATGGGTGGTGCCATGGGCGAGATCTTCGGAAGACTGAAGCCTATGAGCCCTGGACAGGAGCGGCTGAAGGAGGCTCTGACTAGCCGGACCTACGACATAGTAGGGGTCTTCGGACCCACGGGCACCGGTAAGAGCCTGTTCAGCCTCCTCTACGGCATCGACGCAGTACTGGAGGGCAGGTACAGGAGGTTCATAATATCCAGGCCAGTGGTCGACGTGGTGACGGGGAAGGAATACACTGTCGCCGACCTGGGGCCCCAATACTTCGAGATGGCGTCGGCGTATCTGAGGGACATCCTGTCAGGCTTCGTGGAGTGGGGAGACGTGGAGAAGATGCTCAGCGACGGCAGGATAGTTCTGGCCGACACCCACTACCTTAGGGGCAGGACCTTCGACGAGGCCCTGATATTCCTGGACGACGCCCAGAGCGTGTCGCCCGAGAGCGCCGTCGAAGTCATGATGAGGATAGGGCATAACAGCAAGCTAGTAGTGGCAGGCGACCCTGTCTTCCAGCGGAGCCCCGGAGCCCAGGACGGAGCCACACTGATCAGAGAGGTCCTGCTGGGAGAGGAGAAGGCGGTTGTGGTGGACCTGGGGATTAAGGACATTGTGAGGCCCGGCGCCAAGAGGGGTATAAGGCTGCTGTTAGAGACTAGGATGAGGAGCAGGCCTCTGAACGAGATCGAGAAGAACATAGTCGACGTGGCCAGGATCCATGCGCCCGATGCCGACATAATAACGGCTGTGGAGTTCGTCGAGGAGAAGAAACGCTTCGAGATAACCAGCGAGCACACGCCCGACGGCCTCATAGTGGTCAAGGAAGGCTTCCTAGGCAGACTGGTCGGCAGGGGAGGCGAGAGGATAGAGAAGATAGAGGCGGACGTCGACCTAAGGCTCAGGGCCGTGGAGCTGACACTGGATTTCTCAAGCTTCGTCAGGGCCATACACCCGGTAAGCTGGGTCTATAAGCACGTGGCCGATGCCGACTTCGCAGGGCCGGAGCTGGCCTTCAAGGTGGCCACAGAGGCCTTCGGAGCCTTCGTGGGGCAGAAGGGGTTCCACGTGAAGTTCCTTGACGCCGTCTTCAGAAAACTGATGGGGGTAGGTATAAGGGCCATAGAGGTCGCTAGGCCAGCTCCCAGGAAAGCCAGGAGGCGCAGGTAGTTCCTCCAGACACGCTATTTCTCGGCACTCCTCCTGCCGTAGTAGGGCACCTGCGGTCTTGGCAGATATTCTACCCCCGGCCTCTGCTGCAACGCCTGCGGGTAGAGTTCCATCAACGTGTACACTTCGGGCGGCATCTCGTCACTCACTGGGAGTCCCAGCTCCTTAGCCTCCTCAAAGGTTATCGGGTAGTCGTGCGTATAGTAGCCCTCGGTGAGCTTCTTGGCTATCTCGAGGGCCTTCTCCCCCGGCACCTTGTCGCTGAGCAGCCTGACTATGGTCTGCTGTATCTCGCGTAGAGCCTTCTCAGCTATATCGGCATAGATCAGCGTAGCGTCGTCAGCCTCAAGCCCCTTCTCCCTGGCTACCTTGAGCAGGGAGGGGGCCGGGAACGCACCCTGAGGGGTCTGGAGCTGGGGGTCCAGGGGACCCAGCACGGCGCTGGGATCCATGCGTATCTCGTCGGCTGCCAGCGCTATCAGGGTGCCGCCGCTCATAGCGTAGTGGGGGATTATGACTATCTTCTTGGCTGGGTGCCGTTTCAGCGCCATTGCTATCTGCGAGGCCGCTAGTACGAGGCCTCCGGGCGTGTGGAGTATTAACGCGATCGGCTGGTCGGGCGGGGTGGACCTTATAGCTCTGATCACGTTCTCTGAGTCCTCTATGTCTATGAACCTGTAAACAGGTATGCCGAAGAACCCGATCCTCTCCTGCCTATGGATCATCGTTATGACGCGCCACCCATATTTCTTCTCCATGGCCCTTATGATCCTGAGCCTAGCGTTCTGGAGGGCTCTGTGCCTGAAGTATGGGTGGATCAGTGTGTAGAGAAGTAGCAGCCAAAACAGCAGGGCCATGGGGTCGAACACTCCTGCAACCCCGCCGTCCACAATCGCCACCCCCAACCTTACTTTAAAGAATACTCAAGGCTATACAGGAATATATTGATAGCTGGCCAGCTTAGCGCTGGATCGAGAAGTCAACGACCACCTGGTACCTCCTAGGTCCAACAGTCCTAACGATCCTGGCATATTCGACCCGGTGCTCTACGCCCAGCTCGTTCAGCCTGGCCCTGAATTTTTCGACGACCAGGTTCACCGGGTTCTCGCCGGGCCCGGCGAACGTGAACTCATAGACGTGGATGAAGCCGTCCGAGCCGGGGCGGAGGGCCTTAACAGCCTGGGGCAGGTACTCATAGGAGAGGCCCGGCATGGGCATGAGCACCCTATCAGCGACGCCGACAAGCCTCTCCTCCACCACCTTGGCCGCGTCTCCCAGAATGGGTACAACCACACCCTCCACGCGGTTGAGCCTGACGTTCTCAACCATGTACCTATAGGCGTCGGGGTTGATGTCTATGGAGTACACCTTGGACACGTGGGCCTTCTTGGCCAGAATTATCGAGAACAGGCCTGCGCCAGCAAACATATTGACAACAATCTCCCCCGGCCTCGCCAGCCTGGTTATCCTGTTATGCTCATAGTTGAGGCGGGGGGAGACGTAGACCTTCCTGATGTCCAGCTTGAACAGGCATCCCAGCTCCTTATACACGGTCTCACTCCTAGGCTCCCCAGCCAGATGCGTGTACTCCCTGGTCCTGTAAGTTCCTCTCACCTCGCTCACTGTGCACCAGACCGACTTGACGTGAGGCATCACGCGTAGGATCTCCTCGGCCAACGGCTTCAGCCTCTCCACAGGGTAGTCGAAGGGTCTTCTTATAACGGCTATGTCCCCTATAACCTCCACGCGTTTCCAGATCCTGCCAGCCTCCTCCGGGCCCAGGATCTTCTCGGCCAGCTCTCTCAGCAACTTCCTCCTAGCCAACCCCCTCCCTCCTGGCAACCCTATTTATCCCTGCCTAGCTAATTTATGGTGCGGGTCGGCGGGATGCGTGGAAAGCCGGGGAAGCTGAGGGTGGCCTGGGGCGACGGGCACCTAGAACTCAGGTTCGTGGAGGACTGGCTCGAGGTGCTGGCATCCAACTACAGGATAATCCTGGCGCCGAGGAGCGTCGAGATACGCGGCGAGGCATCCGGGCACCGGGAGTCACTGGTGGGGAAGAGGAAGTACATATACGTTGGGCTGGCTGAGGGCCTGAAGCCCCTCAGGGGCCCGGGCGAGAGGGTTGAGAGGCTCCTCGTGGGGGGATTTGAGGTTACTGGGACCGACGTGGAGTTCTCCAGGTACCTCACCATAGTTACACCCGGCTTCTTCCTCTACAACTATGTGGTTCTGTCGGATAGTAGCCTGGCCCTAGAGCTCTCTGCCAGGAGGGAGGCCTATTTCGACGAGGGCGGCGAGAAACTAACCCTCTACCTGGTCTAACGCTTCTCCAACCTCCCTTGCCGCCTCCTCGAGCTCGGCTGTGTCAAGGGTTAGCAGCTCATCTCCATCCACCACGGGTTCGCCGTCAACTATCAGTGTCTCCACAACAAAGATGCCTCCCAGCAACGCATAGTGCAATCTTTCAGCCCTGATGGGTTGAGGAGTGCGGGGCCTCAGCACCACCACGTCGCCGGGCCCAGGCACAGCGTAGGGCTCAAAGCCTAAGGCCTCCCTCCTGAAGAGGGCCCTAGCAGCCTCCTCAACGCCGAGGAGCCTGGCCGTTTCCACTGCCAGGCTCCGCGGATCGTAGCTTATCCGGACGCCGAGGCCCAGGGCGAAGCCTTGCCCAGCTGCTCTGCCGCCGGGTTCGAAGATCCGTGCCTCCCCTACCACCTGGGCCTGGATGCCAACCCGTTCAGCGGCCCGCTTCGCGCACTCGGTGTAGGGTCCCTGGATCCCGGCAAGGGAGACCCCGCTAAGGGCCAGCTCTGAGAAGGTCAGGAGTGATGCCTTCTCGGCCAGGCCGCAGTCTATCAGGTCCTCCAGCTTCCCTACGAGGGAGGGGTTTTCCAGTATGTGCTGGAAAGGGTGGAGGACCGGCTGGACCTTGCCTACAACGATTCCTGGCACAACTAGGCGCCCCTCCCCACCCACTACTAGGTCGGCATAGCTGTGCTCGGGCGGCGCGGGCTCCTCGCCTCGGGCTCGGACCTTGCCTCCCTCTAGGTAGAGGTAGGCGTTTCTCAGCGTCTCGCCGTAAGGGTACGATACCAGGCTCCCCCTAACAACTATCCTGGTCATCCCGGCCCACCCAGCTTGAGGCCTATCCTCGACGCTATTCTGGCAAAGTTGCCCCACAAAGCCTCCCTAACCGTTTCGGGGGATAACCCCTTCTCTTCCGCAATGATCTCCACGACGTCGGCCACCATGCTGGGCTCCATCCTTATGCCCCTATAATTGTAGGGTGCGTCGCTCTCCGCCAGAAGCCTGTCCAGCCTAACCAGCCTGGCAACCCTCCTGTGCTTCTCCTGTATCCTGACGGCAGGGTTTATGGATATGTAGTATCCCTGCCCGGCTATCTCCTCCGCCAGGTCGAGGGGTCCCGTATACCAGTGGAAGACGGCTACAGGCGGGTCGTAGCGGATCACCATCTCGTAAGTCTCCCTCCACGCGCCTGCGGCATGGAGATCCAGCATGAGCCCGTATTCCCGGGCGAGTTTGAGGAAAACTTCGAAGACCCTGACCTGTCTATCATAGCTATGGGGCTTGAACTTCTTGTCGAGGCCCACCTCCCCGAGGATCCTGACCTCGCTGTGCTTCTCGACGAGCTTCGCGACCTTCTCGGCCTCCTCTACGGGGACCTCGTCGAGGCTCCAGGGGTGAACACCGAGGGCTGGAACCAGGTTTCCGTGATTCACCGCCAGCTCCAGGGTCTTAAGGGAGGATTCGTGGTCGTCGCTGACTCCTACCAGAAGTATCTCGGCGTACTCGGAGACCCTGGAGCCTAGCTCGTGGGCGTGGCAGTGCACATCGGCGAACCTGTACCTGGGCATGTGTTTACCCTCTATCATATGGTACTGCACAGCTAAATAGTGTTCCAGCACCTCTACTGAGAGAACAAGTTTAATGCCCGTCTCACCATTATATTGGTGGGATATGGGTGGACGTCGTGGAGTCCTTGACCAGTGTCACCCACTACTACAGGTTCAAGGGCGAAGTCAACACCAACCACGTCCTTACGCTGGCGTTCAGGAGGGCCCTTGATCCCCAAGTCGCAGCTGTAGTTGTGCCCTCCGAGACCGGTAGGAGCGCCCTCAAGGCGCTGGAGAAGGCCGAGAAACTGGGCGTCCGCCTGGTAGTGATCACGCATCCCCCGGACGAGACTTGGGGGCCCAGGGGCTCCATACCCATAGGCCTCCTAAGGCCGGAGTACAGCGACGCCAGGGAAAAGCTCGAGAAGGCTGGGGTAAAGATAGTGCAGGGCTCGAGGCCCTTCGCGCCGCCCTCCAGGAGCCTGGGCTGGGATAAGGCGGTGCCCGAAACCCTGATCGACAAGCTCCTGGGAGGCCTGCTAGGCCAGGGAGTCAAGATCGCGGTTGAGGCAGCCCTTATGGCGGCGGACGCGGGGGCCGTGGAGAGGGGCGATATTGTGGTCTCCCTGGGAGGCACCTATAAGGGGCTGGATGCAGCCATCGTGGCGAGGACCACGTATAGCTACAGGTTTTTGGACGAGTTCGAGATCCTGGAGATCCTGGCCAAGCCCTGGAGCCCCAGGGTGAGCCTGCCAGAGTACACTGATCCGAACTGGAGAGGCGACCTGGACAGGTATTATGAGGGGGTTGGTAAAAAGCCGAGAGGGCTGGACAGCTTCCTCTAGGAGCACCTGCTAGAAGTCCATGGCGTTGCGTATCTCCTCGGGCAGCCCGGGGACGTTGCGGTCCAGGTGGTACTTGCTCTCCTCCACCTGCGCCCTAAGCAGGGCCTGGAACTCCTCCATGGATAGATAGGTGGTGGGGTCAAGCTGTTTGAGCCTCTCGCTGCTCAGCCCTGGGACCTTTACGGGGACCAGCACTTTCTCGCCCCACACGGGGTGGGGCTTGTACTCCACGGCGCCCCTGGCTGCCTGGAGGATGAATAGCTCCGTCTCCTCTATGGTGGGCCTCTCCCCGCCCACGGGCTTCGGGACGCCGTTCACCTCCACCAGCACTGGTTCAGGCGCCATTATGGTGCGGTTCCCCAGCCTCTTCTCGACCCACCTGTACTTGGCTATGATCCTGCCCGTGGTGTTGAACTGGTACACCTCTATCGGGTCCCCCTTCTCCAGCCTCTTCCTGAGAAACTCGTAGAACCTGACCACATGGGCCGTGGAGGACACCCCGATGGTGAACGGGTTAGCGTATCTCGCCACGTATCTAACCCTGCCAACGACCTCCCTGGACTGGGCCGGGTGCCCAATGGTTCTCCCATCGGCCAGCACCTTGGCGGCGAAGGCTGGGTCGGTTATCTTGACCCAGGCGTAGTCGGTGAAGTAGCCCGGCGTCAGGAATATGGCCGTGTTCAGGGGGCCGCTCGAAGCCGTGTCGCCGTCGAAGTACCCTGTATCCTCGAGGTAGACCACGCTCCTCGAGTTGCTCTGAGGTGCCCCGAAGTACTGGAAGGTCTCGCCCTCGAAGCTGGGGTACCCGTTCTCATCGAACTCCGTGTTCTCGTGCAGCGCCCTGGGGCTGGTGGCGGCTCTCCACATGGCCTCCTGCTCGGGGGTCAGTCCCTCCGTCTTGGTCCAGCAGCCCCTCTCGGAGCCGTAGACCCGGTCCTCGCAGACCGCTATTATGTCGTCATTCTTTATCACCTGGTCCTTAACGTATTCCAGGGGGTTTACGCCGAACTCCTCAACGTACTTCTTAGCGTTGCTCGGTGTCCACACGTACATGCCATGGGTCGATTTCCCGGTCCCCGTGAGCCCCCATATTGCCATGACGACCCTCTTCCAGCGGCCCTCCACAGTCTTCACGGTGAACTCTCTGAGCGATGCGTGCTCCCCAGTACAGCCCCGCTTGTAGACGTGGTATATCCAGTGGGTCAGGGCCGCCTTCTTGACCTCGCCCTGGTAGGACGATGCCGTGATTATGGTGAGGCCGTGGTGGGGGAACCTTAGAACCATGAGCATCCTATTGGTGCCGGGTATCATGGGGTTGCCCAGGTAGTGGGGTATGTCGAATATCTCCACGTCGGGCTCGCCGTCGGGCGGCGCCGGGTATACGAGCTGCTTCCACCTGTACGCTATGTCCGGGAACTGGGGGTCCACGTAGACCCTGGCATGCATCTGCACCTTGGAGCCCGGCTTGCCCAGATAGCCGTCCACCTTGATGAGGGGGCCCTGGGCTAGGATGTGTTCGAGCACTCTCAGCATCAGGATCCTGTGCTCCCTGGCCAGCTGGGAGTCGTCTTCAACCACCACAGAGTTGGCTGCCGAGCGACTCCAAACATTGGAGGCCCAGCCCCAGGAGCCGTTGGCGTACCTGGTCCCGTAGAGCTTGGCGCGCTCGAAGAGATCGGGAGGGTTATCGAGCAGGGCCCGTATGCCGGCCCTCTCCTTGTACTCCACTATCCTTCTAAACGCCTCCCTGAACGTCTCGGGCGTTATCTCGTCGAGGGGTGGTATGAGGCGGGGCAGGCGCGGACACCTCCTATTACACACGCGTTTACTGGGTCTCAACTGTAGAGCCTAGGGATGTAATAAATTTGTCCTCGATCGATCATGCAATAACCTGTGGAGGGCAAACGAATAATTCTTTCCCGAACACAGTGTTACTGGTGCATCCCGTGTTCCTGGATGCCGAGAAGATCGATAAACTGGTGGACCCGGCGAAGCTGGTGGATGACATAGCCAGGGTCCTGACCGGCGACGCCGAGGCGCCCCTCAGGGCGTCCCTGGAGCACAGGGGCTCCTGGCTGGGGGCCATGCCAGCCGGGGGGCTTGGCTACTTCGCCGTCAAGATAGTGGGCGTCTACCCGGCGAACCCGATCCGCGGACTCCCCCTGGTCCGGGGCGTCCTCCTCCTGTTCGACGCCGAGACGGGTGATCTACTCCTCGAGGCTGACGCGGCGCCCGCCACAGGGTGGAGGACTGCAGCAGCGTCTGCCCTGGCGCTGAGGCTCATGGGGTTCAGGGGTGGAGGCACCCTGGGCATCATAGGGGCCGGCGTCCAGGGGGAGTACCACGCCAGGGTGCTGGGCACAGTCTACGGGTTCGACGAGATCCTAGTATACAGTAAAACCCGGGCCAAGGCCGAGGAAATGGCTAAGAGGCATGGAGGGAGAGCCGTTGAGCTGGAGGAGCTGCTGCGCCGCTCAGACGTAGTAGTCGCGGCTACAAGCTCCAGGGAGCCCGTGGTTAGGGGAGAGCTGCTGCGGGAGGGCACCATGGTTGTCAGCGTGGGTGCGCCCAAGCCAGTTAGGGAGCTGGACGCGGAGACGGTGAAGAGGGCTGGATGCATACTCGTCGACACGCGGGAGGGGGTGCTGGCCGAAACGGATGACGTTGAGGGAGCCGGGGAACTGGTGGAGCTGGCGGAGGCGCTCAAGGGCAGGGAATGCCGGTTCGGCGAGCTGAGGATCTACAAATCCGTGGGGACAGCCCTCTTCGACCTGGCGATAGCGCTGCACCTCTACGAGAGGCTCCAGGCGTCGCCGTAGGGCTTCTCTCCCCGGGACAGCCTGGCGGGGAGGAGCGTCAGGGCCAGCACACCCAGAACCAGCAGGGCCGCTGCCGAAGCCGTGAAGGGCGCCGCCAGCCCCACCACGTCGTAGAGGTACCCGCCAATGTAGGGTGCCGGGATCCCCGCCACGCCCCTCACGGCGTTGGCCGAGGCGTACGCCTCCCCCAGTCTCTCGGCAAGCCTCGCTATCAAGATGTTGTAGCCGGGCACCCAGAAGGCTATGCTGAGCCCCAGGGCGGCGAAGCCAGCACCCACAGCCATGCTACCGGGCAAGTATGCTAGGAGAAGCGCGGTCAGCGCGCCGAGGGCCTCCGAGGAAGCCGCCATGACGAAGGGCCCTAGCCTGTCTGCAACCCTGCCAGCCAGGGGGAGCGCCACAGTCTGCACAAGACCCTGGACGCTGAACAGGACCCCTACAACGGTTTCAGAGTAGCCTCGGTTCTCGAGATGAGCGCTTAGTAGAGGCAGCCAGAGGGCCCACACGAACCTGTCGACGCCTATGAATAGGTAGACTGTAGCCAGGAGGGGGCCTGGCCTGAAAAGCTTAGAGTAGGTCTCCCTGAAGCCCTCCTTCAGGCTTGCATGCCGCCTCCTCCGAGCCACGGGCTCCCTGCTGAGCGCCCAGAATAGGGTGAAGCCCAAGGTCACCAGTATGCCCAGTATGAGGAAAGTCGGCCTGAAGCCCAGCCTAGCCGCCATGTAGCCAGCGGCGAATGGCCCCACTATCCTCGCTGCGCTGAAGGTGGAAGCTATGAGGCCCACGTTGGAGCCCAGCCTCTCAACCCCCACGCTGTAGGCCAGGAAGGAGGCCCTGGCGGGCTGGCCGAAATAGAATGCGAGCATGAAGAGCGTGTAGGAGAGCACGAGCACATAGTAGGCGTCGCTAAGGTAGAGCACGTAGAGCCCCGCCGCCAGCAGCGCGCCAGTTGCCGCCACTGTGGCCCTGGAGCCGTAGGAGTCTATCAGGTAGCCCACGGCGGGGGCCAGGAGAGCTCCGACAAGGCTTGCTATGGAGGCCGCGCCACCCACGCTCCTCATGGCGTAGCCGAGGCTGGACATGTAGAAGCCAAACAGCGCCTGGTACCCGCCGACGCTAAACCCCCTGAGCACGTTGTAGACCGCTAGGCTCCCCAGGTTCCGCCTGACATCTGGGTTCAACTTCGAACCCTCCCGCCAACCCTCCTAAAATGCGCACGGTTTTTCAATGTTTCCGCCGCCCCAGCGTTTAGCCGAACTGTTCACACACATAACACGAAAATGTTTTTCACCGGGCCGCCCCAAACCCCCTGGGCGTGATGCCGCCATGGAGGGCGGGGTGTCCAGACTTGTAAGGCTGGTCGAGGAGCTGGTCTCCATCCCCACCTACGCGCTTCTAGGCTCCGCGGGGGGACGCATAGTCTACCTGAGCACCAAGGAAGGGGTCGTAAGCCTATGGTCACTGGATCCCGCTAGCGGCGAGACGGCCAGACTCACGGAGGCGCCGGTGAGCGGCGCCGCACCCACGAGGCCCGAGTCGCCCCACGTGGTTTTCACCCGGGACGTTTCCAGGGGGAGGGAGCTCCACAGGATCCTCTATGCCGACGCCGCTGGCGGGGAGGAGAAGCCGGTGTCTGACGCTCCTCCCATGCGTGTCTTCGCCTTGGCCTTCGACGGCGAACGCGTGGCTTTCACCGGGGCGACGGCCGAGGAGATGGCAATATACATGGCTAGGCTTGGTGGAGGCTGGGAGAAGCTCTATAGCCTCGACACCATGGCTTTCGTCACCGACGTTGAGGGGGACTACATCGTGGGTTACGGGAACCTGCGCCACGACCCCCGCACCAACGAGATCTTCGTCTACAGGATATCCACGGGGGAGATGGAGGTATACACTCCCCGCGACGGCTCAAACAATAAGGCCCCCAGGCTGAGCGGCGGCAGGGTGCTCTTCGAGAGCAACTTCGAGGGGCGGAGCAGGCTATACGTCTACGATCCTGACTCCGGCGTCCTGGAGAGGGCCGGGTTCAGCCACGGGGACTATGATGCCTACGACCCCGTAGAGCATGACGCCTACGGCTGGCATGAGGGAATTGTCTGGGCCGTGGCCAAGAAGGAGGGTAGGAGCCGCCTGTTCCTCGATGGCAGAGAGGTCCCAACACCCAGAGGTACTATCCACGGGGTCCCGGCCTTCCTGCATGGCAGGATCTATGTTGCCGTCTCGAACATATCCGAGCCGCCGCGCATATACGAGGCAAGCCCCGGGAGCGGCGAGCCCAGAGTGGTGGTCGACAATAGGCTCCCCGAATGGATAGCCGAGAGACTGCAGCGGGCCTGGTTCGCCAGATACAGGTCGTTCGACGGGCTCTGGATCCCTGTCTACGTTGTTGAGGGGTCTTCCGAAAGGCCGGGCCCGGGCGTTGTGTACGTGCACGGCGGGCCCTGGAGCGAGGTGAGGGACATGTGGAGCGTGATGCTGGCCTCCATAGCCGCTGCTGGCTTCAACGTGGTCGCCCCCAACTTCAGGGGCTCCACCGGCTACGGCGACGAATTCAGAACCATGGACATAGGCGACCCCGGAGGCAGGGACCTCGGCGACGTGGTGGAGGCGCGGAGGTGGGGGATTGAGCAGGGTATCCTGGACCCATCCAGGGTGGCCGTCATGGGGTACAGCTACGGCGGCTACATGACCCTCCTGGCCATGGGAAGGCACCCGAACCTCTGGAGGTGCGGAGTGGCTGGCGCCAGCGTGGCCGACTGGGAGGAAATGTACGGGATGAGCGACGCCATCTTCAAGAAGTTCATAGAAGTATTGTTTGCCGGCAGGAGGGAGCTGTGGAGGGAGAGGTCGCCCTCCACCTATGCCGACAAGGTTTCGGCACCCCTCTGCCTCATACACCCCCAGAACGACACGAGGACCCCGCTGAAACCCGTGCTTAGATATATGGAGAAGCTCCTGGACCACGGCAAGGTCTTCGAGGCACACATAGTGCCCGACATGGGACACGTGCTGACCACAATGGAGGAGGCCGTCAAGATGCTGCTGCCAGCCCTAATATTTCTCGACAAGCACCTCAGAGCCGGGGCGGAGCCCAGTACTCCCCCAGCTCCCTGAGGGGCTCGTAGCCCCTCAGCCTCACCTCTCTGAACCCCCACGTCAGCTCGGCTGCCAGCCTCGCGTCCAGGATCAGGGGGACCCTCAGGTCCGCAGCCAGCCTCCTGACCCTCCTGTCGAGCAACGGCGTTCTTCCCGAGGTGGCTACCAGCGCGACGGCCCCAGACCTGAGCATCTCCTCCGCCTCGGCCCTAGGCGCCGAGGGGAACCCGTTGACCTCGCCGCCCTCCAACGTGTAGACCTCTACCCCGGCCTCCTCCAGCGCCTCCGCCGCCAACCTCATGTAGGGCTTGTGTCGCTCGACGGCCGTGTATACTAGCGCCTTCTCGCCGGGTCCGGGCATCCTGTTGGGCTGAGCCGCGATCCAGCTCTTCACCAGGGCGTCGTGGTAGCTGGTGGAGAGGACCGCCACTTCGCCGGTGCTCCTCATCTCGGGGCCCAGGTGCGGATAGGCGCCGGGCAGCTGGGCCCAGGAGAACTGGGGTGTTTTCACGGCGTAGGCCCTGGCCGGGGGTTCGTGGAACTCGCCGGGCCCTAGGCCCAGGGTTTCTTCGAACACCACCCTCGCCGCCAGGTCCATGAGGTTTAGTCCGCGGCTCTTGCTGGAGAAGGGCATGGACCTGCTGGACCTGAGGTTGAGTTCAAGCACGTAGACCTTCCCATCCCTCACCAGGAACTGGAGGTTGAAGGGCCCCCTGATCCTCAGGGCCTCCACGAGTCTAACTGCTGCTTCAACCATCTCCTTCCTCGCCGTTTCGGGGAGTCTCCTGGTGGGTGTCACCATGGTTGAGTCCCCGCTGTGCACACCTGCCTCCTCGATGTGCTCTATGATGACGCCCACAGCTGAGCGGCCGTCCCCCACACCGTCTATCTCGGCCTCCTGGGCACCCTCCAGGAACTTGGACACTATGACTGGGTGCTCCCTCGACACCCTGGCCGCCTGGGCAAGGTAGGCCACCAGGTCCTCCTGGCTCCACGCGATGCTCATGGCTGAGCCGCTGAGAACGTAGCTGGGCCTCACTATCACGGGGTACCCGACCGCCTCCGCGAACCTCACAGCCTCGCTGGCGCTCCATGCCTCGACCCATTCGGGTTGCCTTATCCCTAAGGCCTCCAGCAAGGCGCTGAACTTGGCCCTGTCCTCCGCCATGTCGACGCTCCTGCCCGAGGTTCCCAGGAGCCTCACGCCCGCCTCCTCCAGCCTTCTGGCCAGGTTGTTGGACACCTGGCCCCCTGCGAACGCCACTACGCCGACGGGCTTCTCCGCCTCGTAAATGTCGAGGATCCTCTCGTAGCTCACCTCCTCGAAGTACAGCTTATCGCTCATGTCCCAGTCTGTGGATACCGTCTCTGGGTTGTAGTTGACTATTGCCACCTCGAAGCCTCTCCTCCTGGCGGCCTGAGCGAAGTTCACCGTGGCCCAGTCGAACTCCACTGACACGCCGATCCTGAACACACCGGCGCCGAGCACCAGCACTGTGCCCCTGGAGCCGGGCCTGGCCCTGGGCTCGTCGCTGGCCGAGGCGTTGTAGGTGGTGTACAGGTAGTTAGTCTGCGCTGGCCACTCAGCAGCAACCGTGTCGATATTCTTTATCCTCGACGCGACGCCCTCCTCCAGCCTCACCCTTCTAACTTCGTCCTCGCCGAGCCCTGTCAGGGCTGCTATCTGGGCGTCGCTGAAGCCCAGCCTCTTGGCCTCGCCCACTAGTTCGCGGAGCCTGCCGGGACTCCTGGAAAGCTCCTGGGCCAGCTGCACGATCCTCTCCATAGCGTAGAAGTAGTAGGGGTCGACGCCGCTGAGCCTGGAGAGCTCCTCGGGGTTGGCGCCCAGCTCCAGCGCCTTTGCAGCGTATATGGGCCAGTAGGGCTTCCTCTGCCTGACGGCCTCCAGGGCCTCGCCGAGTCCCGGTATCTCTCTGTATAGGGGGCCTCCCACCAGGCCGGGCTCGCCTATATCCAGCATCCTGAAGGCCTTCTGCAGCGCTTCCTCCAGGTTCCTCCCGATCGCCATTACCTCGCCTATGCTCTTCATCTCGGAGGTGAGCTTGTCGTCGACGCCGTCGAACTTCTGTGTGTCCCACCTGGGCACCTTGACCACGATGTAGTCTAGGCTAGGCTCGAAGCAGGAGCAGGTGACCCCGGTTACCCTGTTAAGGATCTCGTCAAGCGTGTAGCCCAGAGCTATCTTGGCCGCAATGTAGGCCAGGGGGTATCCTGTCGCCTTGCTGGCCAGCGCGCTACTCCTGGACATCCTCGGGTTCGTCTCGATTATGTAGAGGCCCTCGCCGTGGGGGCCCAAGGCCAGCTGAACGTTGCCCTCGCCCACCAGGAGTATGGCGTCGGCAACACCCATGGAGGCGATCCTGGCCTCCTGGTACTCCTTATCAGTCAGGGTCTGGCAGGGTGCTACCACTATGGAGTCGCCCGTATGCACCCCCATCGGGTCCACGTTCTCCAGGCACGCCACGGCGACGCTGTTCCCCTTTCCGTCCCTGACAACTTCGAACTCCACCTCCTTCCAGCCGTTCAGGTATTTCTCTACCAGTACCTCCCTCACCTCGCTGTGGGCGAAGGCCCTTAGGAGCCCCCGCCTCAGCTGCTCCGGGCCCCACGCTACGAGGGAGCCCCTGCCACCCAGGTTGAAGCTGACCCTCACTATAACCGGGTATCCTATCTCCTCGGCCGCCTCCAGGGCCTCCTCCACGCTGTGGGCGGCCGAGCTGGGCGGTATGGGGAGCCCCCGGCTCCTCATGGTCTCCCTGAACTTCTCCCTGGACAGGGCCCTCTCTATCCCCTCCACGGGGGTTCCGAGGACCCTCACGCCGTACCGTGCGAGAACCCCCTTCCTCCAGAGCTCCACCCCGAGGCTCAGGGCGGTCTGGCCGCCGAATCCCAGCAGTATTGCGTCGGGCGTTTCCCTTTCTATTATCTCCTCGACGAAGCTAGGTGTGAGGGGCGCCAGGTAGACCCTGTCGGCCATCTCGTGGCTGGTCTGGATGGTGGCGACGTTGGGGTTGACAAGCACCGTCTCTATGCCCTCCTCTCTGAGCGCCTTGAGGGCCTGGCTCCCACTGTAGTCGAACTCGGCGGCCTCGGCTATCTTGATGGCCCCCGACCCTATGACCAGGGCTCTGCGTACCGAGTCCCTAGGCATGCCTCTCCACCATCCTGGCGTAGATGTCGAAGACCCAGGCAAGGTCCCAGGGGCCGGGCGACGCCTCGGGGTGGAACTGGACGGCCACCAAGGGCTTGCCGGGGGCCTTGAAGCCCTCCAGTGTACGGTCGTCTGGGTTAACAAACCAGGGCTTCAGGCCGGCCGCCTCCAGGCTGACGGCATAGCCGTGGTTCTGGCTGGAAACATAGCAGGCCCCGGTCTCTAGGTTCCTGACCGGCTTATTGTGCCCCCTGTGCCCGTACTTCATCTTGTGGATCCTGGCTCCCAGGGCGAGTGCGAGGAGCTGGTGGCCCAGGCATATGCCCAGCACCGGGATCCCCTGCTCCACTATGCTCGCCGCCGTCTCCACCATCCTCTGGAGGAGCAGGGGGTTGCCCGGCCCGTTGCTCAGCACTATCCCAGAGGGGTCGTAGGACAGCGCCTTGTCGAGGCTCCAGCCGCAGGGGATCCTCACAACGTGGAACCCCCTATTCAGCAACTCTCTGAGGATACCGTACTTCACCCCGCAGTCGTAGAGCACCAGGGTGCTCCTGGCCTCTCCGCCTTCGGGCCAGTGCTCCACCGGCCTGGCGGGCGATACCTGGGCCACGTAGTCGACCGAGTCGTAGCCCGGGTGCTCCTCTAGTGCCTTGATGAGCGGCTCGAGGCCCAGGTCCTGGTCCTCGGGGAAGACGGCGACAGCAGCCATCTCGACGCCCTTCTCCCTTATCATGGATACCAGGAGTCTTGTGTCGACTCTGCTGATCCCGGGAACCCCTTCGCGCCGCAGCCATTCGTGGAGGCTCTCCACGGACTCCCAGTGGCTGGGCCTTGTCTCCTCCGCCACCACCAGGGCCTCCACCTGGATCCTGTCAGACTCGTAGTGTAGCGGGAGGCCGTGCATCCCCCTGTCCCTGGAGGGGACCCCGTAGTTCCCCACAAGCGGGTGGGTTATCACCAGGATTTGGCCCCTGTAGCTGGGATCGGTCAGGCTCTCAGGGTAGCCCACCATGCCGGTGGTGAAGACGATCTCGCCGACCCTCAGGCCCGGGGCCCCGAAGCCGCAGCCCTCGAAGACAATGCCACGTGACAGAAGTATGCGGGACCGCAGCCCTCTGGGGCATCTAAGCTTTGGGTAGCTGTGTATCCCCGCTATCTCCACCAGCACCACCCTTGACCCAGGCCACTAGCCTGCCCAGCTCCTCCTCGCCCTTCACGTATGTCCTCGTGGTCTCGGCCAGCAGGGCCCTATCCGACCTGGCCCTCTCCCACGCAGCAGCTATGGCCTCCTCAACTTTCCCGGGCGCTGGCGACCCGAGAACCTTTTTGGACAATATGCTCTCCCAGGGGGTTAAGGGACCCCTGAGGCCCAGTCGCTCAGCTATTGTACGGGGATCCAGGCCCTCAGCCAGCATTTCTGCCACCCTCCTGTGGGCCTCCCTGTAGGGCACACCCTTCTCCAGGCTGAGCCCCTCAGCCAGGTCCGGCGAGACCACTGGATGCCTCTCGGCCTCCACCGCGCCCCGGCCTGTGGCCCTGAGGCCCACAACAAGGCTCTCAGCAACTCTTACGGCTACCACGGCTTCTCTCAGTATACGCCACGCGTGCCTGCTCGCCTCCTGGAGGTCGAGGCTGTATCCCGAGGGTAGTCCGGCCTCTATCCCAGCGAGGGCCAACAGATCTCCCAGGAGCTCGTAGGCCCTAGCCCTCAGGATCTCCATGGTGACCGGGTTTTTCTTGTGGGGTATCAGGCTGCTGGTTGCGAGATGGGCCGGAGGCAGCTCCACGTAGCCTAGGGAGGGGTGGCTCCAGAGCACCATGTCCTCGGCGAACCTGCTCAGCACAAGCACTGCTGTGTAGGCTGCGGAGGCCGCCGTGTACAGGAAGAGCCTAGATGACGACGCATAAAGCGTGTTGATGACGGGTTCCCTGAAGCCCAGTAGGCTGGCCAGCCTCCTCCTGTCCAGGGGCGCAGAGGTGCCTACAGCGGCTCCTGCACCCAGCGGGGACTTATCGACAATCTCCACCAGGACGGAGTGTATGTGTCTCCAGGAGTCCGCCAACGCCTCCTCCACGGAGAGCAGGTAGTGGGCCAGAGTTGTCGGCTGGGCTGGCTGGAAATGCGTATGCGCCGGGACGACGGTCTTCACATGCTGCTCAGCCTTAGAGAGGAGCGTCTCGCGGAGCCTTATCATGGAGCCGAGGAGGGCTAGGAGGAACTTTCTGGCCCTGAGCCTCAGTGCCGCGGCCACGTGGTCGTTCCTACTCCTGCCCAGCGAGGCCCAGCCCGCATCGCTTCCCAGCCTGTCCTCCAGGTATGCCTCCACCGCCTCGTGGACGTCTTCGAACTCCTCGCGGAGCACGAGTTCCGGCCTCCGCTCCGCCTCGTCAAGGAGGTCGATTATCCTCGCAGCCGCGTCCCGGGGCATCAGGCCCTTCTCGGCGAGGTGGGCTACGTGGGCTTTCAGGGTCTCCAGAACCTCGTAGACTATTGCTCTGTCGTCCCGGATCGAGGAGGTGTACCTGCCAAGCCAGTCCTCGCCAGGGCCCAGCAGCTTCTCCCTATATTTCAACCCTTGTTCAACCCCCTGGCCCTCAGAGCCAGCAGTGAGTGGAGGCCCCACATCTCTATGAAGCCTCTCGCCTCCTCGTCGCTGGGGTACCAGCCCTCCACGTAGCTGGCAAGCTGCTCGCTATACCCGGCATACCTGCTGCTCCTCCCCAAGATGGTTAGGGAGCCCTTGTACACCTTGAGCTTCACGGAGCCCTCAACATATTTTTCCATCGACGCTATCAGCGTGTCCAGGTGCCGCCTCAGCGGCTCCACCCACAGACCCTGGTAAACCAGATCCGTCCAAAGAGCGTCGACCAGCCTCTTGAACCTCAGCTCCCTTGGGGTGAAGACCAGCTTCTCCAGGTCCTTGTGGGCCTCTATGATGGCGAGGGCCGCTGGCGCCTCGTAGACCTCCCTGGACTTGAACCCCACGACCCTGTTCTCCACGTGATCCACCCTGCCGTACCCGTGGAGCCCCAGCAGCCTGTTAAGCTTCTCCACCAGCTGGAGGGGCTCCAGCTCCTCGCCGTTCACCGATACCGGGACCCCCTCCCTGAACCCAAGTTCCAGGATTAGGGGCCTGTCGGGCGCCCTCTCGGGCGCCACCGTCCACTCGAAGGCATCTTCGGGCACGGGTGCGGCAGGATCGTCTATCTCGGGCCCCTCTATGCTCCTCGACCACAGGTTGGCGTCTATGCTGAACCTCTTATGGGTGGATGGTATGGGGATCCCCTTCCTCCTGGCGTACTCTAGCTCCTCGCTCCTACTCATCCTCCAGACCCTGGCTGGCGCTATTATCTCGAGGTCCGGCGCGTAGGCCTTCACCGTCAAGTCGAACCTGACCTGGTCGTTGCCCTTCGAGGTGCAGCCGTGGGCGACGGCGTCGGCTCCCTCCCTCCTGGCCACCTCCACCAGCTTGCGGGCTATGAGAGGCCTGGCCAGCGCCGTGCCTAGAGGGTACTTGTCCTCGTAGAGGGCGTTGGCCCTGATGGATGGGTAGACGTAGTTTTCGGCGAACTCCCTGCGGGCATCAATGTTGTAGTGCTTTACTGCTCCAAGCTTCTCCGCCCTAGAGGCTATCTCGTCGAGATCGTCCCCCTGCCCCACATCGACCGTGACCGTGACGACCTCAGCTTCGTAGAACTCCTGGAGCCAGACTATGGCTACACTAGTGTCGAGTCCACCAGAATACGCGAGTACTATTCTCGATATAGGTGACTGCCCGAATACTCCCAGCCCCAGAGGAGGACGGTTAGCACACAAATTTAAACATTTCCTTCCCGGGAGCCGAGCTTCAGGCATCCGTGACCCAGGTATAAGGGTCTGAAACACCTGGCAGCGGGACCGGAGGTAATACCAGTACAGATATGCCTACGTTAAACTCTTTCACCAGTGGCCACATAGATGGCTGCCGACGCTATGTATGTGGCATGGTCGGCGATCCTCTCCAAGTGCCTCAGCACAAGGGCCTCCAGGGCCTGGCACAGCGGTACCTGCTCCGAACCCTTAAGGGCCCTGAGGGCCTCCACGTAGACTTTGTCGACCTCGACATCCAGCCTCATGGCCTCCCTGGCTAGGTCGGCGTCGGCGTCCAGGAAGGCCTTGGTGGCCTTGGCCAGCATCTCGGCCACTATGCGTCCAGCCTTCCCGGCGACCGGCAACTCACAGCCAGGTGTGGATGCTATGCTCAGCGTCCTCACGATCTCCGCTGCGTACCTGGCCACCCTGTAGTAGTCGTAGCATACCTCCATCACCGAGCTTACCAGCCTCAGGTCCCTGGCCACAGGCTGGTATCTGGCCAGGATCTCTATGGCTAGATTTCCAACTTCTCTCCTAATTGTCTCTATCTGAACAACCCTGCTCCTAAGCCCCTCCGGAATGGCGGGGTCCTGGGTCTCGGCGTAGCGGAGGGCGTCACCCACAGCCTCCCGGGCTAGCCCGGCGATGTGGGACACCATAACCCTCAGCTTCTCCAACCCAAGGTCTATCAGCCTGACCAGCCCGGCTCACCCCAGGGCGCCCGTGATGAACCTCTCCGTAAGCTCGGATCTAGGCCTGGTAAACACCTCCCTGGTAGGCCCCACCTCGACGATGCGGCCCGAGAACAGGAAAGCCACATGGTCGGAGATCCTGGCTGCCTGGCCGGGTGAGTGGGTCACAACCACAACGGTCACATCGTCGCGGAGCTCCACTATGAGCTGCTCTATCCTGCGGGAGCTCTCCGGGTCCAGGTTCGCTGTGGGCTCGTCCATAAGGAGGACCCTGGGCTTCAACGCTATAGCCCGGGCTATGCAGAGCCTCTGCTGCTGGCCGCCGCTGAGCCTGGTGGCGGGCTCGTGGAGCCTGTCCCTAACCTCGTCCCAGAGGGCTGCCTTCCTCAACGCCCACTCAACCAGCCTGTCTAGCTCCTCGCCGTTCCTGGCAAGCCCGTTAAGCCTAGGCCCCAGGGCAACGTTATCGTATATGCTGAGATGCGGAAATGGGTTAGGGTTCTGGAAGACCATGCCCACCTGGCGCCTAACCTCCATGGGGTCCACCGAGGGATCATAGATGTTCCTGCCGAAGAGCAGAACCCTGCCCTCCACCCTGGCGTTGGGCGCCAACTCTACGAGGCGGTTGAAGACCCTGAGTAGCGTCGACTTCCCGCTTCCGGAGGGACCCATTATGGCGAACACCGTGTTGCGAGGCACGGCTAGATTCACGTTGTCCAGAATCTTTCTACCTCCGTAGTAGACGTTGAGACCCACCGTCTGCAAGGCGTAGGTGCTGGATGCCGCGTACCCGTTGCCGCCCAGCGAGGGCTTTACGAGCCTAGAGATCGAGGAGGCGAGGGACAGGTAGCGGCGCAGCGAGGCTATACTCATCCGTCCTCTACACCCTCCACGGCGGGGTTATTGCTATAGGGTTAAAGGGCTAGTGTCAATAGTCTATATAGTGCACTTTAGCACTACATTCAGCGGCTCCTGACTCTTCTCAGGAGAGCCTTGACGAGCTTTACGTGCCTCTCCTCGTCCTCCACGATGTATCTGACCACCATGGAGGCCAGCCCGTTCACGCCACCTCTATCAGAGGCCCCGAAGTAGAGGGCCGAAGCTATGCTGGTCAGATACTCCTCGCTCACAGCATCCTCGAAGCCTGCGAGGGTCTCCAGGATGCTGGCAACCTCCTCCAGCCCCGCTCCCGGGACCCTCTCCTTGAGCCTCTTGACGAGCTCCATGGACTCTGAAAACATGGAGCCCAGGAGTTCTCTGCACTCCGGCATTCCGGGCTCCGGCGTGTCGGCGCCCAGGCTTAGGGCCAGCCGCCTGAACGCCTCTCCATGCTTGGCCGAGTCGGCGCCTATAAAGCCCAGCACCATGGAGTACAGGTGCTGATCCAAGGCTTCGGCTAGATAAGTGTAAAGTTCCCCCACCTCGAACTCTAGCCTGGAGAGGCAGAGAAGGCTCCGGGGATCCAGCTCCAACGCCTAGGCACCGTCCTCTGGTTAAGAATTACATGCGTACACTAACTAATAAAGGCTGGCGCCCACCAAGTCCTCAACCTCGCTACGCGTTGGCGAGGACTGAGCACCCCTCCTGGTAACCTTTATGCCGGCGGCAGCCACACCGGCCCTAAGGGCTACAGCCGGGTCGCCCGTCTCCAAAAGGTAGACATTGAAGGCCGCTGCGAAGGCGTCGCCGGCGCCGGTAGTATCCACCGCGGGGCCTGGCCGGTAAGCCTCCTGGAAGAGCAGGCCCCCGGGTTCGACAAGGTACACGCCCCGTGCCCCGTACTTCACTATGACCCTGGATAGCCTGCCTCCCAGCAGCATCCTGGCCGAGGAAGGGTCCTCTGAGCCGGTGAGGGCGTGGAGCTCGCGGCGGTTCACGAACAGCATGTCGACGAGGCCTGCAACCCTCCTAACACCCTCAGGATCCACTATGGCCCGGCTCCCCGGATCGTAGGCCGCCAGCCTAGCCCTGTCTATGGCCTCTCCGGACGCCGAGACAACCTCTGGATCGGTGCTGGCAAAATAAAGTAGGTCAGCCTCAGCGGCCAGCTCCGGAGACGGGCCAGCCTCCAGGAGGGCGGCGTTGGCACCCTTATAGGAGACCATGGTCCTCTCACCCGTCTCGTCGACCAGTATCACCACTATGCCTGGAAGCATCCCCTCTAGCACCTTGACATGGCTGAGGTCGACGCCCGCGGCCTTAAGGGGTTCCAGGGCTAGGCTGGCCAGGGGGTGGGTTCCGGTACAGGCATAGAGAATAGCCCTATGACCCAGCCTGGCCACAGCTACCGAGTAGTTGGATGCGGCGCCGCCTGGGCCTATATAGGTCTCCAGACTCTTCACCGACTCGTCGGTCCCAGGTATGCGGGGCACCCTCATGTATATGTCCACGTTTATGTGTCCCACCGCCAGGTGCCTGTGCATGACTATCGCCTTAGTAGGGAGGGATGGAAATACTTCTTGCCCTCAGCCTCTTTAACCCTGTCCCACTCGTGGAGGATCCTGACGGCCTCGTTAGCCACCCTTATCGCATCCTCCAGTCCGGCGTTGGGCACAAACTCGTCGGTAACCCTGTTGGCCACGGCGGCGCAAACGGCGCCAGCCCGGGCCCCGTAGATGCTGGCCAGTGTGAATATGGCTGCAGCCTCCATCTCGAAGTTCAGGACTCCCGCTGCCTGGAGGTCAGGTATCAGGGTGTCCATCCAACTCTGCCGGTACCCCTGGTACCCCGGCCTTGCCTGGCCCGTGTAGAAGGAGTCCGTAGACGCGGTCACACCCAGGTGGTACCTGGCTCCCAGGCTCTCCGCGGCCTCCACCAGGGCCAGGATAACCTCGTAGCTGGCTGCTGCCGGATACTCTATGCGCACGTACTGCCTGCTGGTCCCCTCGAGCCTTACAGCCGCCGTCGTTATCACAAGGTCGCCGACGCCGATTCCGCGCTGTATGGCGCCCGTTGTACCCACCCTTATGAAGGTGTGGGCGCCCACCCTCAGCAGCTCCTCCACAGCTATCGCTGCCGAAGGGGACCCTATCCCTGTGCTGGTTGCCGACACGGGGGCGCCCCTATATCTCCCCGTATAAGTGGTGAACTCCCTGTGGCTGGCAACGTGCCTAGCCTCGTCCCAATGCCGGGCTATGAGCTCCACCCTCCCCGGGTCGCCGGGTAGCAGTACGTAGGGCGCCACGTCGCCCGGCTTCACCTGGAGGTGGTATTGGAGGCCCTCCGGGGTCTCGGGGACACTGGCCGACTTGAGCTTCTCAACCATAATCCCCACCCCTCGACGGCGCCTGACTTGTAATAGAAGACCGCGTATGGGTAAAAAGTGGTTTGGAGGAAGCCTCGCCGGGCTACTGGGACCCCTCGCCACCCGCCTCGGCGGCGAGGAGCTTCTTGAGCTCATTGGTGGCGTTCCTGCTAAGAATCTCGTCGCGGTCGTAAACATCTATCCTGACATCCTCTATTTTGAGCTCCCCGTCCCCAATGCTGTAGTCCACCTCTATGTTAACCACAGCCTCCTTAGGTATCTCGAACCTCTCTACCAGGACCCGGTATATCTTGCCGTTGAGGTCGGAGAGCAGCTGGTTTACCGCCTTGGCGTCCAGTTTGCCCTGCTTATAATACTCCCTGAGGGCCGCATTGAACACCCTGCGCAGCTTTATGGCGTAGCCGCTCACGCGGACGGGGCCCGTCCTGAGAGTCTGGGCCAAGTCCTCACCCCTATCTATATTGATCATTAGGGCCGAGTAGATATTAACGTAACGTAAGAGAATGATCCCTTCCCAGGATAGGGATATAGAGGGGCGCATAGATACGGGTTAGGGGGGACACGGTGCACTGGGCCGACCAGCTGGCCAGCAGGGTAGCCGAGGAGCTGAGGGCTAGGGGCAAGGACGTCTACATATTTAACGGGGGCCTCTCGGTATCGGGCCTCCAGCACATAGGGAGGCTTAGGGGCGAGATCATCTTAGGAGAGATTGTTAGGAGGATCCTCGAGAAGCAGGGCCTCAGGATTAGGCAGTACATAACACTCTACACGCAGGACGCGTGGAAGGGGAAGAAGCCCCAGAGGGAGGCCTTCCCCAAGGGTGAGGGCGACAGATACGTGGGGTGGCCCCTGATACGGGTCCCGGATCCCCACGGCTGCCACAACAACTGGGTTGACCACTATTGGGAGGACTTCGGCCCCTACATCGAGAAGTTCACCGACGGCAGGATAGAAGTCATAACCACCACGGAGATGTACCGGGGTCCACTCAAGCAGGTGGTCAAGGAGATAATGTCGAAGAAGGAGGAGGTCCGCAGAATAATCAACAAGTATAGGGCCAGGAAACCCTACCCTGAGGGCTGGATACCCTTCGAACCAATATGCGCCAAATGCGGCAGAATAGACACCACCAGGTCCACCAGGATAGTGGACGGGGAGCACGTCGAGTACGTCTGCGATAACTGCGGCCACAGAGGCGTGGCCAGCATAGAGGAAGGCAAGCTTAACTGGAGGCTCGAGTGGGCCGGGGTCTGGAAGGCCCTGAACGTGGACTTCGAGCCCTTCGGCAAGGACCACGCCGCTCCCGGAGGGAGCAGGGACAGCTGCGTAGAGCTCTCCAGGGAGATACTGGGCTACGAGCCCCCCGCAGGGCAGCCATACGAATGGGTGGCCATAAGGACCCGGAGCGGCGTATCGGACATGAGTAGCAGCGGGTTCTCGGGCATCACACCCAGGGAGTGGTTACAGGTGGCGCACGCCGAGATCCTCAGGTTCCTCTACCTGAGCACACCGGTCATGAGGAAGGTTGTGATCAACCCGCTCGACATACCCCAGTACTACTCCAGGTACTATAGGGCCATGAGGCTTCACCACAAAATGGAGGGGCAGGGCGGCGAGGAGGCCGTGGAGGAGGCCAGGAGCTACGAGCTCGCCCAGCTCACGGACGAGGTAAGACCCGTACCCGAGATACCCTACCTCCACGCAGCCCTCCTAGTGCAGGTGTTGCCCAGGGAGAACAGAGTAGAGGAGGCTGTTAGGAGGCTGAAGCGTAGCGGCCACCTCCCCGAGAACCCTGAGCCCCACCAGCTCAGGTGGGCTGAGACCCTGCTGGAGAAGGCTGCTAGATGGGTGGAGAAATACGCGCCCCCCAACCTAAAGATCACAGTACTTGACAGGGTAACCAGCGAGATAGCCGAGTCCCTCACAATGAGGGACAGGCTCAGGGGGCTCGCCGATGCTCTGGAGAGGGTGGAGCCCTGGACAGAGGAGGGGATAAAGCAGGCCATGATCCAGTACACACAGGGCTACACCCCCCAGGAGAGGAGGCAGTTCTACCGCGAGTTCTACGAGGTTTTCCTAGGGAGAGACTCCGGGCCCAGAGCCGCACCCCTCTTAGCAGTGCTGGACAAGAGGATGGTGGTCGAGAGGCTTAGAAACCTGTAGGTAGCCAGGAGACCTCAGCTTTCCTGGCCTTCTT
Source organism: Pyrodictiaceae archaeon (assembly GCA_015520265.1). Taxonomy (GTDB): domain Archaea; phylum Thermoproteota; class Thermoprotei_A; order Sulfolobales; family WAQK01; genus WAQK01. Next base: position 5,294 of record WAQK01000094.1, on the reverse strand, counting down.
CACGGCCCCTCGAGGGCTCGGCTGAGCCGGATGGTCATCACCGCTACTCTAGTTTGGGCGCCAGGAGGTATTCAACTCTGCCCTCACCGGGAAGGCTGAAGCCGAGCCTGAGGGGCGCGTCAGTGGAGAACTCCACGGTAACCAGGTCGGCCACCTTGGTGAGGGAGAGCACGTGTTTCAGGTAGTCTATGGAGTACCTCGCCTTGCTGTGCTCCGACACGTTGTACTCTATGAGCTGGCCAGTCTCGGCTGTGAGCCTGGTCTCCGCTCCGCTGCCCTCCGGCCCTACCCCCCTAATGTAGAACTCCGAGTCGTTGGGGGCCTCGAACTCCACGGTGTCACCCACGGCCTCGGCGTCCCTTATAGCGTTCTTGACCAGGTCGGCCAGCAGGGTGGCGGATGCGTTGAAGCTGAATCTGGCCTCCGGTATCTCAGGCTCTATGACGTCCAGGTTAAGGATCGTGTAGCGCCTCACAACGTCGCCGACAATGGCTATGGTAACCCTGTCGCCCTTAGCCTCTATTTCCAGCCTGTCCCCCCTCTTCCCCCTCTTGAGGAGCTTGAGGAAGTTGGCAACATTGAACCCGATGCTGGCCTCCTCCTCGACGCTGTACTCAAGGAAGGCGCTGGGCGGCAGCTTAATGTCGATAAGCGCTATCTTGGCGGGGTCCAGGGCCCTTATCCTGGCCCCCTCAGGGCCGAGTTTCATAGATACCTCGTCGATGATCTTGGAAAGCGCCTCGATCATGCTCTGGAAAGCCTTGGAGTCCGGGTAGGAGATCCTGGCAATGGCGGCGTCAGACATCCCGCGTACCCAGTATAATAGGCGTTGCCAGGCATTTAATGGTTATTCACCCATCAGCTTAGCCACGTAAAGCCCTAGCTCATCCACGTAGTACTCCACCCGGGAGGCGAAGTCGTGGAACACGGAGACAGGCACTATACCCACACCCTCCAGGCCTCTCACACCGGGATCAGTTAGCGTCACCACTACGCCGACCAGGCCAGAGGGGGGTCTGGCCAGACCCGTCTCCGCCCACCTGGAGGCCAGGATATCGATCCTCACCCTATGCCTCCTAGCAGCCTCCATCAGCTTTGAGGGCGAAGCCGTCCTGGGGGACCAATGTTTACAATCTATTACCAGCCCGTAGAGCCTGCCCACACCCAGCACGTCCACTTCGACGCCCCTGGGAGGCTTGAGCCTAAGATTGCTCAGAACACTGTAGTCGTACTCGCTCAGAGCCTTCGCCACGAATCGCTCAAAATGCCTCCAGTCCAGGTTCTCAGCCACGCCTCTAGGGTCCAGCCCCATCCCCACAGCATGAAGTGCCAGCTCGACGGGGTCCGGGACAGTGTAGCCCCCGCCGAAGGCCTCGAGGAGGCCTTGCCTGGCAAGCTCGTCGAGCACCATGGTTACCAGCCTCTCGGGCACGCCTGTTCTGGCGGCAAGGGTTGCTGGTGTGTGGTTGTCGTCAGGCCGCTCCAGCAGGGCAGCTGCCACGAGTCTGCGTATCTGAGGTAGGGCCACGTGCATCACCTCCCCTTATCTGTGGGGCGGGAACCGTTTTAATGAGGCACGCCTACCAGTCACCCAGGTTAGCTCTGATGATCCTGGCGGCACTGCTGCTCTCGGTGGCATCGGCGACGCTGTTCTATGCGGCCGGCCAGCCCCTGGCCGCCAGCCTTGCGATACTCGTGTTTCTGGCCGCCTCCAGGATTGGGAAGAGGGGCCATGCCTTCAAGGTCCTGCTCTCCTTGCTGCTAGCGTCGCCCATGCTAACCTTGATCAGGAGCCTCGTCGCCAGCTGCGGCGCCGGGCCATACGTGTGGCTCATGCCGGGCATAGCTAGCCTTGCCCTCTCAGCTACTGTAGCGCTGTTATGGGTGGAGGAGACGAGGAGGGAGGAGCCCGTCTATCTGCCGAAACCCATAGAAGCGCTGCTCTCCGTGGACTCCAGGCTGATCCTGTTGGCGGCCCTTTCGGCGGCTGCACACCTTAACGTTGCCATGCTATACTTGGCCTTCCTCCTGGTGTTCACCCTTACATTTCTCTCCGCTCTTTTCAGGAGTGGGGCGCCAGGAAGGCTAGGCTAAGTTAATTATAACCCGTCCTGTAAATGGTGTTCCGGGAAAGGTGCTGAGGGTGGATCCAGAAGTAGAGGCGGAGTTGCTGGAATACTGGAGGAGCAGGAAGAAGCTCATAGACGCCGCAGTTGACAGCCTCCTGGAAAGCGCCGAGGAGGCGGGCGCCATAGAGGTGGCTAAATACATAGCTCAGGGTGGCAAGAGGTTCCGCGGCGTCCTGGTTATGCTTTCATGCGAGGCCCTCGGCGGGACTCCGCAGGACGCGTTAGACGCTGCCGTGGCTGTGGAGCTGGTCCACGCGGCGAGCCTAGCCCTCGACGACATCATAGACCACGACACGTTTAGGAGGGGGAGACCCGCCGCTTGGGTGGTTCACGGAATATCGCGCACCGTTCTCATCTCCAACTTCGTCATTCCCCTCGCCCAGAAGCTGGTGGAGAGATATGGTTTCCGGGCTGTGCAGCACACGATCCAGTCCTGGCTCGACGTGACCAGGGGCGAGATCCTTGACGTCTTCAACGTGGCCCCCTCTCCCAAGGCGGGCCCCGGGCTCTACGAGAAGATCATCGACCTGAAGACGGGAAGCCTCTTCCAGCTCTCCGTGGATCTCGGCATAATCGCGGCTGGCGTGAAGAAGTACAACGGCTTCCCCCTATACGGGAGGCTCCTAGGCAAGGCTTACCAGGTGGCCGACGACATAGTAGATCTCAAGCTCATAGCGGAGGGCAAGCTCCGCGAGATCTACCCTATCCTCCGCCTCGCAGCTGAGTGGATGGCTGGCAGGGAGGTCAGGCTCCCCGAGGAGGCGGAGATAGCGGTGGAGGGTGGGTTGAGGAAGCTGAAAAGCCTCGTAGCTGAGGCCATGAGCTTGGCCGACACGCTGCCCGCCACCAGGTTTAGGGAGTACTTGAAGGCGATACCGGTGTTCATGGCCTCCAAGATGCTCGAGGAGAGCGGGCTCAGCCTCTAGGCCTATCCGTGTTTCTTGGAGGGGATCCGATGTGAAGGTAGCAGTGATAGGGGCGGGGCCAGCAGGCGCCAGCCTCGCCTATTTTCTCCGGGAGAGAGGCGTTGATGTGGAGGTGTACGAGGCGGGACCCAGGCCCGGCGTCAAACCCTGCGGCTGGGGCGTGCCCAGGGAGATCGAGGAGTTCCTGTCCATCCCGCAGAGCGTCGTGAAGGTGAAGCTGAGGGGCTACAGGGTCTTCCTCGACGGGGGGCAGATCCACGAAGACGTGGGTAGGAGGACCTGGGGCTACATCGTGAACAAGCCGCTGTTCCTCGAGAAGCTGCTGGAGGGCGTCGAGGTTCACTATTCGTCCCCCGCAAGGTTCTCGGGAGGAGAGCCCGAGGTGCCTGGCTGCGGCGAGGACTGTTTGAAGGTCGTGGCGGCAGGCCACTACTGGCCTAGGGCGCCGGGCTACAGGCTCCTGGCGATCCAATACCTGGTGGAGGGCTTCAGGGGGGAGGAGGATGTTCTGGAGCTCTGGTTCGACAGGAGCATGGTCGGCTACATCTGGGTGTTCCCCGAGGGAAGCGGGGAGGCCCGCGTCGGCATAGGCGGTTTCAAAGGGTTCGACGAACTCAAAGCCAGGCTCGACAGGTTCATAGCCAGGTATCCTGGCCTATCCTCGGCCAGGCTTGAGAGGCTGGAGGGCGCGCAACTGGTGGTCAGCGGGCTCAGGAGGGAGCTTTACAGTGATAGTCTACCTGTGATCGGGGAAGCTCTGGGCACGGTCTTCCCGTTGACAGGGGAGGGTATAAGACCTGCCGTGGCGTCGGCATGGGCTCTGGCCAGGAGCTTGACGGGAGGCTCAGATTTCTGGAGGGAGTTCGAATCCACAGGGGTGCCGCAGGGGATAGACCTTCAGTCCAAGATACTGGACGTGGTGGTCAGGGCGGGGCCCGACGCCAGGGCTGCGCTGCTAAGCGAGATGCCTGCAGACCTGATGGCCAAAGTGACGCTGGGCAAGGCGGGCAGGGGAGACCTGGTGAAAGGACTTATGAGAAGGCCCCGACTATTAATGCTCCTAGTAAAGCATGGCTTGGTGCGTAGAGATGCCCTTGATGGACGAGAAGGATAAGGCCATTCTCAGGATCCTGCAGAAGGACGCTAGGACGCCCTTCGCCAGAATAGCCAGGATCCTCGGGGTGAGCGAGGCCACCATCTACCTCAGGGTTAAGAGGCTGATCAAGGCGGGTATCCTCAGGGGGTACCACGCCGATGTGGATCCCGCTAAGGCCGGGCTGGCCACACAGGCCTTTGTTTTCGTCAAGGTGAGCCCTCGGAGGAGCAGGGACGCGGCCGAGAAGGTCAGGGGTATACCTGGCATATACGAGGTCTACAACGTGACCGGCGAGTACCAGCTCCTCGCCAAGGTTCTTGCTAGGGATAGGGAGGAGCTGGCCAGGATCGTTGACAGGATAAGCGGCATAGACGGTGTATCGGACATCAACGTGGTCTATGTTCTCAGGGTTGTTAAGGAGGAGAGGATACTGAGGCTTTAGGGATCAGGGTGAGAGCTCCCGCTCACCTGGAGGATCGCCTGGTTTGCTAGTCATCATCTCCTAGCCAACTCTACGAGGCGGCGGACAATATGTGTTGCTGGGTCTACACCGGTGGCCTCCTGCAGCCCTCTCCACAGGGGCGACGCGTTGACCTCTAGCACCACGTAACCCTCTCTGGTTGGGGCCAGGTCGACGCCCGAGTACTCCAGGCCCAGGATCCTTGATGCCTTGACGGCCAGCTCCTCCACCTCAGGGTCGGGCCTGTAGGGCTCCGGCCTCCCGCCCTGAGCCACGTTGGTCTTCCAGGACCCTGGGGGCGCCCTCCTCAGCTCGGCTGCTACAGCCTCCTCCCCTACGACGAACACCCTTATGTCGGCGTTCCCCGTCTTCTCTAGGTACCTCTGTATGTAGAGGGGCTGACCGAAGCTGAGCAAGGATCTAAACACGTTGTACGCTAGGTCGGGGTCGGAGAGTCTGATGGAGCCCCGGCCCAGGCTGCCTACCACGGGTTTGACCACCACTTCGCCCCACCTCTCCACTGCCTCGACAGCGGCCGAGATGTCCTCGGTGACGAGAGTAGGCGGGACAGGGATCCCGCTTCTCTCGAGGACCACTAGGCTCAGGTACTTGTCTCTAGCAACCATGAGGGGGTCCGGCGGGTTTATCACTGTCCTCCCTGAAAGCTCCAGGTGCTTCAATAT
>WAQK01000093.1 GCA_015520265.1 Pyrodictiaceae archaeon | reverse complement strand
CGGGGAACCTGGCGTCGCCGAGGATCGGGTAGAGGTTGGGCCTCTCCTCCGCCACGACGACGAACTCCCTCATGACCCTTGGGGCGAACTCGACGCCGAATATCACGCCGCCGGGGCCCACTATGTCGGAGACGTGGCTGGGCGTGGTGCCGGTGGCGGCGCCTAGGTAGAGTATCCTGTCCCCCTCCTTGACGGGGAGCTCCTCCAGGCCCTTCATGAGGGCTGCCGCCAGCTTGCTCCTCGCCGGAACCCATTCCCTATACTCGACGCCCTCCCAGTGGAAGAGCCTCTCGCCGTAAACCCTCCTGCCGGGCACCAGGTTCCTGGTGGCTATCCTGACGCTGCCGTCCTCCAGCTCGACCACGTAGACCCGCTTGTACTTGTCGTGCTCCTCCACCTTGACCACTTCTATGACCATGCCTGCTCACCCTCCCTCACTTTCTCCTCTTACCTCTACCCTTTTTACCCTTCCAGCGCCTCCCCCTCCTCGGAGGCCTCCTCTCCCTCACCGGCTCAGGCCTCCTGGCCGGCGGCTTGGCGTAAAGCTTCTTGATCTCCTCTATCCTCTCCTTCAGCTCCTTAACCAGCTGGTCGCCGATGTACCTGCCGGTGAAGGCATCCACCTTGGCGGCTATGGCCAGCTTAGCTGCAAGCGCCCTGGCTATCTTACCCCTCTGCCATCTGGGCGACCTATGCACGTCGGGGTACTGGAATATGACCCCGTGCTTGGGCGGCTTCCCGCCAGTCCTCAGGGCCCTGAACAAGGCCTTCTCGGCGCCCAGCACCTGGACGGTGCTCGCCGGGAGCTTGGCCAGCTCCTCGAGGCTCCCGGCCAGGCTTATGAGCCTGGCACCCAGCAAGGGGCCCACCAGGGCGGTGATGTTGGGCGCCACCTCCTTCATCACTGCCGCTATGTAGTCGGAGAGCTCGTTGCGGAGCCTGTAGAGCTCCGCCGTGATGGAGGCCAGCGTCTGGATGGGCTTCACGTCGAAGTCGGAGAGGTCCGCTCCCATGCTCTTCTTAGCGGCCTCCGCTATCTTCTCCGCCTTGGACTCGCTGAACCCGAGTTTAACCAGGTTCTCCTTGGTGAAGTTCTCCCTGTGGCCCAGCTCGGTGACGAGGCGCACGTAGTCCTCGTGGTCCCGGACCAGATCGTCCAGCTCGGGGAAGTGGATGCTGTACCACTCCCTCAGCCTAGCGGCGAACAGGTTGGTGGTCTTGTCTATGTCGTCTATGGCCCTTATCCCCTGCGCTGCGAGGAGGTCCCTCCTCTCGGCAGCCCTCCTGAGCTTCCTCCTGGTGAGCTCTATGCTGGCCTCGTGGAGATACTTGTAGAACTCCTCCTCGCTGCCGAAGATGCCCAGCTCTACAGCGTGCTTGGCTACGGCGTCCCTGAACCCCACGGCCACGGGGTTGCCTGGCTCCACCGAGACCTCGAACCCCTTGGCGGACGCCTGCCTGGCAGTGGCGTTGCTCTCCACCACCACCTCCGAGACGCCCTTCTCCTTGAGGACGTCCAGCAGCCTGAGGGTCGCGGCGGGGACCTCGCCCTGCTCTATCTTTAGGGCCTCCTCCACCGCATCATCCAGGCTCCGCGGCGCCGGCTCGAAGGCCACCACCTTGCCCTCCCCGTCGAGGGCCACGGAGCCTATCAAGTGCTCCACCAGGTATACCTTCACCCTTTCACACCTCCACCATTCCCTAAACCGGTAATCTGCCGCTACGATACATTAGGCTAGCCAGCTATTTATATATTGGTTAGAAGGGGGCTGGGAGCAACATTTTATAAGAGGCCTGCCACCAATACGCTACCTGGGTGCACGCGGAATGCCCAGTCACGGCTCGATCACCAAGGCGGGGAAGGTTAGGAACCAGACCCCCAAGATACCTCCGAAGCCCAAGAAGAACCTGGCGCCCAGGGTTAGGAACAGGAAGGAGTACATCCGGAGGATGCTGGAGGCCCAGCAGACCGTTACCTATAGGAGGCGCAGGTAGCCCGCCGGGCGCGGCAGGCTTCTCGGGCCGGCCTTAGCCCGAACCATACATGTTCCAACAACTACGCTCTTCTCGGCACATGGCGCTTAGCCCGCCTGCTGCACAAACTATTTTTCGCCTGGCACCTCCCCATATCCCCGGGTTGCTGGTTTGGAGGATCCGTTGCACGGTTACGGTGGAGAGGTCCGCAGGGTTCTCGAGGAGCTCGGCCTACGGGTCGGCGACAGGGTGCGGGTGGTTAGGGGCGGCGAGGTTTACGAGGGCATCCTCATGCCCAGGTACGCGCTAGCAGGCAAGCAGATAATCGTGGTCAAGCTGGACAACGGCTACAACGTGGGGGTCAAGTGGGAGCCCGGGGTGAGGGTGGAGAGGGCTGAGAAGCCCAGGCAGGGCGCCCGGAGGGGCATGCTCTCGGCCGAGGTGGTGTTCCCCCCGCCACGGATGGCGGAGGACAAGCCGCCCGTCTCCATAATAAGCACGGGCGGAACCATAGCCAGCAGGGTCGAGTACGAGACAGGCGCCGTCAGGCCCGCGATAAGCAGCGAGGACCTGGTCCACATAGTGCCGGAGATAACAGAGACCGCGAGGATCGAGGCCGACATCCTATACAGCATCTTCAGCGAGGACATGACCCCCAAGCACTGGGAGGGCATAGTGGAGGCGGTGGCCGAGAAGTTCCGGAAAGGCGCCCGGGGAGTCGTAGTGACACACGGCACCGACACCATGGGCTACACGGCGGCCGCCCTCTCCTTCGCCTTCAGGTCCCTCCCGGGACCCGTGGCCCTGGTGGGTTCACAGAGGAGCAGCGACAGGCCCAGTAGCGACGCGGCCTTCAACCTGCGCGCCGCGGTTCTGGTTGCAGCCCAGGCGCCCTTCGCCGAGGCCGTGGTGGTTATGCACGGGGAGACCGGCGACACCTACGCGCTGGCCCACAGGGGCACCAAGGTTAGGAAGATGCATACCAGCAGGAGGGACGCTTTCCAGTCCATCAACGCCCCGCCGCTGGCCAGGGTGTACCCCGACGAGCAGAGGATAGAGATCATAGACGGCCGGTACCGGGAGCCGGGAGAACTGGAGGTGGAGAACGGGTTCGACGACAAGGTGGCCCTGGTCAAGATGTACCCCGGCATAACGGGCGAGGTCATCGACATGTTCGTGGACAAGGGGTACCACGGCCTGGTCCTGGAGGGGACCGGGCTGGGCCACTTCCCCAACTCCACGATCAAGGCGATAGAGAGGGCCGTGGAGGAGGGCCTCGCCGTCGTCATGACGAGCCAGTGCCTGTTCGGCAGGGTGAACATGAACGTCTACAGCACCGGGCGCCGCCTCCTGGCGGCTGGCGTGATCCCGGGCGACGACATGCTCCCCGAGACGGCCTACGTGAAGCTTTCATGGATCCTGGCCCGCACCCGGGACCCCGGCGAGGTTAGGAGGCTTATGCTCACCAACCTGGCCGGAGAGATGAACCCCAGGCACACCCTGGAGCTCTACCCGAGGTGGTACCATGGCTAGCTTGGACTACGAGAAGCTGGGCCTCATGGTAGGCCTGGAGATACACCAGCAGCTCGACACTTCCAGGAAGCTTTTCTGCCGCTGCCCCACCAGGATGGTGGACGAGGAGGGCGGCGTCTTCGAGAGAACCCTGAGGCCCACGCAGAGCGAGCTGGGAGAGGTGGATGTCGCGGCGTACTTCGAGTGGAGGAGGCGTAGGAGGTACAGGTACCAGTCCCCCACGCCCTCCTCCTGCCTCGTGGAGGACGACGAGGAGCCTCCTCACGAGATCAGCAGGGAGGCCGTGGCCATAGCCCTCGCTGTGGCCAAGGCGCTGGGCGCCAGGCCGGTCGACGAGATCCACGTGATGAGGAAGATAGTGATCGACGGCTCCAACACCACCGGGTTCCAGAGGACCGCCATAGTCGCCATGGGTGGGAGCCTGGACGACGAGGACGGCAAGGTGAGGATCCAGACCATATGCGTCGAGGAGGACGCCGCCAGGAAGATAGAGGAGAAGGGCCGCACAGTCGTCTACAGGCTCGACAGGCTCGGAATACCCCTCATAGAGATAGCCACAGGGCCCGACATCCACACGCCCGAGCAGGCGCAGAGAGTGGCCCTCAAGATAGGCCAAATACTCAGGCTCACCGGGAAGGCCAAGAGGGGCCTCGGCACCATCAGGCAGGACCTCAACGTCTCGATAAGGGGAGGGACCAAGACCGAGATCAAGGGCGTACAGAAGCTGGAGCTCATAGCCAAGGTGGTCGAGTACGAGGCCCTGAGGCAGCTGAGGCTCCTCGAGATAAGGGATGAGCTCAGGAGGCGGGGCGTCGCAGAGGACATGCTGGACACCCCCATAGTGGACCTCACCAAGATATTCAGGGAAACCAAGAGCAGGGTTATCAGGAGGGCCCTGTCATCCGGCGGCAGGGTGCTGGGCCTCAAGCTACCTGGTTTCGCAGGACTCCTCGGCAGGGAGGTGCAGCCGGGCAGGAGGTTCGGCACCGAGCTGGCCGACTACGCCAGGTTCTGGGGAGGCGTTGGAGGCCTCTTCCACAGCGACGAGCTGCCAGCATACGGGATAACCGGGGAGGAGGTGGCCAGGGTCAGGGAGGCCCTCGGCGCCGGGGAGGGCGACGCCTTCGTCCTCGTGGCGGACAGGGAGGAGAAGGCCAGAGAGGCTCTGAAGGCGGTGCTGGAGAGGGCCAGGTGGGCGCTGAGGGGCATACCGCCCGAGACCAGGGCGGCGAACCCGGACGGCACCACAAGGTACATGAGGCCCCAGCCCGGCGCAGCCAGGATGTACCCCGAGACCGACACCCCGCCGCTCGAGGTGGACGAGAACCTCCTAAAAGAGGCCGAGAAGTACGTGCCCGAGCCGCCCGAGGTGAAGCTCAAGAGGTTCACCGAGGAGCACGGCCTCAGCAGGGACCTGGCGGAGCAGGTTCTCAGGGACATTAGGCTCGACCTCTACGAGCACCTGGTCGACAGGTACGGCGACAAGGTGCCCCCCACGGTGATAGCATCCACCATAACCTCGACCCTGAAGGCGCTGAGGGGCGAGGGGGTGCCCCTCGAGAACCTTGAGGACCACCACATAGAGGACGCCATAGCCCTCGTAGCCAAGGGCGCCGTGGCCAAGGAGGCCATACCCGAGATCCTGGCCTACCTGGCCAAGAACCCCGAGGCCAAGGCCGAGGAGGCCGCTGAGAAGCTGGGCCTAACCAAGCTGACCCCCCAGCAGGTCGAGGAGATAGTCTCCAGGATCGTGGAGGAGAATAGGCAGGCAATACTGGAGCGTGGCGAAAGGGCCATGGGCCTCATAATGGGCCGGGCCATGGCGGTGCTCCGCGGCAAGGCCGACGGCAAGCTGGTGGCCAGGATCGTCAGGGAGAAGATAGCCGAGATGCTGGGGAAGACCTAGCGGCGCCCCGGATTGGTAGCCAAATTTTTCCCTGAACGAGGTAACCTGATCATCGGTGGGCGTCCTGCCTGCCCGGAACATGGAACTATTCCTATCGGCCCTGGCCGGCGTAGTGGCAGGCTTCATCCTAGCGCTGTTCCTCCTGTGGACAGCGGTGTCCTACACGCTATCCTCGGAGATCGTTGCGGGAAGACTCATCCTCACGGCCACAGGCCTACTCATACTGGTCGCCAAGTACTGGTGGAGCCTCCTCCCCCTAATCCTGGCAGAAGCGCTACTGACCCAGCAGCTGGCACGCGGCGACTCCGCATACGCCGCCAGGCTCGGAGTGCTGGTCGGGCTCCTCTGCACCACCCTCCTAGCCGTAGCATTCTCCACCCTCTGGTTCAGCCGCTGAACCTCGAATACGCCGCTGCCCAGCCGCATAGGTGGAATATATAGGCGGGGAAAACCTATTCACACCCCGAGCAGGCAGGAATCGCGCCAATGATGACTACTCCCGACGCCGATGGGTGGCGAGAAGGCATTTGTCTGAGGCCCCAACCGTGGAGACATTCCGCTTTGTTTATTTGAGATTTCATTAGAATAGTACGCTATACTTCCCTCTTATTTATAAAAGGCTTGGAGCCTTAGGGGGCTGCGGGCGGTGTGCCAGCCTGCGTGCTGGACGAGGAGCGGGTATGGACGCGGATCGTGAGGCTGCGCCAGGAGGGCCACCTGGACGACTACGCATTCATAGAACCCTCACACTTACTCGCAGGAATAGAAGAAAGATGATTGTGAGTAATGCTAGCAAGGTCATTTTCTCTTCCCTTTTGCAATAATTGATGCTGCTAGGAGTGCCCCTAAAACTGACATTACTGCTAGTACTTGTAGCTGTAAATATTTGTTCTCTTGGCTAGTTTTTGAAGACTCCCCTCCATTAGTGAATAGGGGAACTGGTGTATTTGTATTATTGAATTTAATGCCTTCCTCACTCTCCTCTATTAGCGGTTCTTCCGTCAAATTCGGCCCTTGTGAATTCGCGTTGTATGCTCTGTTGGTTTTTGAAGGCTGCCCTCCATTGGTGAATAGTGGAGCTGATGTATTTGTGTTATTAAGTTTAATGTCCTCCTCACTCTCTTCTACCAGCAATTCTTCCGTCAAACCCGGTAACGGTGTACTATGTAATCTTATACCGGGATCCATAATTATGAGTAGTCTCCGCCCCGGATCTAGTTTGGGTGCTGTTTTCAGCGAGAATAACTCGTACAGTATTTTATTGACTGCCTCCCTCTCGGAGACACCATACTTTTCTGCAACCCCCTTAATGTACCCAATTCTTATGATTATGAATTCTCCTATCAGGGATCTTCCGAAGGCAATATCTGATCCAAACTTGCTTTTTACCTCTTCTATGAAGCTACTTGGTAATACTGAGTATGTTGAAGTAGCGGTTTCAATAATTGCTATCTTCACATGCGGAGTATTCAAGTAACTCTTTACTGCTTTAATAATAGTTGAGGCTTCTAGTTTACTGGTGCTGCTCACGACGATTTGGAGTAATTCTTCACAGGTGATTATCCCTGCATCAAGTGCTTTAGTGGCGTTGAGGAAGCTTAATACATTACTTGTCCTGACATTTACTCTACTTAGAACTTGGTCTACGTCTGCAAAATCGATTACCCGGCTACCCTTATATGCTTGCCATGTCTTCCCCTCTCTGATAAAGGCTATGTATGGTCCGGGATTATTACATGTAAAGCCGTTTCCACTCATTTCTCTATCTATGTACAACGCGGATGCTATGCCAAATGCATCTGCAGATACATTATCTGGTAACCATAGCAAGTAAAGCCCGTTGCCTAGCTCTTCGAAGACATCCCAGTTAATGGTCGCCGTGAAGACCTTTTTCTCAATGCTAACACTCCAAATACGTTTAACCAAATCCATATCAGTAAGAGGCGATATATCATTGCTGGCTTTAACTAACCATAAGTTACTTGAAAATACTGATATAACCATTAATAGAGCAATTAGAATTGATGATACATGTATGATTGGAGAAGACCTCATGGAGGACGCCCTACAATACCTTTTGCACCCCATAATATCCCATAATATTATTCTTAAGATCCGACTTTTATAAGATTTTGATATCATAACCTTAACTTAGTTTATCTGCAATTACATAGATTCGGACCTGGGACCTCCAACCTCCTAGAGGAGGTGTAGGGGCAGGGTTGGGGCCGCCCCGGGGAGGCCTAGGCCTAGCGGGCGGTCGGAGGATGTATTTAGCCTGGTTAGGAGGCTTGTAAAGCAGTATATGGGGCGGCTTGGGGTTAGGCGGGAGCCCATTATTGTGTGGGGCAGGCCCTGGAAAGCCAGGGTTGCGGTTGCCAAAATGCACAGGAGCGGTTGGACTAGGATTCTGGTGAACCCCAGGATTGCAGAGGTTGTGGGGAAGGTTATCGTGATCCAGGTTTATCTCCGCTTCCAAAGTATTGCTGGTAGCAGTACTGCGGCTATCACTGCTATGGTAAAGGCTGCTAGGAGTTCGCTTGGCTCGTGACCCTCTTCGTGTTGTGTCGTTGAGGGTGTGGTTGTTGTGGTCCAGCTGGTGGGAGTGGCGGTTTCTTTCCTGTGGGTTCCAGCGGTTGTCGTTGTTTCGGCCGGCTTCACTGTGGTTGTTGTGGTTGTTTCTCTGTGTTCTGTCTCTGTTGTCGTGGTTTCGGCGGGCGTGGTGGTTGTGGTCTGGCAGGTGCGGTTCAGCGGGATCACTGTTGTGTCCTGCATTGTGACCCACGGGTTTTTCTTCCAGAAGGTTATTGATACGGTTATGTTGGGGTCCACTACTTTTCTTATCTCCTTGAATATCTCCACCATTAGTTGTCTGGTGGGCTTCTCGTCTCCGTAGATCACGTCTCCGTAGATCAGCCCCATAGCGTTATCCCATATGCAGCAGTTCAGCTTCACCGGGATGTTGAGGGTCCCGTTTCTGAGCGCCTCAACGAGTTCCATGGACTCCCGCTCCAACAGGTCCTTCATGCCCACGTAGGCGTGGGCCTCGTAGAAGACTATCCTCGCCTCGCGCAGGGCCTGCAGGGCGTTTTCTAGGGCCCTGGACTCCTGTTCCCTGACCTCCTCCAGGGTCACGTTCTTCCCCTGCCCCACCATGCTGGCGTAGACCTTCTCCACAGCCTGGTCCAGCAGCTGGCTATAGGCTATCTCTTCGACCACTCTGGAGACGTTTCTCACAAGCTCTGCTACAAGCTTCATCTCGGCCTCGTCAGGCTCGTAGAGGCCTACGACGATCAAAGAAGGTTTCGTGTCGATATAGAGCCTTACGACCCAGTACTTTATGCCTAGGGATGCGGCCTGCTTCTCGAAGACCCTGCTGAACACCGTTTCCAGCGGGTAGACCCAGCCTAAATCCACGTTCCCACGGGTCAGGTTGGGGAAGACGTTCAAGGGATGCACGTAGTTTGGGAACCTGTCAATATACACGTAGTTCTTCCCGGGAACCTCGGTTATAACGTAGTCGGGTCCGGCCTCAGAAGAGGGTACGTTTCACTGGCGCCGATGCCTATGGGGAGCAGAAGCAAGCATACCAGTGTGGCCAGCGTAAGGGCCAGGACTCTAGATAGGGTGCGCCCAGCCGCGCGGAGGCGCATCGTTGCTCCACTCTAAACACTTTGATGTTCGGGCTGTCCTGAATTCATTGTATCGTGCGCGTCAATTATAAAGTTTATCTTATTCTTAAACAGTTGCCATCCGATATTGAAACGTTGTCGCGGAGCGTCCTGGCAGGCGCCCGGCGCGGGGAAACATTGATTCCCTCCCCGGCCAGAGTTTTTGTTTGGGCTGTGAGGAGGCTCTGCCGGACAACCGACTCCCCGGGGGGTGAGGGTGGAGAGGCCGCGTCCCGAGCCGCGGCAGGTTTAAACGCCTCCACTCCTTTTGGGAGGATCAGCGGCCTGTAGGGATGAGGATGGCTTAGACGTTGCGAGCCCCTGCGGGCTGTGAGCGGTGCCGTGGCCCCTGACCCTCCGGGCCTGGTAATATATATGATCCCGGCGAAGTAGTGTTGGGGAACATTGT
>WAQK01000092.1 GCA_015520265.1 Pyrodictiaceae archaeon | reverse complement strand
GTCCCTAGCCCCGCCCGACAATCTGTGGGTTATAATCTTCACCCCCCACCACAGGCAGAGGGCTGCTGACCGCGAGAGCCTGGTAGAGGCCCTGGCCAGGAGGAGGCCAGGGTTCAAGACATGCATAGACCAGTACTCGGCGGTGGCGGAACTCCTTATCGGCGTCTTCGAGAAGAACCCCTCCCTCATAGGCGACGCCGTGAACAGGGGAGGCCTAGTAGAAGAGAGTGTGGCTTCAACCATACCCGGCTACTGGGACGCCAAGGACGCTGCCCTGGAGGCCGGGGCTTTCGGCTTCAACGTCTCAGGCCTAGGCCCCTCCACTTTTGCCCTCGTCTCGTCCGACTCCGTGATCAACGTTATTGAGGCGGTTACCCGCGCCTTTAGCAGGAACGGCCTCCGAGTAACGGCTAAGGTGGTGAGGCCAGACCTGGAGGGCGCCAGGCTCGAGGATCCAGATCTGCTGATGCTCTGATCTTCCCATCCGCCTGTCTCGCAGTCTTGATTACTATAAATTTACTGGTAGAAAAATTAAAAATAGTATGAACTCATAACTCATGATCGGATAAGGTAAGCGTGATGCACCTGGACAATACTAGTCGCTGCAGATTTCTGCCCCGCCTGGTGATGGTGGAGGATGGAGCAAATGTACTTGGCATATACGTAGAGGTTGATAGGAGGCACGGAGATCTACTCTACACGGAGGTGCCCCGCCGCATATTATCCATGGGTTTCAGGATCCTGGAGAGCACCACCGCCTGCGGCGCGAGGATTCATAGGGGCTTCTACGTGGTCGACGCGGGGGAGGTGGATCAGAGTGTTCTGGTGGACAGCGTCAAGAGGGTAGAGGGTGTGGTCAGGGTGGAGACCTCGACCCCTTGGGGTGGCATACTAGTGGCCCCCCGCTCCGATCTCCTAAGTTTCGGCAATATGCGCGCAGTCATGTTCTGCAAGGATTCGCTGATCTCCATGTGGGAAGGCTACCTGGAAAGACTCGGCGAGGGGCTCGCATCAACCTTGCTATTCTGGTTCGGCTACTTTTTCGGCAGATGCATGGCCAAGCAGATAGGGAGGCTAATAAGCAACAAGAAGGATGCAGAGCCAGAGACCCTCCAAGTAGTCCTCTCAAAGTTCCTCAGATCCACTGGCTGGGCCGACCGCGTAGAGGTCTCCGGGAAGAGGGGGGTCTACACAGTGAAGGTTTACGGGAACACCGAGTGTCTGGCCCTCTCAGAATCCAGGCACAAGCCCAGGGGCTCCAACATTATGCGCGGCATACTTGCAGGCATCCTCTCAACCCTCCGAGGTAGGCATGTCAGCGTGGAGGAGCGGGGCTGCGTGGCCCGTGGAGGAAGGCTGTGCGAGTTCAGGATAACCCCAGCCCGGGGCTAGTGTGGCGGAAAACAAAATATTAACCCCCGTTAAACCCTACAACCTGTGATAGCCTTGGCCTCCGAGACACCCGAGGTTAGATACACCAGGACCGTGTTCTACATAAAGATGCCGGACGGCGCCAAGGCATATCTCAGGTACAGCGTTGAGGGGGATACGCTGAAACTAGTAGAGACATATACGCCACCCCAGCACAGAGGTAAAGGGCTTGCCAGGAAGATGGTGGAGTTCGCCCTGAAATTCGCCGAGGAGAGAGGCCTCAAAATAGAGCCCATATGCAGCTACGCCGTATACTATTTCCTGAAGAACCCGGACAAGAGGCACATGCTGCTGCCCAAGTACCAGGAGATGGATCTCGAGGAGCTGTTCAGGAAGAGGCGGGAAGAGGAGGCCAAGAAGAAGGCCCAGTGAGCTCCGCCTCTAGCCTGCTCCTCACAGCCGGGAAGGGCTCAGCGCCGGCGATTGTCGCCACAGCCCTTTGTGGAGCTGGCTCCACATATGTGGCTGTATTTTATTTCACAAGACCCTTATTTATAAGTAGACTCTCCCTCTTAGCCAGGGGTGCCGAGTTGAGCAGCGCTATTAGGGCCGACGGGCTGGTGAAACGCTACGAGACGTGGACCAGGCGGGGCTTCTTCAGGAAGGAGAAGCAGATAGTCGAGGCCCTCAAAGGTGTCAGCTTCGAGGTTGGGTGGGGCGAGGTCTTCGGGCTCCTAGGGCCCAACGGCGCGGGTAAAACCACCACGGTCAAGATAATCTCCACACTCCTGCTCCCTGACAGCGGCGACGCGTGGGTTGCCGGATACAGTGTACTGGGCAACCCCGTGGAGGTCAGGGACAGGATCGGCGTGGTGCTCAGCGTCGAGAGAGGGTTCTTCTGGAAGCTGACAGGCAGGGAGAACCTCCGCTACTTTGGCATGCTACGCGGCATGCGGGGCCACGAGCTGGAACGCCGCATAGACGAGGTGCTGGGCACCGTCGGCTTGAAACAGCTCCGGGGAGCCGACAAGCTCTACGAGGAGTATTCTCTGGGTATGAAGGCCAGGCTTGCCCTGGCCAGGGCCATGCTGCACAATCCTCCCATTCTGATCCTCGACGAACCCACCCTGGGCCTGGACCCGCCCTCGGCCAGGGAGGTAAGGGAACTTCTAGTCAGGCTAGCCCACAGGGAGGGTAAGGCGGTGCTGGTGACCACCCACAACATGTTTGAGGCTGAGATGATCTGCGATCGTGTAGCCATAATATCCGAGGGCAGGATAGCCGCCATAGGAACTGTCGCGGAGCTGAAGAGGCTGGTTGCTGGCGAGGTCCCGGTAGTGGTGAAGTTCTCCGGCATACTGGGCGACCGGCTCTCCAAGGTGGAGAACGCTCTCAGATCCAGGCTGGGCATATCCAAGCTCCAGGTCAGCGAGACCGACGGGGGCTTCACGGCCAGGATCCTGGCCGAAGCCGGGTCGGAGGAGAGGGTTGTGGCTAGAACCATAGACCTGCTGACTGGGATGGGTTTCAGCATCCTCAGAGTCGAGGTGGCCGAGCCCAGCCTCGAGGACGTGTTCATACACGTGACCAGGCGGGGTGGAGGAGATGCCGGCCAAGGTAGTTGACATAGTTAGGGCCGAGTTCTTCGCAAACCTGTACTGGATGAAGAACAATAAGGGACTACTGGTAGCCATGGTTGTGTGGCCCTACCTGATGGTGGCCCTAGTCATGGGGCTAGGCTACGTGTTCGGGAGCCCCGAAATATACGCGGAGAGGATGGGGATAAGCAACCCAGCCCTCTTCATGCTCTCGGCCAGCGTTGTGGCCATGTCGAGCGTCACTATCATAGACACTGTGGCTGGCTATACGCTGTACAACAGGTGGCTCGGAACGTTGAACTACATACTCCTCACACCCATAAGGACCCCCAGGCTCCTCATAGCAGCTGGTCTGCCAACAGCCCTCTTCGGCCCAGCCATCACGGTGACCTCCGTCATGCCCGCCGCGATCTACTTCCAGGGCGTGTCGGGGCTCCTCAACCTGGGGGCGATATACTTCATGATAATCCTGGGAATGATCCCCCTCCTAGGGATCTCGGTCATAGCGGCGTCCCTTCTCCTCATAGTGAAGGAGGAGAGCAACATCGTTAACAGCCTGGTGCCCTTCCTACTGCTGGTGTCAGGCGTGTTCTACCCTGTAGGTGTGTTGCCCCACGCTCTCCAGCTGGTGGCGAGGGC
>WAQK01000091.1 GCA_015520265.1 Pyrodictiaceae archaeon | reverse complement strand
GCGCAGGCCTCCCGCAGCGTGGCGGTGATCTCGGTGTCTGTGGGTATCTTGAGGTCTGGCTTGCTCTGCCTGGTTTTGAGCCTAGCCCAGAGCTCCTCGTTGCCAGTGTACTTAGCCCACTTCTTGTATGCCAGGATGCTCCACTTGTTCCCCACATCCAGCGGCCTCTCCAGGTAGCCCGCGTACTGCCTGCACGTATCCTCGCTGGTGCCCCCGTCCACGCACCATTTCAGGAAGCGGCGTTTTTCCGCCTCGGAGGCCAAGGCTAAAACTCCATGACTGGGGAAACTCTGCTTGCGTTTTCTCCGTTTGATTCGGGCTGAGGACCCGATGGCGTAGGCCTGCGTGGGTTCAAATCCCACCCCCCGCACCAGCTCCATGATCTTCTCAATCTTGTCGCACGGCCCCAGGCTTTTTGCACGCTTCCGCTTCAACCCGTCATCATACCACTCCTTGATGAGATAATATCTACTCTTGATTTTCTGACATTGTAGATTTGTTGTGCATTACTTTTTTATTTAGCATTGTGTTAGTGGGTGGGTTAAAAGTGGGTAATGCGCTGTGGGGTTTGGTAGGGTTGCGGGTTCTGTGGATGTTTTGGGTCTGTTGTCTTATCTGGTGTTCATGGGTGTTGCGCTGTCTGCTCGGGGTTCTGGTGGGGATACTGGGCATATTTTGATGGTTCTCGAATTGATGGCGTTATTCACGGTGGTTCCAGCGTCTATTTCGTCCAGGCTTTCGGGGAGGAAGCTTCTAGGTTTCGGCGTGACGGGCCTCCTTATGGGGCTTATGTCTTTGATGCTACTCTACATGTTTCTGAGTGATGTGGATCTTAGCGTTCGGCCTGGGAGCGAGTCTGCCTACCTGGCGCTACTGGCGTTTCTGCTATTTGCAGGGATAAGCGGTTTGCTGATGTTTATGAAGTACCTTTATAGATTAGCCCTACTAGCCTGTATACTCTCTTTTCTCTGCTGATTCTTGTCTCCACATTTCAGCTTTCCGGACTCTGAGCAGGCTCAGAGTTCCTCGTTGCCAGCTCCTCACGGATGTTCCTGTCCATGCACCGTTTCAGGAGCAACGTTTTCCCGCTTCAGAAGCCAAGGACTAAAACCCATGACCGAGGGAACCATGCTCGTGTTTTTCTCCGTTTAATTCGAGCTTTGAACACTGTGGCATAGGCCTGCGCGAGTTCAAATTCTCGTATCACTGTTTCTGTCCTGAATGCCTGCTTTCCAAAAATATTTCAGAGCCTCGACGTTTACCTGTACCTAAAGCTTTTCTATAAACATGGGCCATAATGGTTACCGGGCTCGTTGCCGTGTATGTTGTGGATGGCTTGGATGAGGTAGATCTAAAAATCCTGGGGGCCCTGGAGCGGGGGCCGCTGAACTTCAACCGCCTCGTCAACCGCGTGGGTGAGGCTAGGCCGACTGTCAGCAGGCATCTTAAGAAGCTGGTGAGGAGAGGCCTGGTGGAGCGGAGGGAGGAGAGGCGGGAGAGTGTGCTCTACGTCCATTACAGTATAACTAGGCGGGGGAGGGTTTCGCTGGGCAAGGCTAGGCTGGCCATGGAGATCGCAAGGAAGGTGTGCGGGGCCAGGCTGGTCCTCGGGCTAAAGGACAAGTCAACCGACATGAGGCTCACCTTTGCGGTGGGTGAGGGGGGAGTGGAGATCCTAGCCGTAGAGTTGGGCAGGAGCAGCGAGGCCCTGGGAAGAGTGCTGGAGGAGGTGAAGAGGGATCCGGCCAAGGCCCAGCTCCTGGTAGATAATATAAGAAAGGTACTGACAGGCATATAGGCTGGGGCGCCAAAATCTGGGCCCCTAGGCTATCTCCAGGTGCACGGCTTGCCCAACTACCCAAGGGCCAGTTTCATCATGTCCCTGGCTTCCTGCACGGGGGAGACCCTATAGGACTTAAAGTATCCGGGAACCTCATTGAGCAGCATTAGGAGCGACCTGTAGAAGTCCTCCTCGTTGCTGCTCCTCCCTATAGTTATCCCCCACATGGGTATACTGGGCGTCACGTAGAATGCCAGGATCTCGGTTCCAGGGAGGGGCCACTTGCCCTCCTGCTGAAGCTTGGCCAGCACCCTGGTGAGTTCTCTGACATCCTTGTCGGGGTTTAGCTCCCAGTACGTTATGTATAGCACTGCCGCATCAACTCGGCTACATACGTATTAATTACATATTATTTAAACATTTTCAAAACAACTAGTCATACAGTAACATGGTAACTGTAGTGCGACTCCGAATAGTTGAAAGGTCCACCAATCAAAGGCGCGGTTAACACGTTGTAAGCAATATTCTCCGCAGCTTGGAGGCTGGGTTCACCATAGGTGAGAAAGATTTAACTATGTTAACTCGTACCCAAGAGATCTAAGGAGAGGTAAGGTAGATAATGGAATGGTATAAGGTAAGTATCCGTAAAAATGTGGTTCTAGCCGCCCTCCTGGTGGTAGCCGTAACGCTCCCCCTGGCACGGCCCCTAGGCGCGGTAGGTGTGTTTCCCAGCAACGGGCCAGGAATGGACATGGAAATGCCCGAAGTCAAGCCAACCGTTCATGGCACCCTCAACATAGACGAGCAGGGCGTTGCCGCCGAGTACAACATGACTATCGACGTGAGCCAGATGATGCGGCAGATGAACATGTCGGAGGCCAACGTCACAGGTAGCGCTAGCGGCTCCTTCCACTACACGAGCCAGGAGGTCGGCGTCACATTCTCCGGCAATATCGAGGGCGTGGGTAAGTCCTCTAACGACTCCTCCAGTATGGGTTTCGAGTCCCTATATCTAAGGCTGGCAGCCCACGTGGAGGGTAGCGGCGACGCTCTTGAAGGCTACCTCAACCTCACGATCAACGTCTCCGCTACCAACTCTAGCCTATATTACGATCTACCCTTCGACCTGACCTACACCTGGGAGAACAACGTCTCGACGCTGAAGCTAGCAATGGACAACGGCAAGTTCAGCGGCGAGGCTGGCAACGCCAACCTCACGGCTACAATAACGTACACGGTGGACTACAACACAATGACCTACACGTACAGCATGTCAGCTACATCAACAGCTGCAACGCCTGAGGCAGCCTATGCGGGCATATTCATCTTCGCCATGCTGGCTGGAGGAACCATGCCCTCCATCCCCGTGTTCACCGGGACCGGCTTCCAGGTAAGCATAGAATACTCTACCAACGGGACCATAGAGGAGCCAGGGCGGGAAGTTTCACCCGTGCCCGTAGACCTCGAGGCCTGGAGCAGTGCCAACATAACCAGCGCTTACGCCGATTTCCTCCTGGAGGCCAACGTGTGGCAGGAGGACCAGCTCACACACTTCTCGGTGCAGGCGAGCTTTGAGGCCCAAGCCACGGGAGAGTTCCCCGACATACCCCTAGAACTCCCTGGAGGTATCGCTTGGCTACACATGGTTTCCGGCACCATGTCCTATGCGGACGGTGTCTTCCAGCTAGCGGCGTCGATAGACGTGGACCTCCCAACGCTGTTCTATGCACAGCTCATGGTGTTCGAAATAAGTGAGATGCTGGAAAACGCCACCAGCGACAGTAGTATAACAGTAACAGCTGAGGCCCCCGTGGAACTCTACCTTAACGGTGACTTCTACAACAAGCTGGTATTCACGCCTGCCAATGCGAGCCTAGCAGAGCACACCTACGTTGTGATCAACGGAACCTACGTGGAGATAAGCGACGAGGGCAGGGAGCTGAGCTTCCACCAGGTAATGTCAACAGGCAGGATCACGGCCTTCGCCTACGCCAGGCATGGCGAGAGGATCCACGTCGAAATCAACGCTATGTCCACGGACCCGGTCGAGATCAGTGTTATGGGCAACCCGCGCTTAATTGTGGAGTACCATTCGCCCGCAGGTGTATTGAAGATAGACGCCAGCAATGCTACCCTAAGGGAGAGACTGGTCGTGGCTCTAGTGGATCCGCAGACGCTTAGCATACCCTCAGGCTATAAACCACTGTCCCAGGGCTTCGACATCTCAGCACAGATCGACGGTACCATAGAGGTAGAGCTACCATACTCCAGAGACAACTATGGCGGCGGAGAGATCAAGGTCCTACACCAAAGGCCCGACGGCACGTGGGAAGAGCTGACACCAGTAGACGTTAGCGACGATCACGTCACTGTAAGGGTCTCCCACCTCTCGCCCTTCATAGTGGTGGAGGTTGCACAGCCCACCGAGACGACCACAACAACGACAACAACTACAACAACTGAGACAGAGCACGAAGAAACGACGACAACCACCACAACAACGACCGAACACGAGGAAACCACAACGACGGAAGCAGAGCACGAAGAAACAACCACAACAACCACTACTACAACTACAACAACGACCACGACGACTACCACTACAACAGAGGTAGAAACGACGACAACTGAGTATGAGGAGACGACCACAACAACGACAACAACCACTACGCCAACCGAAACGACGACAACGACAACAACGGAGACCACTGCTCAGGCTGAGGGAGTCTCGACCACCGCTATAGCAATAGTGGCTGCCGCGATCATTGTGGCTCTAGCTATAGCGTTCATGCGTAGGTGAGGGCCAATCCACCGTTTTTTTCAACGTTTTATCAAAAAGATTCTTTCTTATATATTAAAATAGTAAACTCACAAGTGGTAACAGCTTATATACTAGCCGTGTTACGCCACTCCCCCGGGGACACCCAATGACTGTTGCCCAGAGGTTGAAGACACTCTTCATAGTGACGAGGCCGTGGAGCTTCCCCATGACCCTAATAGTGGTTTTGTCCGGCATAGCGCTTGCCGCATGGCACGGCTACCCTGTGCCCCTAGGCTTAGCGGCGGCAGCAGCGGCGGGCAGCGTGCTGCTCCACGCCATGGTCAATATACTCAACGACTATTACGATACACGATACGGTGTGGATAGGCCAGAGGCCGGGACGGCCAAGTACAGGCCCCACCCGCTGATCCATGGCATACTGACCCCTGGCCAGGTGTTTGCCATGGGCGCGGTCTCGGGGCTCCTGGGGCTCGCCCTGGGCCTATACATAGCTGTGAACGGCAGGCCCCTAGCCGTGCCGCTGGGCTTAGCAGGGTTCGCCGCAGCCTTCTGGTACACCGGCCCGCCGCTGAGGCTCAAGTATGTGGGTCTGGGCGAGCTGACGACCTTCCTGGTATGGGGCCCTTTGATCTTCGGCGGCGGCTATTATGTGGCATCGGGCCAGCTGCCAGCCAAGGCTCTGGCAGCCTCTGTACCTCTAGGACTCCTAGTCACGGCGGTCCTGCTAGCCAACAATATCAGGGACATAGAGTTCGACTCATCGGCTGGCGTGAGGACCTTGGCTGTAAGAATCGGGCGTAGGGACGCCGTATCCCTCTATAAGGCGCTGATAGTGGCACCATACCTGGTAGTATTGGTTTTGGTGGCCCTCCGCTTCACCCCCCTAGCTACTCTCGCCGTGCTGGTGACACTGCCGCGGGCGCTGAGACTGTACAAGATGTTTGAGAAGGAGACGCCGCTCGACGCGGATCCGCGGACAGCAGGGGTTGTACTGCGGTTCGGCCTCGTCTACCTGGCAGCCATACTGGTCTCCGCAGCCATGGGCCTGGCCTAGCCTGGCCCTCACCTATTTTAACTCTCCAGAACGAATCTAAGAATAGGTGCATAAATGGTTGAAGAACTACTACGCTGCCTCCGTGATCGCGGGCGCACTGACGACGCTGACCCAGG
Organism: Pyrodictiaceae archaeon; assembly: GCA_015520265.1. GTDB lineage: Archaea > Thermoproteota > Thermoprotei_A > Sulfolobales > WAQK01 > WAQK01. The sequence goes on along the minus strand of WAQK01000091.1, from coordinate 861 downwards.
CAATTAGGGAGAACATAGTGGCCGTGAGGCTGGCCGGCCTCCTGGACCTTTGGAACGTCGTGATAGGGGGGCCTGGAGCCAGCATAGACATTGTTTTCTTCCTGCTACTAGTCTTCGGCAGCATCGTGGTCGGGGTAGCCGTGCTCGACGAGGGCTTCATAGGCTTCTACGTCACACTGTGCGGCTTCCTGGGCTCCTACGCCACTCTCCTAGGCATGCTTATCTCGGACCCCTTCTACGCGTCCATAGGCCTCATCCTGGCCGTCTCAGGCGGGATTGTGGCGGTCCTCTCCGACCAGGAGAAGTCCAGGAGAGAGCACAGAATGCCCTACATCTAGATCATAATTCTCCGGCTCGCTGAGCGAGCCAGAAGGGTCACTGCAAGGGCCTGGAGGGCCACGCTGTAGCCGACCGCCTGGACCACGTACCCTCTTTCTATGGCTAGACCGAACACAACGCCGCTCAAGAGGAAACCCACACCGTAAAGCGTGTTGAAAACGCCGTACGCCATCCCCCTGCTACCCGGAGGTGAAAGATCGGCGACTGCCGCTCTATAAACGGACTCCTGCATACCCATAACCATGCCCAACAGCATTCCAGCCGCCACGACGCCCCCAAGACCTCCAGCCACACCCAGTATCGAAGGCGCCAGGGAGAGAATGAAGGGCGCCAGGAGCACCCCGGGACCCACTCTGTCGTAGAGGAGGCCTGAGACCGGCGCTGCGACGGCATCAACTCCCATAATGGCGAGATAGAAGACCGCTACCTGCCAATCCTCAACATAGCTGGAGAACCTGTAGAGAATCAGAGAGACATGTATCAGTCCAGCAGTGTTGGCGAGCACCGCTAGACTGTACAGTA
>WAQK01000090.1 GCA_015520265.1 Pyrodictiaceae archaeon | reverse complement strand
TTGGCGAAATCCTCGGTGTACTGCCCGTCCTTGAGGTTGACGACTGGCTTTATCCTTGCCATAACGGCGTCGACGCTCTCCCTCAACACGCCCTTCTCGCTGAGTTTGGAGAGGCTCCACTTTATCTTCTCAAGGGCGTTCTTCAGGATCTCGTCGTTTATGTCGGCTAGGTAGACCTCGTAGCCAGCCATGGCGGCTACTTCGGCGATGCCGTGTCCCATGGTGCCTGCTCCTACTACTATTATCCTCCTAATGTTCTCCGCGCTCATTTCGGGCACCCATATAGCTGTTTTAAGTTTTTGTGAAAAACACTTACATTAATGTGAGGGAGGTGCCGAACACCTGCCTCAGTATCTGGCGTATAATCGTTATCCTCTGGATGTCGTTGGCGCCCTCGTAGATGGTGGTGATCAGCGCGTCCCTCAGGAACCTCTCCACGCCCGTCTCGATGTCGACGCCGTAGCCGCCGTGGATCTTTATGGCCTTGGCGGAAGCCTCCTCGGCCACCTCGGTGGCGAAGGTCTTGGCCAGGGAGGCGGCGATGACGTACTCCTTCCTACCCTGGTCCGCCAGTGTGGCCGCCCAATAGGTGAGGAGCCTGGCGGCCTCCAGCTTTATCATCATATCGGCGATCTTGAAGGCCACGCCCTCGAAGCTTATGATGGGCCTCTCGAAGGCATATCTCTGCAGTGCGTAGTTGAGGCTCTTCTCGAACACAGCCTGGGCGATGCCGACGGCCTGAGCGGCTATGCCTATTCTGCCGTGGTCGTAGGTCTCCACGGCTACCTTGAAGCCCTCGCCTATGGGGCCAAGGACGTTCTCCTCGGGGACCTTCACGTCCTCGAGGATGACCTCGCTAGGGTGCTCGCCTCTGAGCCCAGTCACGTTGATCTTCTGGCCCACCTTGACGCCGGGCCAGTCCCTCTCAACTATGAAGAAGGTTATGCCCTTCCACCTGTGCTTCCTGTCGGGCGGCGGGCTGGTCCTTGCAGAGACGACGAAGTAGTCGGCCTTGTCTGCGCCGGTGATGAACATTTTGCGGCCGTTGATGACCCAGTATCCGTTGACCTTCTTGGCGGTGCTCTTTATGCCAGCGATGTCGCTGCCCGCCTCGGGCTCGGTGTTGGCGTGGGCGGCGAACTTCTCGCCCCTGGCTACCGGGGGTATGTACTTCTTCTTCTGCTCCTCTGTCCCGAAGAGAAGTATGGGGACCACGAAGAGGCCCTTAACCGCTATTGCGGTCGCGAAGGCAGGGCTGACCCTGGAGAGCTCCTCCATGAGGATAGCTGTGAGCAGCTGTCCTCCGCCCTGTCCTCCGTACTCCTCAGGGATCCCTATGCCGAACAAGCCGAGCTCGCGAGCCCTGTCGAAAAGCTCCTCAGGGATCTCGTTGTTCTTCTCGATCTCCATTGCTCGGGGCTCCAGCTCCTTCTCGACGAACTCTCTGATCATTTTCCTGAAGAGTTCGTGCTCCTCGGTTATCTCTACCCTAAAGTCCTGTAGGCTGGTGAACGGGAATACCATATCCTTTGCACCACCATGTGTTTACTGCGGCCCAGTTTTAATAGATTATGTGAGATTTTTATAAAAAGTGATGTAAATAACGAAAATAATGGTATTGTGGTAGGATGGGCTACTCGGCGGGCACTATCTCGTAGGTAAGGTAGCCTTCGGGCTCCCTCTTCACAACCTCTACTCTGACCTTCATTCCTATCCGTAGCTTCTTGGGGTCGGTTTCCCTTACCCATGCAGTAATATTGATGCCCTCCTTCAGCCTGGCTATGCCCACGGTGTAGTCGGGATAGTGGGCGAAGCTGGCTGGCTTAATGTTAATCACGGTGAAGGTGATCAGCTCGCCCTCCCTGCTTAGCTCGACCCACTCCATGTCGCTCTTCCTACACTTGGGGCAGTCCACCTGGGGCGGGAAGTATAGCTGGCCGCAGTGCTTACATTTGGTCGCCATGAGTTTGCCGTCCATCAGGCCGTCGTAGAAGGGCCTGATCCTGTCCACAGATATTAGGTACTTGTTGGTTATCTGCCTCTGGTCGTACCAGAGGGCGGCGCCGGACTTCTGGTCAGGGACTATGGGTAGCCCCGTGCTCTTCTTTATCGACTCGACGAACATGTGGAGCTGTTTGAGGGCCTCCTCCATCATCTCTTTCTGGGACTTGCTCATATCACTCACCCCCTATCTACTTGGACGGTTTTTCCAGGGAGAGTATGGTTACGTAGGCATAGTGGCCTGTGCCGCCCACGTTGTGTGCTAGCGCTATCCCCTTATTGATGGTGGCTTGCCTCTCCTTCTCAACCTCTTGCCTCAGCTGCCTGGTTAGCTCTGCGGCCATGCTGACGCCGGTGGCGGCTATGGGGTGGCCCTTAGCCTTCAGGCCTCCGCTGAGGTTCACAGGTATTAGGCCGCCTATGTAGGTCTGCTCCTCCCTGACGAGCTTTACGCCCTCGCCCCTCTTGGCGAAGCCCAGGTCCTCGTAGGCCAGTATCTCGGCTATGGTGAAGCAGTCGTGCACCTCGGCGACGTCTATGTGCTTGACAGGGTTTTCGGGGTCTATGCCGGCCTTTCTGTAGGCCATCCTGGCGGCCTCTACCGCTGCGCGGAGGCTGGTGAAGTCGGTCCTCTTGCTGAGGTTCGAAGTGTCGCTGGCAGCGCCTATGGCTCTTATCCAGACAGGCGTGTCAGTGAGCTTCCTGGCTATCTCCTCGCTGGCAACTATCACGGCGGCGGAGCCGTCGGTTATAGGGGAGCAGTCGAACAGCTTGAGGGGCCAGGCCACGTAGCGGGAGTTCATACAGGCCTCCACGGTGATCTCGCGCTGGAACTGGGCCTTGGGATTCCTAGCACCGTAGTAGTGGTTCTTCACTGCGACGCGGCAGAGGTCCTCCTCGGTGGCTCCGTACTTATGCATGTAGGCTGTTGCGTAGAGGGCGTAGTAGCCGGGAAACGTTAGGCCGAAGTTCTGGAACTCCCAGAAGAAGTTGCCAGCCCTCCCGATATACTCCACGACGGTGGGTGTGGGGGACTCGTTCATCTTCTCTATACCCACGGCCAGCACTATGTCTGCCTGCCCGCTAGCCACAATGTCGTGGGCCAGCTTCAAGGCCGCGCTACCCGAGGCGCAGGCCGCCTCAACCCTCACGGTTCCCTTGGGGTTGAGGCCAGCGTACTCACCCACAACCACCGCGGGGAGTGGTTCGCTGCTCCACCCGCCCGCGTTGCTGACGACGAAGTACTCTATGTCCTCCTGGCCCACGCCGGCATCATCCAAGGCCTGCCTGATGCTCTCCCATGCCAGCTCCGCTATGTTCGCGTCGTGTCTTGTGCCGAACTTAGAATGCCCGACACCAACTATTGCTACCTGCCTACCCAAAACTGGGACACCACCCACCAACTGGGTTTTGCGGAAATTAAATTTTAGGTTAGGCTAACTTGCGGGAGAGTGTTCTGAGGGTTCAATGCTTTTAAAGGCCCACCCCCAGTATAACCCCGGTGTTTTGACGTGATAGACGAGGTGAAGCAGATCTTCACCCAGATCTACGAGAAGGCTAAGGAGAAGATGGGTGATGAGATAAAGACCTGGAACAAGGTGTTCCAGTTCAACATCCCTGACGGGGAGCCGTTCTACATAGAGTTCTCCGGCGGCGAGATGAAGATCGAGGCCGGCACCCATTCCTCGCCGACGGCGACGCTGATCATGGAGAAATCGGTGCTGGAGCAGATACTGAAGGGAGAGCTTGACGCCATGGCCGCCTTCATCAGGGGCAAGATGAAGATAACTGGCAACGTGATCGAGACGACGCATCTCAGGAGGCTCCTTGAGGCGGGCCGCTAACCATCCCTTCTTCTTTCTCTCCAGGCCGGAGAGTTATTGACGTTTATTGTAAAAAATATACATTAAAATATTGGAACTCCCATTGTCGTAGGATCAGAATAAAAATAATAAGCTGGTCTAACCGATAATGTCCCCAGACACGTGTAAGCCCATCCTTCTCACCGAGGTGCATGGTTTATGGGTTCGGAGACAGGAACAAAGCCTACAATGAGTAGCGAGGAGGTGTTCAAGAAGTACATAGAGCCTCGCGTCTGGACCCAGTGGTACGACGAGGACGTGCCCAAGGAGATCGAGATACCTGAGATCCCCCT
>WAQK01000089.1 GCA_015520265.1 Pyrodictiaceae archaeon | reverse complement strand
GGCGGCCCACGACGCCCTCTACCCCGCCATAATATCAACGCTCGCCCGCACGCCCGGCGACACCCTGTCACGGTTGCTCGGCGAAGAAGGTCTGGTGGCCGTCATAGCCAGAGTGGTTCAGGGGAAGCCTCTGGACGAGGTCGCAGCCATCCTAAGAGAGGATCCCGGCTCCGCTGCCGAGCTCGTGGATAGGTCGACAAGGCAATTGCTACGCCATATAGCTAAAGACTAGGTAAACATATTAACCTTGATACAAAAAAATCGTGGTGTACCATGATGTCCAGACCATTAGTCATTATGACGCTGTGCCTGATGCTTGCCGCATTTATGGCTGGCCCCATCCTAGGGGTGGATGCGTCATCTAGCAACGTGGTTGTACTCAGACTGGAGACCGACCACTATGTCTGGTATAAAGGCGACAACTACATCATACTGGACAGTGCAAAATACGAGAATCTGCCTGACCGGTCCCTACCAGGAATTCTGTCCAGGCTCATGGAGGGCCTCCCTTCAACACCGCTCACAGGGGAGGAGAGAGAAGCGATCAGGACCCTGCTGGTAGAGGCCATAGGAAACTCGTCGACGGTAACGTTTTGGCTTAGAGTAGCATACGTGAGGACAACGGCTGCGGAGAACCCAGCCCTCCTTGAAGAAGAGTTGGCCAGAATAGCGAGGGACCACGAGATAGGCATAGTGATGCTGGTCCTCCCGATAAACCAGACCCGGCAGGCAGACCTGGGTGACTGGCGCGTCCGCTACGAGATCATGAGAAGTGTTGCGCGGGTCCTCGACTCGATAGTCCTTGACGTGGACGCCAGGAGCCTTTACGGCGTACCGGGTGCCGATCCCTCAGAGGTCCCCAGGCTTCTCAGCCAGCTCGCCGGAACAGTCAATGCCTCCTATTTCAGTAGCGGTGGATACTTCCCCTACTCGATAACTTGGCTTGGACCCATGCTCCACGTCCAGATATACGCGGAGAATGCCAGCGTGGAGGAGGCCGTAGAGGTGGTGAAATACTTGAGGGACAAGGCCAACCTTAGCGAAGAAATACCAGTACTGTTCAGCCTGGTCCCCGTCAAGCATTACTACGACCCTCTAGTCGAGGAGATAGACAAAGAGGTCACCGCAACCACCACGGAAGAACCCGGAGAAGCGGCAAGCACCACGACAAGGCCCGCGCCAGAAGAACGGGTGGATAGCGGATACACATGCTCTCCGACAACCACAGCACCCCGCGACGCCGAGGCAACGCCCAGCACCCCTGCACAGACAACCATTACTCAAGACTCCGTAGCATCCTCCGAGAATGGGATAGAGACAAGCACCAAGACTCCCATAGCGGCGGATACCGGTAGCCTGGAGGGAGGGGCGGCGAGGAGCATAGACAACTCGTCGATCACAGTATACGTTTTGCCGGCAGCCCTGGTAGCTATACTTGCAGCGCTATACCTTGGCAGGCGGTGAGTCACCGTTTTTTATACTCCCCGGCGCCGACGTGTTACCCGGTGCTGCTTGGTGGCTTCCCTAGCGGAGCTCCTGGCGAGGGTGGATCTGGGTGGAGAGAGGTTCGTGGTTAGCAGTATTCGTAGGAGGAGGCGGGATCCCTTCAAGGTTCTGGTGGGCATAGTTCTCTCCCAGAATACGAGTGATACCAACGCCATCAGGGCGTTCAGGAGGCTGGAGGAGAGGGTTGGCGTTGACCCGGAGAGGCTGGCGGAGGCACCCTTGGAGGTCATAGAGGACGCCGTTAGGCCCGCGGGGCTCTACAAGCGGAGGGCCTGGGTCATCAAGAACCTGGCAAGGGTGGTGTTGGAGAGGTATGGGGGCGACCTCTGGTCGTTGCTCCGGAAGCCCTGGAGGGAGGCTAGGAAGGAGCTGCTAGGAATCCCGGGTATAGGCGTCAAGACGGCTGACGTGTTGCTGGCCAACTTCGTGTCGGAGGCTGAGGTGCTGGCGGTGGACACTCACATCAACAGGGTGTCGAAGAGGCTCGGCATAGTGGGCCCCAGGGCGGGGTATGAGGAGATAAGCTCCAGGCTCATAGAGCTGCTCCGCGGCAAGATCGATCTCCTCGAAGCCCACCTCAAGCTCATAGCTGTGGGGAGGAGGTACTGCAAGCCCCGCAGGCCCAGGTGCTGGGAGTGCCCCCTCAGGGAGGTGTGTAGCTATGCCCAGGCCCGTGCTGCTGGTGACGACGCCCCACGGTAAGGAGGAGCGGGCCGGCGAGGAGGTTGGGAACACCCTGTTCAGGCTGGATCCCCAAGTGGAGGTCAGGCCCACGAGGTTTCCAGGAGTCCTACTCGTATACTCTGAGACCCTCTCCCCGGAGAAGGCGTTCCGGGCGCTCTCGTCCAGGTACCTCTCATGGGTGGCAAGGGTTGTTCCAGCCCACGTGGTTCTAGAAGGCCCAGGCCTCGACGAGCTGGCGGAAGCCGTGGCCCGTCTAGTGGAGAGGCATAGCGCGTCCCGTTACCGGGTGGACTGCAGCTTCCGTGGCCTGGAGCTCAGCTGCACCGAGCTCAAGAGGAGGGTCGCCGAGGCTCTGGGGGCTGCATACAGGTTCGATTCTCGGAGCCCCCAGCTCTGCATCCGGGTAGAGTCCGTGGACCGCCTCGTCATCGTGGGGGCCACGCCCTGCCATAGGCGGTGAGAACCCTCTTTTCGGCTAGCACTTGTTGAACCATAGTGGTTAATAATGTAGGGGAGCCTGTTAATAGTTGATCAGGGGTTCGGTGAAAGTATGAGTAGGCCTAGGGACATCATCGAGGGCGTGCTCGGCTCCCCCAGCGTGTTCAAGAACAAGGAGAGGCTGTACCCAGAGTATATTCCCAGCCAGCTCCCCCACAGGGAGGAGCAGCTCAGACAGCTCACCCTTATCTTTAGGAGCCTGGTCTCGGACCCTGGCTCCGCCTCCTATAGGGCCCTCCTCATAGGGGGTGTGGGTACCGGGAAGACGGTTACCGCGAGGGTTTTCGGCAGGGACTTCAAGCAGTTGGCCAGGAAGAGGGGGGTCCTGCTAGAATACATTCATGTCAACTGCCACAGGGATAGGACCCTCTACTCGGTTGTCCTGGAGGCTGCCAGACAGCTCAAAATACCTCTGCCCACTAGGGGCCTGTCGGTCCAGGAGATCCTGGAGTCCATCCTAGAGTACCTGGAGGACAACAATATGTACGCCATCCTTGCGCTGGACGAGTTCGACTACTTTGTCAACGTGGCGGGCTCCGACTCGGTGT
>WAQK01000088.1 GCA_015520265.1 Pyrodictiaceae archaeon | reverse complement strand
GCTCTCATGCTATGCATGCAACATGGGGCCCTGCGGCCCGGCCGAGAGGCTTCCGAGACTAGACGTTGGGGAGGCTCTGCAGGCTGCTGAAGACCTGGGACTCGGGGATGTGAGGATCCATGTTGAGGGGGATAGAATACTGCTTGAGGCGCCGCGGGGACGGGCTACCCGGAGGTTCGCCCACCTCCTGAGAGACGCCTATAAACGCAAGGTCATCCTTCGCCACCTCTAACCCACGAGTAGCGGAGATTCCTGGCCTTCCCGGAGAACTCCTTGAATATTCTGGGAACATCTTCTGGTCTTCGGAGCCTTTTCAGGGCCTTCTCCAACCCTATAAGGGCCAGGTGGTCATCCATAGTATAGGGCCCTTCCCTCCAGAGAACCATGCTACAAGTTGTGGTAATTACTCCGGTGACCAGCCCGCCATGCGTGTAGAAGTCGCGCATCGACGCTACATCCTTGTGGGAGAACAGACAGTGCCCGGCTGGATGCGTGTGGCCTGTCACCCAGGACTGGATGAAGGGTATGGTGACCCGCCCCTCGTCACCCTCCAACACTACAAGTTTGCCGTCACCCACCACAGCCGCTAAGTACTCCGTCCCCGTCTCGCTGGTCTCCGCCGCGTGTCTTAGCAGAATGGCTGCAAACCTGGATAGGTATACTCCGAGGACAGCTCTGTACAGCTCCGCCATGGAGCTGACCTCGCCCCCAGCCCTGCGGATAGAGAGCCCGTCGACCCTGTCCTCGACGTACTCCTCAACACCGTCGACGGGGGGTTCGGGCCTTATCCCTACAACCCTGGGCACATAGTCCTGGCGGAACACCCGTGTGTCTACGTAGATGTTCTCCAGCCCATACTCCTCCACCGCATCCTCCAGCGCCAGCAGCAGTTTACCAGCAAAGGCGACCCACCTGGCCCATCCCGGCTCAGCCAGCACCTGCTTCTTGGCCAACTCGCTCCTCCAACCCCGTTATATATGGCTCAGGCCTTAATACTAGTGGTGGAGCACTGTGCCTAGGATAAGGGCCGCCACCCTCTTCCTGGAGCCACCCTCCTGGAATAGGGGCGCCCTCCGAGACTACGTTGAGGAGAGGGCTACCAGATTCGCCGATGCTGTAGATAACCTTGGACTAACCAATATTGTCTGGAGCCTGAGGGTCTCGCTACCACCACTACCCGTAGAGGCGGATTTGGAGGCAGTGGCCGACGCGGTCTCAACCGCTATAGAGGGAACAGGCGTAAAGTACGCCTCAGCCCTCCATTTGGACGCCTCCGATAGGAGGGCTCGCCTCCTCCCCGAGGTCCTGTCAACTTATAGGCTTTACGCGTCGCTGAGAACCCCAAGTATGGGGGACCTAGGGCCTGCAGCGGAAACCGTGCTCCGAGTCTCAAGGATAGACCCGCTAGCGGCTGCCAGGCTGGCAGTCGATCTCTGGGGTTTCGGGCTCCTCACACCCTACTTCCCCATGTCGTCAAACACTGCTAAACGTGAAGGCATAGCCATAGCGTTGCTCTACACCGACAGGATAATGGAGGGCATACGCAAGGACAGCCTGGAGCTTAGCATAAGGGAGACACTAGCATGGGCTGAAGGGGTCGGTATGAGGATAGCGTCGACCCTCGGGATAGAGATGTTCGGAGTCGACGCCTCGCCATCGCCCTGGATGGACGAAAGCGTAGCCAGAGCCGTGGAGACCATCAGCGGGGTACCGGTGCCGGAGCCCGGAACCCTCACGGGCCTGAGGAGACTCAACGAGGCTGTGTGGAGCGCGGCGAGCAGCATCAAGACTACGGGTTTCAACGAGGCGATGCTGGCAGTGGCCGAGGACAATGTGCTCAAGGAGAGGGTGCTGGAGGGCAGGCTCCGCGCCAGAGACCTCGTCTCCCTAACTATGGGCTGCGTGGCCGGTGTGGACATGGTTGTATTGCCTGGCGAAACTACCCGCACCGAGGTGAAGGGTCTGCTAGCCGACCAGAAGACAGTGGCCCATATAAAGGGCCGGCCCCTCGGGTCCAGGCTAATAATATATGAGGGGGCCAGGCCGGGGGACACCGTGGAGCTCGGGTTCTTCGGGAAAGTCCCCGTGGCGCCGGTTTAGCGTAGTAGCACACCTAGAACCCCGAGTACCACGAGGCCCCGGACGAGTTCAAAGAGGCCGTACCTCTTTATACTCATTCTCTCCGAGAACCCTGAGACCTCCTGAAACACACGGCTGGCAGCGTCACCCATAGCCACGAGAAAACCGGCTGGAGGGAAAAGCGTAGCAGCATAGGCCAGCATACCCGCCATTGAGATGTAGAAGAAGGCCGCAACGTCGCGGCGCCATCCTATGACCCTCATTGCCGCCTGGGCCACCGACACAGCTGTATATACTGGGAGGAACAAAGCGTTACCCAGGTCAGCGCCTCCTGCCGCCACAATGAAGTAGGCGTGGAGGGAGATCATTGTACCGCCAGCTATCGTCGAGTAGTGGGTCACCTTGGCAACGCGGGTCGACACATGGAGCACTACTGCCAGGATAGCCGTGAGCCCCACCACCGCTACGTGGAGGAGCGAGGGCCTCGAAACCATGATCACCAGGTAGGGTGCAAATATTGCTACAAACCCGGGACCACAGCCCGCGAGCCGCCTGGAGGCGAAGCAGTCCAGGAACCCGTCGGCTAGGAGGAGTGTAGCCGTGGAAGCGGCAAGGGCTACGGGTAGCATTATGTTGAACTCTTTTACCTGGGCAAGGCCATAGATCAGTGTTGCCAGCCAGACCGATGTGAGGCCGTGTTCCCGCGGCGGCCCTACCCTCATCGCTGCTCGGGCACCTGTTCTTATCAGAGCTTATTAAGTAAACGGTTAACTTTACGTTAGGGCAAATAAAGTGAATAAATACAATATATATTTAACTTTTGGTTCGGGCCGGAAACCCAGATATATGAGTGTGGAACGACAAAATATAGAGCCAAACAGGGACTGCCGCGGAGGAGCCCCCATGGCAAGAATTGTTGATGCAGCTGTGCATCGATGGCCCTACCTTGCGGTTCTGGCCCTCCTAGTTATAATTCTCCTGGCCATCCCTAGGCTGCCCGGCATATTTGAGGGCCGCGAACCAGGGACCACTGCCACCATGACGCCTGAACAGGAGGCGGGGCTCGTCGAATTCTACGGATATGCTTACCTGGAGAACGAATCCATCCACCTGAAGCTGTACCTAATGAACCAGGGAGATAGCCTCTACACGTTCAAAACAATAGAACTCTCCGCGACGAACTTCACAGCACATTTAGAGTTCAGGGATGCATACCTGGTCCTCGGCCCCAGGGAGTTCGTAGAGCTTCAGCTGGTAATGGAGCCCGGCAGGGGCGACGCTGAGCTGGCGGTAGAAAGCATGCTTTACGAGATGACCCTGAAACTCCCCGCCTCCAGTACCGGCAGTTTCGCCTACAGCGAGGTTGTGCTACTCACGGAAACATGGAGGGTTGACAGGCTGCAGGGGGCTGGCTTCAACCCTGTGGATCTCAGCTTCCTAAACATATACACAGGGCCTCAGCACGGCTACGTGGCCCTAGTCAACGTTTCCGTCGAGAAGGGCTTTCTGAAGGTGGTTGAGGCCAAGCTCTTCGCGTACCACGACGAACTCCTGGTCAACAAGGTTTTAGCCGGAAACCTGTCAACGGCGTCGCTGGTGGTTCCGGCCAGTTATAAGCCTATAGAAATACTGGGAAAGGAAGTCAGCCCGACATTATCGCGGCTAACCATCTACTACGAGTCATACGAGGACATGGAAGCCTCCGCAGTTTTCCGCGTCAGCGTGGTGCAGGTGCCTTCCCTGCGGGTAGCCCTCCACGCGCTTACCGGGGAAGACCTGGAGACTTACGTACCGGTCTACAGGGGTTAGATAGGGCTAACGCTTTATAGTAGCCGCTACGCATAGCTTCACCGGGACCCTTTCAGGGAGGGGCACGCGTTGCTGGAGATCCGTGTAACTAACACGTTGACGGGGCGCAAGGAGCCCTTCAGACCGCTCAGTCCAGGCATGGTCAAGATGTACGTATGCGGCCCCACGGTCTATGACTACACGCACGTAGGCCACGCTAGGACCTACGTAGCCTTCGACGCGATAAAACGGTACCTCAGGCTCAGGGGCTACGACGTGCTCCACGTCCAGAACATCACCGACATCGACGACAAGATCATCCGGAGAGGAGCCGAGGAGGGGCGCGACTGGAGGGAGATAGCCGAAGAGTACACCAAGGACTACCTGGAGGCCCTCTCCAAGCTCAGAATAGAGGTACATCTGCACCCCCGCGTGACCCATCATATAGGGGAGATCATAGAGTTCATACAGGACCTGATTGACAGGGGCTACGCCTATGTGAGCAACGGGAGCGTCTACTTCGAGGTAGACAAGTACCCCGACTACGGCGCCCTTTCGGGCAGGTTCCACAAGGAGGAATGGCGCCAGGAGGAGGATGTGCTTAGGGAGAAGAAGAAGCCCTACGACTTTGCCCTCTGGAAGAGGGCTAAGCCCGGCGAGCCCTGGTGGGAGAGCCCCTGGGGCCCTGGCAGGCCAGGCTGGCACATAGAGTGCAGCGTGATGAGCTCCAGGTACCTGGGCGATAGATTTGACATACATGGCGGGGGCCAGGACCTGATATTCCCGCACCACGAGAACGAGAGAGCGCAGAGCGAGGCCAAGGTGGGGGGACAGTGGGTCAGGTACTGGCTCCACACCGGCATGATAACGGTTCACGGAGAAAAGATGAGCAAGAGCCTCGGCAACATCGTGTCGCTCCGCGAAGTATTCAAGAAGTGGAGGCCCGAAGTCCTCAGGCTCTGGCTGCTCAGCGCTCACTACCGGAGCCAGCTTGACTTCACCGAGGAGGGCTTAATGCATACGGAGAGGCTCTACGAGCGCCTGGTCAACACTGTGTGGCTGCTTCGAAACCTGCTGAGAGAGACTGAGCCCAGTTACAAGCTCAGCGACGCTGGCCTCAAGATCCTGAGGAGGATAGAGGAGGCCTACATCGGGTTCCACAAGGCCATGAGCGACGACTTCAACACTCCCCAGGCCTTGAGCCATGTCGGCAGGCTCATCACCCTGATAAACAAGGAGCTGGCCAGCAAGCCGGAGCACGCCACCGTCCTCCGCGCATACCAGGCGCTTAGAGAGGTGAACCAGGTGCTCGGCGTCCTAGACGACGCCTTCAAGGAGGCCGGTATTGAGGAGGAACGCTTCGAGAAGCTGGTCGAACTAGTAGTCAAGATCCGTCAGAAACACAGGGAGGCCAAGGACTACGAGACTGCTGATTGGATACGCTCCGAGCTCGCCAGCCTCGGCATACGCCTGATGGACCATAAGGATAAAACCACCTGGGTCGTAGAGCCGCGCTAAACAATTTACCCGGGGGACGCATGATCCGTAACGACCCCTGACGCCGCCGCGGGCGAGGAGTGAGGGGGTCAGGGACGTATTCACCCACACCCCCACCCTTCCTCCCAGCGTGATGAATAGCGTGGACGGAGCCGTTGCACGGCTATGAGGAGGCTGAGCTACTCTGATCACACCATATTAAGCGTCCTCTACCTACTCTCTCGAGCGGCTGTGGATTGGTGCACTGTAAATAAATATGTTGTACCCGAGTTTTACTGTGGCCGGGGAGGTTAACGGCTATGAAAATTCTCGACGCAGTGCTCGGGGATCCCCGGGGGCGGAGGGCTTTCGTCCTGGGTCTCGTGGTAGCGGTACTGGCAGCAACTTCCAGCTTCTACATAGGCTATCTCCACGCCTCCTCCCACGCCTACCGGGGCGATAGCTACTATATCAGCGACGAGGTCTGGTACGCTACCTCTGCCAGAAACCTGTTGGTAAGGGTTTTCCATGTCGACCCGGTGTACCGCGAGGACGGGTACAGGTACGCTACCCTGGTGTTCCTTTCTAGGACCGTGCTAGAGGAGAAGTTGAACGAAACGAAGGAATGTGTTGAGGGGCTTGGAGGAAGCATTGTTAGAAGTAACTATACGGAGACCGGCGACAAGATACCGTTGCTCTGGGTCAAGGTGCCCGAGGAGAACTACTCTAAGCTTAGCAGTTGCCCCGGGGTCGAGAGGGTTATAGGCGGCTACCAGTACCCTTCCAAGAATAACATCTACAACTACCTGAACACCGAGCACCCGCCTCTGGGTAAATACATCATAGGGCTTGCCATGACGATCCTAGGTGACAAGCCCCTCTCCTGGAGGGTCCCAGGCCTCCTGGAGGGGGCTGCCATCATAGTCATAGCGTATCTGGCAGGCTGGCGTCTCGGCGGCTTGCTGGGCGGCCTGGTGGCGGTTACTGCGGCTGTGGCTGACCCTCTCCTTAGGAACATGAGTATAGTAGCTATGCTGGACATACATCTAACCTTCTTCACGGCGCTGGCCCTTCTCCTAGCCATATATGATAGGCCCGTGGCAGCCCTGGTGGCGGCATGGCTCTCCTTTAGCGTGAAGTTCAGCGGCCTCTTCACTGTGCTGGCTGTCTACCTGTTCCTCAGGCTGGTTAAGAGGATGAGCTTCCCAAGGAGCCTCGCCTACACTGTGGCCACTTCCACGACATATCTGGCCGTGTCTCTACCAATGATAATGTATAGGGGCCTAGATCTCTGGGTGGAGGACCATCTGGGGGCCCTCAGGTGGCATACCACGAGCAGGGGCTCAGGGCCGCCCACCTCGACGCCTATCGACTGGCTCCTCAACGCTAGACCCATGGGTCTCCACTTCAATCCTGACCTCATAGCATCCACCAACCCGGTTCTCCTGAGTCTGGCCCTGGTTTCCGCGGCTGTCCTGGCCCCCCTCCTGCTTAGCCGGGCTAAGGCTAAGAACTATGTGCCAGCCTTCTTCTTCCTCACGGTCTGGCTCGGCTATGCTGGCCTCTACCTCAAGGGTAATCGCACCCTCTACAGCTTCTACGCCGTCCAGCTCTCCCCGGCAGCGGCGGTGCTTCTCGCCTCCGCCGTATACCTCCTATACTATGAGGCGGGCTGGCTGCGCAGACAGGTGATCAACGGGTGGAGAAGGATCCTGAACCACCTTCTCGGACGGGAAACCCCGCCTCTGCCTGGAGAGCTGTTCTTCTTGAGACCTCTCTACGAGAGGAGGGGGCTGGTGCCCCAATGGCCAGCACTGGTCCTGGCAGCAGCCCTGTCCGGAGTTATCATCTATAGCGGCGCAGCTGGGCATAGCTATGTCCTCGAGGTGTTGAGGACCAAGGGAGTAGGCCCTGGGGCCCAGGTCCCCTACCTGGAATATGTTTACCGGGGCCCCGGTCTGGCGGGCTGGCTCACCTACCTAGTGGCCCGGTTCTCTTCTAGCCTCTTCGAGGCATACGCTGCCCTGAGTGTGGTGGCGTTCTTTGCAGCATTATCCCTAATAGTAGACGTCGTAGACACGTGGAGAGGCAGGCTTGCCGCAGTCCCTCTGTTCCTCATTCTGTTCTATGCGGCCAGCGGCTGGACTGTACTGGCAGCAGCACTTGTAGCCAGGGCACTATACCATGAGAAGCGGGGCAAGACCCTGCGTGCAGCCGTTCTGGTAGGCGTGGCTGGCTCCATTAATACGCTGGCCCTCCTGTATCTGACGGTCTTTGCTGTAAAGGGCTTAAGGAGGGAGCTGCTTGTGGCAGTGGCCAGTTTCTTCAACCCCGCCACGCTGCTAGCCATTAAGGCATCTCCGACGGGCTGGCTGGAGGGCGTAGCCATGCTGAACTCAGGTGCTGGTAGCCTGGGGGCTCTTCTGAGCCTCAAACCCCTTGCCGCCTGGATGCTCGCCATGGCCTCGGCCCTGACCATTCTATACGTGGTGGTGTCGAGGCGGGCCGACCCGGCCTCCGCGCCACCCCTCATGGTGCCAGCAGCCATGCTACTCCTGCCCAGCGTCGATCCCTCCTGGCTCCTCCTGGCACTACCTGTGATGGCTGCAGTGCCCTCCGCTGAGGCTGGGCTTATCGCTGTGGCCGATGTGTTGGCGGGCCTGGCCGCGGCGTCGTGGCAGCAGCCGGGCATGCTGGTGGGAAGCCTCTTTAAATGCAGCCCCGCGGGGCCCTTGGATCCCTGCTCATCTTACAGTTTTCTGACGCTCCTGGCAGTAGCAGTCGCTACGTACGCGGCCCTTAGAGCGGCGGCAAGGCTGGAGGGAGTGCCCAGTGTCGTGCAGGATCATTGAACTCCTGGGCGTAAGGAGGATGGTTGTTAAGTGCCCCTATGGCTGGATAGGCGTACTTCTATCGGCAGAGGCGGCCCTGCGGGCTGCTCAGCGGAGAGGAGGGACAGTGATCCTCCACGACGGCAGGTTCAGAGCGGACATGCTGGTCAAGATGGCGGAGAATAGGGGGTTGCAGCAGCTGCTGGACCACATATATGTGGCGGAGGCGCCGCCCCTGCCTCCCTCGCTGCCTGTGGTGATACACGGCGTGGAAGGTGTGGGTCTCGACGCGGTTTACGGGCTGCTGGACAGGGTCGTGTTAGCGGTAGCCGAGAAGATTGGCAGACTACCACGGATACTCAGGGCTCTGAGCGTCAGGGTGTCCAGGATGTCGGAGAACCGCTACAAGCTCTCCTGGAGCCAGGGTATCTGCATTGTACGCGCCAGCAGCGAGGGATTGGTTGAGGAGGAGCCCCGAGGGCTGCTGGGCCGCGCCCTCTCCATACTCATGCAGGCCACGGTGGAGTTCGGACCCTTGAGTCAGAGAGACGCTGTGGACGTGCTGTCTCACAGACTCGGGATGAGGAGGGGCGAGGCCAGGAGGCTCCTGGTGGAGCTGGCCAGGCGCGGCTTCATTTCGGTTGAGGACGGCCAGGTAAACGTATATTAGTTATTCAACAAACAAATCCCCTAGGCCTGCTTAGCCTCCATAATGGGTGGATGGCGCTGAACCATGGTGCGTCGTGAAAGGGTAGTGGTTGTGGGGGGCGGGACCGGCGGCGCCATTCTCGCGAACCTGATGCCCCTGGAACGCTACGAGGTCACGGTGATCGAGCCGCGCCGGTACCACTACTACCATCCAGCGTACATCTATATCGCCTTCGAAGGGTTGAAGCTGGAGGTGAAGCGCCCAGTGGATGAGGTGTTGAAGCCGGGTGTGAATTTGGTGAGGGATAGAGCCAAGCGCATAGACCTGGACGAGAGGTACGTGGAAACGGAGGGAGGACGTCGACTGGAGTACGACTACCTGGTAGTGGCGGCGGGGGCGAGAAGAGACTACGACGAGTTGCCTGGACACAAGCAGCTCGTGGAGCGGTTCGGCGATTTCCACAGTGAGGAGAACGCCTGGAGGCTGTGGAGAACTCTGACCACCATGCGGGAAGGCTCCTTCGTGATCATGGTTTCCCACCCGGTGCAGATATGCCCGCCATGCCCTCTCAAGGCAGCGTTCCTGGCATCCAAGCTTTTTGAGCGAAGGGGTGTAAAGGACAGGGTTAGGGTCAAGCTGGCGGTGCCCTATCCGCACCCCTACCCGGCCATAGCTATAAGCAACATCGTGGAGCCCATGTTCGAGAGGGAGGGTGTTGAAGTAGTCAAGGTGTTCCTCCTGGAAGACATAAATCTGGATGAAAAGAAGCTTATAGGGTATGGAGGCGCGGAGCTAGAGTTCGACGTGGCGGTTCTCACGCCCCCCATAAAGGGGCCCGACATAGAGTTCAACACTGACAACGTGCTGGGCGACGATGGTTTCATCAAGGTGGATAGATATACTGGTCAGATGCCCGGCTACGACGACGCCTACGCCATAGGTGATGCAGCCGAGATACCTACGGCTAAGACCGGCACCACAGCACACTTGATGGCAGAGGTCGTGGCCGATAGGATACAGGGATATGGCTCCAGGTATGACGGAAGGACCAACTGTGCCCTTATCACGGGCGAGGACGCCCTCTTTGTCATCAGCAGCTACGAGCACCCACCGGTCCCCGTGAGGCCCACCAGGTTCAAGAGGCTACTGACCGATGTGTTCACCAAGGCCTACTGGAGGATCGTCAAGAACCCTGCAGCCTGGAGACCAATAATCAGGAGCTACCTGGAGGCAACCAGGCCCGACAGGCTAGGCGAGAAGGGGTGGTGAGGCGTGAGCGGCGGACCCTTAGACCAGCTGGTGGAGGCCCTCAACGACCCTGAGATCGTTGAGAGGCTTCTCGAATACATAATGACTCCCGACATGATGCGGCTCTTAGACAACCTTCCCACACTCATACGGCTTGCCTCAAAACTATCCGAAGAGGAGGCAGCGGAGGCCCTAGGCAAGTTGATCAGCCTTGTGGTGGAGCTGAACCGCCGCGGCCTGTTGGACAGACTAGCAGCCCTCCTCGAAAAGGTGGAGCC
Source organism: Pyrodictiaceae archaeon (assembly GCA_015520265.1). Taxonomy (GTDB): domain Archaea; phylum Thermoproteota; class Thermoprotei_A; order Sulfolobales; family WAQK01; genus WAQK01. Next base: position 6,165 of record WAQK01000088.1, on the reverse strand, counting down.
AGAGAAGATCGAACGCCTCGTCGAAACCCTGGAAGCGCCGGCCGAGCCGGCTGGCATGCTGGATCTCGCCAAGGCGCTGAAGAACCCGGAAATCCGGAGGGGTATGGGCCTTCTTCTCCGGGTTCTAAGCGTGCTAGGCGAGGCTTCGAGGAGTACTGGGAGCAAATGATGACTTGAATCATTGTTACATAATCTTGATACACTAGGGTTTTAGGCTCTCCAGGCTCAACTCGACTCTAGCGAGAGTTGCAATGCCAAATGAGCGTAGCCGTACTGCCACGAAACGAGGGAGGAACCCTACTAGTTGTCTCCGCCGCGTTGATCATTCAGTACCTTGCAGTTAATCTAGTGGACTATCCCGGGATGGCGGCATACTACGTGCCGCCGCTCATGTGGCTGACCATATTCATGTACACGTATCCCAGGCTTAGGACAGGGCCGTTGCACGGGCCACGCCTCTTTCTACTGGTTCTGGCCCTCTCAGCTGCCAGGGTCTCAGTAGAGGCGATGATGGGGATATATACGGGATTTGCGCGGAACGCTGCCTCGCTGTCTGCCGCGTCTATTATGTTGACACTATATTTTACTGGAACCAAGATTCTTGCCTACGAGTCGGCTAGAGCCCTTTACGCGTCGCGGCTGGGGCGGCTGGGCGCCTCTTGGGTAGTGATGGTGTCCGTGTTTCTGGCTATCCTTTCACTACAGCCAGCTGAGGTGCTGTCGCTAGAGGGCACGGTGTCATATATAAGGTTCCTCGATACCAGGGCGGCGCCTCTACTTGCCCTCAACATCTTCTTGACCTTCCTGGCACTATGGGGAGGCTTCGTCTATGCCGCCACCTATCAGTTGCTCTACCTGGCCTACAACACGGTTATGCCTGTGCTACCCGACCTCCACTGGGTCCTGAAAACATATACCGGCGTGCTGGTGCCTTTGATAGGCGTCATGCTGATACACTCTCTGAGAAATGCACGTCTCTATACGCGCGAGGAGCCTGTATCCCTTAAACCGCTAGTCTGGCTAGCGCCAGTAGTGGTAGTCCTGGTTCTGGTCAGCGGCGTTGCCGGATACAGGCCCTTCACAATAATTAGCGGTAGCATGGTGCCCACCATAGACGTAGGTGACATGGTGATTGTCGACATGGGTGATAAGAGCCTGGAGACAGGCGACATAGCTGCCTACATGCTGGAAGGCAGGGTAGTGGTTCACCGAGTAGTTTCGACGAGTAGTGGGGTCTACATAACCAAGGGGGACGCTCTGGATGAAGCAGATTCGTGGATCGTTAGCCGCGAGATGGTTATTGGTAAGGTGGTTTACACCCTGCCCAAGCTGGGCATGCTATCCATATATCTTGGAAAAGCCTTGGAGCACATACGGTACCTGGCAGTGGCGGCTCTCGCGCTGGTCCCCACGTATCTGGGGATCAGGAGATATTGGAAGAAAAGGTGGTAAAAATGTCCCAACGTAAACGTTTCCGTATAAAATTCAAGCGTCTAGGCCTTGGCGGGAAACACCTCTCTAAGCTCGGCAAGCTAGTCAGGCGTCCGAGGGTGGGCGGCAAGGCCGTTGTTCTCACGCTTCTCCTACTACTCGTAGCTGTAACCAGCGTGGCTGTATATATATCCCAGATACCCTCAACCCGGGCTTTATCGGCAAACATCTACAATTACCAGCACATAGCTGACTACCGGTATGCGGCTTATCTCAGGCCAAACGTATTGTACAATACAACAATCCTGCCTCAAGGCGAGCCAATGTACCTCTCACTCGTCAAGTCTCTGAGAGTAGTGCTTGACTATAGGGTATCGGGCGCCGAGATCAGGAGTGGAAAAGCTGTCCTCACGGTCAGACTAGTCGATCCAGGTCGGTGGGACAAAACAATATACAGCGAGAACATACTCTTCGACGACGGGTTCAAGTGGAGTTATGATGTGAATCTAACAGAGACCAACGAGCTAGCCAGCCTAATTAGGAGGGAAATAAGTGTGACAACCTCCAGGTACGACATTGTATTCTCGGCTGACATAAAGTCCTCAGTCAACGCCAACGGGTACCTCAGGACCGACACTATAACGCCCTCGCTGGTCCTCACGGTGGATCAGGGGTCATCCATGATTACTGCTAGAGAGTCGGGAGAACTGCTACCCCTCGAGGAGTCGCGCACAACATATAGTCCCGTGTACCTGGAGCCGTTTCCTCTAGGCATGTTCGGCTGGAGCGTCGAGGCCTCAGATCTGAAGCTATACGTATACACGACGATACCCATAATCACTGCATTGGCCATAGTGGCCTGGGGGATACTGTGGCCCAAGGCCCTGGAGAAGGGAGAGGCAGAGGTTCTCAAGGAGAGGTATGGGGACCTTATGATAGACCTTGCAGACCCACCGGAGGTGGGTGGGGCTGTGGCTAACGTGGAAAGCATGGACGACCTGGCCAGGATCTCGGCCAGTCTAGGCAAACCCATACTCCACTACAATGTGGACGGGAAGCACTACTATATGGTCCTGGATGGCGGCTCCGCCTATAGGTATGGTGTCGGTAACGGTGATACATAATACTGGTACCTGGCACTGATACCTAACTCTATTGCACACCTGTTTTAAACTACGACTGACCTTTAGGGTCCAACCAAATAGGTGAATATGCATGAATACAAAACCTGTAATGGGAATACTAGCAGCTCTGGTATTGTTCGCATCTGTTGGTGCAGCAATGGCTCTCTGGAGTGACAGTCTAAGGATTAACACTACGATCGAGACCGGCGAGGTCCGCGTGGACTTCGACAGCTGGTACTGCAACGATACGGGCGCAGATCCGCAGGCACCGGGCTTCGACAACAGCGAGGGCAAAGATGTTGCCCAGTGTATAGTCGAGCCTGAGATCTTCGACGAGTATGAGAGCGTGATCAAGCTCAACGTGACGATAGTCAATGCCTATCCCGGCTACCACGCCGTGATATACTTCAACGTGACCAACACTGGCACTATACCCGTGAAGCTGCTCAACTACACTATGAGTTCGTTCAATGACACGGCGCTGAATGCATGGCTGGTCATACCTGAGGACACTCAGATACACGCTGGCGAGGAGGGCGAGTACGAGCTACACATAATCGTGCTTCAGCCAGCAATGATGAATGCAACCTACTTCTTCGAGATATCGATGACCTTCGCCCAGTGGAACGAGGTACCGCCGCTGTCCAGCTAATATGCATAGTGTAAGGTGAGCGCGAGATGAACTACAGAGCAGCATCCGCAATCCTCTTTTCCATCGTGATCGTAGCAGCAGCAACAGCTGCCTACGCGCTTTGGAGCGACAGTCTGAGGATCAACACCACAGTGGAGACAGGCGAGCTAAAGTTCTGCTTCCAAAACAATACGTTGATATGGACTGACAACGGGCCGGATATGAACAGCTTCCCGCCCGCCTTTGACCCGGAGCCAGCGCCTGAGGGCAAGGATGTAGGCTCCTTTGAGGGAGTCTTCCTAGACACTGATGGTGACGGCTGTGCAGACACCCTCCAAATAACGCTGCGCAACGTGTATCCCTGGTACTACAACCACATAGGCTTCAAGGTGGTCAATGCAGGCACCATACCCCTGAAGATATGGCAGATGAACCTTCAGGGCGTGAACTACTATGAGATCAACGAGCACGAGCTGTTCGAGGGAGTCTATCTAGACCTCGACGGCGACGGGTATAACGACACTATAGTATGGTGGGGCGACAACTTCGGAAAACAGCTACACACTGGCCAGAAGGCCGACATAAGCCTGGACATAACTATATTGCAGGAGGCGCCACAGAACAGCACACTGACCTTCAATATAACCCTGACGGCGGTCCAGTGGAACGAGTACACGCCTGGCCCGATACCTCCAGCAACCACGACGACCTCCGAGCCTACAACCACTACTACAACTACCACGGAGTAAGAGCTGGTAAAATGGAAAGTAAATCCACCGCCGGGGCAATCCCGGCGCTTCCAACCTGTTTTTCAGGCAAAACGTGTACCATGAACCATATTGTAGGTGGCCAAGCTTGAACAAGTTCATAGTTATAGGGCTCACACTGGTTCTCACCGTTATGGTCACAGGCTCTGCGCTAGCACTCTGGAGCGACACGCTCCGGCTGAATGTGACTGTAAAAACTGGCGACCACGACCCGCGTATAGGGTCATACAAGGTGTTCAAATGCACCGGATGTTGCCACGGCTGCGGCGCGGAGGACGACGAGGTAGCCATGTTTCATGATAGGCTCGAACTCAACCTGAGCCTCAGCGGTTGCAGCCACGATCACAGCGACGGGCACGGCATGGCCGTGTGGGTAGGACTAGTACTGGAGAACGAGGGCACAGTACCCTCCACGCTTACCTCAATCCAGGTGACCGGCATGCCCGGCAACATGAGCATAGGGGGCGTATACGTCTACGGCCCCTACGACGACGGCTCTTTTGCCCAGGAGGTGTGGGCTCACGAGGACTGCTCCACGCTACCACCCAGCGATCCTGGCACTTTAGGTGTAGGATTCATGCCTGGAGAAAAACTGGTGGTCTGGATAGAGTTTGTATTCTCTGGCGATTGCAGTCACGGAACCTTGGAGTTCACCATTATACCGGTGTTTCTCCCCGGGTTCCCTAGCACCCCCTAATACGGGTGTTCCTGGCTCCTATTTTGTTTCAAGGTATATGACGGGCTTATACGGTAGAGGCTCCGCCTTTCTAGCCCTTAGCACGGCTTCCGCCCCCTCATCCGCTACATCTATAATCTCTACTGTTTCCACGTTGAGGGTGCGTGTCAGTGCATCCAGGTTGTCCTCAAGCACGGTCTTCTCATCGAGTGTCAGCGTTTTTATGAGGCTCCGCTCCTCGGGAGTGAGCCTGGACGCCAGCTCGTATAGGCTTTTAGCCCGCCTTGCAGCCTTCTTCTTGTCGCCAGTCCTTGAAAGGTAGCTTCGCATGAAGTCCTTTAGGGGTTTCTTCTGCTCGATGAAGCTTATCGCATCTCTTAGTTCGGGGTAACTGTTCCGTGGTGCGACTACTATGACTAGCCTCTTAGGCTTCCCTTTCACTACTTTCATTATGCTCTCGACGTCCTCGATCACGCGTCTATAGTACATCTCGCCGAGTTCGGCTTCGGGGTCCAAGTATTCCTCTTCCACCTTGGGCCACTCTGCCGTTGAGACGAAGGGCTTCTCCCCCAGCTTCTCCCAGGCCTCCTCGGCTATGTGGGGCGCGAACGGGGCCAGCAGGCGTGTCCAGACGTGGGCCACCTTCCACAGCACCCATGCGATGGTCCTCCTACGCTCAGGACTGTTCTGTCCTGCCACCCTGCTAAGATACCATCTCACGTCCTGGTCCAGGAGATAGAAGGCCTGGTGTATGGCCTCCCTTATCCTCAGCTCCTCCATAGCCTCCGTAGTCTTCTCCACCCTCCTCTGAAGCGTGCTGAGCATCCAGCGGTCGATCACATGCAGCTTGCCGGGGCTCTCCGTCTTCTCCCGGGAGACGGATACCACGAAGCTGTAGAACTTGTTGAGCCTCTCAACCACGCTTCGGGCCAGCGAGTCCCTGAAGTCAGCGTCTTGGCCTATCTCAGCGGCCGCCAGCAGGGTCATCCTGACCGCGTCGGCGCCGTAGGTCAGGTTGGCTCTGATTAGGGGCACGATGTTGCGGAGGCTCTTACTCATCTTCTTGCCCTCGTACAGCAGGACGCCGTTGGCTACTATCTGGCGGGGCCAGTACTCCCGGGGGAATATGGCTGTGTGGTTGAATATGTAGAAGGTAAGATGGTTGGGCACCAGCTCTTTGGCGCTGTGCCTACTGTCCACAGGGTACCAGTAGGCGAACTCCTCCCGCATCTCCCGGAGCAGACCCGCCGGCACGCCGGTCTTCTCGGCAACCTCCTCGGGCTCGCCGTTGCCCAAGAGCACGTAGTCCCAGAACTCATATGTCAGCTGCTCCGGCCTCAGGCCATGCTGCTTGATCTTGTGGGCCACGGTGTAGAAGGCCATGTATATGGTGGAGTCACTGAGGCTCTCAATAATCCAGCCCGGAGCCCATGGCAGCTCGGTGCCTAGGCCGCGGGTCCTGGCACAGGCCTTCTCGCGGAGCCACTCTATGGTGGCCTCGAACTCCCTCCGCGCATCCTCGGGCAGTATCCTCAT
>WAQK01000087.1 GCA_015520265.1 Pyrodictiaceae archaeon | reverse complement strand
CGACCACAAGGCGTTCCTGGCCAACACTGAGAAGGGCTACATAGCCATACCCGTGATCCTGGTGGACACGACGGACCACACCAGGGGGCAAAAACAGGGATCCGCGATAATAGACATAGATCCCGAGACCGGGGCCATAAAACTAAGAGGACTAATACCCAACGAGAACCCGTGGAGGACCCTCTACATAGACGACACAGTGTACTCCATCAGCAGGGACGGAACCATAGTGGCCTACGACTACAACACGATGGAGCCGGTGGATAGTTTAGCGCTATACGGCTTCAAGTAGCTGTGCATACTATTATACTATTCTATTATATCTACATACTATTTACTATTTTGAGAAACCTAATTAAGCTTATTAATAATCCTTATTAGTAATCCACAGTAATTGTTATAAGAAGTAGATGTAGAAATTAGGGATAAGCTGGCTTATCAGTCTAAGGGAGGGTTGAGATAGAGATCTGGGAATCACTGAAAAGTAAGTCATGTTTATCCATCCAAATACTGGCCAGGGCCTTAATCTCCGCTAGATTCTAAGAGTACACTATTTCGGGTTCGGCGATGGAATCTCAGGTAGTTCATGTTTGTGATCGTCTCTAGGATTCTTCTTTTACACTTTAGGTAAACATATAATAGCCTCTATGTTCAGTTTTTGTAAGATCCTCGTTCCCAGTACGTCCCTCGGGGGGGCGTGAATAAAGAACACATATGGTTCACTCTACCTGTAGTGAGCTGGGAGCCCAGCACCACGTATCTTGTTCTGAGATATAGGAACGACCTTGCTATTCATAGGCGCGTTGTCGACACTCTTATGGAGCTGGACGTGGAAGTCGTGCGCACCCTTGTAGAGTCAAAAGAGGGAGAAGCCCTGGTGCTCATGCTGGTCCGCCTCCCTAAAGGCTTAAAGGAGACCGCCTTGGCCGAACGTTTTCGCGGACTGCGTGGGATCAGGGAAGTTAGGGTCGGCGGTGAACGGTTCGGCGGCGTAGTGTTTCCGCCTGTGAGTATTGGGTGGAAGATCGGTGAGCCCCTAACGGCGAGCCTCTGGTCCCACCCGTTTATCGACATGATCACCCGAGGCCTCGTGGAGGCTGCTGGTGAGACTTATTACGGGTTTTGGTACCATGCTGGCTTCTACGCTGGGAGATTGGGGGCGAGGAACCTCTCAAACCTGTTTAGGATCAGAAAGCCCCGAGAACTCCTGGAGGTGCTCCTCACCTACGCAGAGACGTTGGGATGGATAGAAGGGTGGGAGATAGCAGAGTTCGATCTGAGGAGCGGCAACATAATGGTTGCACTGAAGGGCAACCAGGAGGCACGGCATAAGAAGTCTAGTAAACCGGTATGCTACCTTTCAGCTGGACTACTGGCGGGCATTGCTACCGAGATTTTTGGTAAAAAGACAAACTTTAGAGAAATACGGTGCCAGGCCCGCGGAGACCCTGAATGCCTCTTTGTAACAGTGTAGCCAAGTCTTCAATCGCAAGCAATCCAAAGACAGACATTGAATATTGAATAAAAACCTAGAACCTACTCAAGGCGGAGGTGAATCTCTTCACCCTCGACGCTCCACTTAACGGAGCCTGGCCCAGGCTTATCGGCTAGCACCACTGCCCTGACCCTGACCTCCGATGCTATGTAGTCTCTGTGCTTCTTCACGGCGGCTCTGAGCTTCTCGCTCTCCGTGTACACTTCTAGCTTGTCCAGCACGGCGTCTATGTCGAGGTTCATGCGTTTCCTCATGGTCTGGGCTCTGCGTATCACCTCTCTGGCCAGGCCCTCGAGGAGTAGCTCCTCGTCTATCTCCAGCTTCACGTATGCCCTCACGCCGGGGGCCTCTATCACCTTGAAGCCGTGGCCGGGCCTGCTGCCTACCCTGACCTCCTTTATGTTGGCGTACCTGGCCAGCACGGTGCCCGCCTTCTCCAGCAGCTCTCCCGGCAGCTCTCCTGTGGGCTCCAGCACAGCCAGCCTGAGGGGCCACCTCCTCTTTATCCCGGCCTCGCTTCTGGCCGAGAGCACCTGGTCTGCCAGGGTGAAGGCCGCCTCCACGGCCCTCCATGTGTCCTCGTCTAGGAGCTCTGGGTCGACGCTAGGCCACTCCTCGAGGTGCACGGTCTCCTCGGCTTTGCCGGGCTCCATGCTCCTCGTGTAGGCCTGGTGCAGGTACTCTGCCAGGAAGGGTGCGAAGGGTGCCAGCATCTTTATCGTCCTCACGAGGACGTAGTGGAGCGTGGCGTAGGCGGCGTTCTTGCTGGGGGTCATCTCCTCCTCCCAGACCCTGGGCCTCACGACGGTTATGTACTTGTGGCTTAGCTTCTCCACTATGAAGTCGGAGAGGGCTGTCACCGCCTGGTGCATGTTGTCTTTCTCTACTGCCTCCTCTACCCTCTTGAGGGCCTCGTGGAGCTCGTAGAGTATCCACCTGTCCTCGGGTTCCAGCTCCTCGTGCCTGGGTGGGGAGGGCCTCCACTTGTCTATCGACATGTACATGGCCGCGAACTTGGCGCTGTTCCACAGTATGTTGAGGTAGCTTCTGTACCTGTCTATCTCGTCGGGGTCGAAGTTTATGCTGTCCCACGGGGTCCTGGAGAGCAGGAACACCCTCATGGGATCGGCTCCGTGCTTCTCCATCCACTCGTAGGCCCAGACCACGTTGCCCTTGCTCTTGCTCATCTTCCTCCCATACTTGTCCAGCACGTGGCCCTGCAGCAGCACAGCCCTGTAGGGCACTCTGCCGTGCCAGAGCACCCCGGTGGCTAGGAGCGTGTAGAACCAACCCCTGGTCTGGTCGGCTGCCTCGGTTATCCAGGTGTAGGGGTATAGCGTGCCCCTGAGGCTGTCCCAGCCGTACTGGTGAAGAGCCGCTGTATGGGCTACGCCGCTGTCCATCCATACGTCGACTACGAAGGGCTCCCTCCTCATCTCGCCGCCGCACTTGGGGCACTGGAGGACGACGCGGTCTACCCAGGGCCTGTGGTGGTCCTTGACCTCCTCGGGGTTCTTGGCCAGGCTTCTCAGCTCGTCGAGGCTCCCGACAACCACCCTGTGACGGCAGCTGGTGCAGGTCCATATGGGTAGCGGGGTGCCCCAGAACCTCTCCCTGCTTATGCACCAGTCCTTCGCGTTCTCCACCCAGTCGGCCATCCTGCTGTGGGCCCAGCCTGGCCTCCAGGAAACGTGCCTCGACAGCTCTTCCAGCATCTTGTCCTTTAGCTTGGAGACGCTGAGGAACCACTGCCTGCTCGAATAGTATATCAGCGGAGTGCCGCAGCGCCAGCAGAAGGGGTAGTTGTGCCTAACCGTGCCGGCGTGTATCAGTAGGCCCGCCTCCTCCAGGTCCCTGACCACCCTCTTCGCCGCCTCCTGGAACCAGGCGCCGCTGTAGGGGCCTGCATCCTGGGAGAAGTAGCCGTTCTCCTGGAGGGGCGTGTAGACCCTGAGGCCCTTCTCCTTGGCCAGCTCGAAGTCCTCGGGACCGTGGGCCGGCGCCGCGTGGACCACCCCGGTGCCCTCCTCCATGGTGACCCACTCGGCGGTGAAGACCTGGTGGTGAGGAGGCTCGCAGCTGGCATGGTACTCGACGAGGTGCTGGAGGGGGTGCCTGTACCTCCTGCCCTCCAGCTCCCCGCCCTTAAGCCTTCCTACGACCTCGTAGTCCTCGAGCCCCGTCTCCCGGAGGAAGTCCTGGAGCCTCTTCTCAGCCAATATCCACTTCTCGCCGCCGACCCTTAGGACCAGGTAGGTCTCCTCGGGGTGCACCACCATTGCCTCATTGGCTATTATGGTCCACGGCGTCGTTGTCCAGGCGACCAGGTAGGTGCCAGGCTCGTCGAGCAGCTCGGCCTTGAAGTAGACGCTGGGGTCCTCGACCTCCTCGTAGCCCTGGGCCACCTCGTGGCTGCTGAGGGCGGTATGGCACCTAGGGCACCTGGGCACCACCCTGAGGTCCTCGTAGAGGAGGCCCTTCCTCCACATATCCTTGAGGAAGCTCCAGAGGGAGTCAAGGTACCGGGGGTGCCTGGTCTGGTACGCGTGGGCGTAGTCGAGCCAGAGCCCGAGCCTCTTGCTCGCAGCCTCCCAGTGCTCAAGGTAGTAGTCGACCAGCTTCTGGCACTCCTCTATGAACCTCTCGACGCCGTAGCTCTCTATGTCCCTCTTCGACCTGAACCCCAGCTTCTTCTCAACCTCCAGCTCCACCGGCAGGCCCTGCGTGTCCCAGCCGGCCTGGTCCCACACCCTGTAGCCCTTCATCCTGTAGAACCGCAGCTTCACGTCCTTCAGCGTCCTGCCCCTGGCGTGGCCCACGTGCATGAAGCCGTTCGCCGTTGGAGGCCCCTCCAGGAAGGCGAAGAGCGGGGCCCCTTCCCTCTCCTCCCACACTCGCCTCCTAACCTTCTCGTAGACCCCGTTCTTCTCCCAGAACTCGAGTATGGTCTGCTCTACCTTTAGGGGATTATAGCTGGACTTTAGGAGCGAGTCCAGGGTGAATAATATCCATCACCACTAAACCCACAATCCAGGGAAGATATTAAAGCGTTTCCCGGAGACAATGGATACCAGTGATGAGCTCAGGCGGAGCGGAGCCCTCGCGGAGGCGGTGAAGAGTTCAGCCTTGACTGAGGTCTGTGTTCATCCATACTCCGGTGTGGGATCCCGTTTGCCGGAGACCGTGGCTATCCTGACCGGGCTTTGCAGCTGGCTTAACGCCTCGTTTAATACGTGTCGCAGCTGTGAGAGCGCCACCACTCTCACCCTGTTCTCCGCGCCAAGCATGGATGCTATTCTTCTCGCCCTTCTAAGAGTTTTCTTCGATCCACCGACGATGATGACCATGTTGCATTCTTCCAGGAACCTCGAGTATTTGCCGGTATCGATGTTGGTTCCAGTCTCAGCCTCAATGCAGAGCTTGAAGTCGTCGCTACGGATCACCAGGTCTGGCCCTCTGGCCCTGACCTTGATGCCCAGATTCCTAAGTGTTGCTGGTTTCTCGGCTATCCGCTTGATACGTTCCATGAGGTAGCGGTGCACGACGCTCGGGTTCATGTCCTTTGGCTGGAGGAGTATGGGCGGCCTCCCCTTCCCGGTATATACTGTAACCCTCCTGACGAGACCCCTGGCTTCCAGCCTCCTTACAGCGATGCTATATGTTTTCCCGTCGAGGCCTAGGAGGGACCTTCTCTCCCTCTGCCCCAGAGCTGGGTACTTGTAGATGCTGGCCAGGATCCGCATTTCAACGTCGTCACTATAAGATGGTGGCTTCCCCCTGACCAGGAAAGGTGTGGGGGTGTCAACGGTTTTCAGCAGGAAAACCCCTTTCTCAAGTCCCTGTATGATGCTGGCCGCCCTTTCCCAGCCCAACATCCCTGCTGCCAGCCTTACGTCTTCGACGTGGTTGAGCCTGAACACGGCTATGTTTCCGGCGTTCTTTATCACGGCCTTGTCAACCATGCTGGGGCTGTGGGTCACCACGATCATTCCGGCACCCCTCTTGCGTAGGTGCATCATTATTTGGGAGACCGTGGTTACCGGGCTTATCCTATGGTTGAGCACAGGTATGACGTCCTCAGCTTCCTCCACCACTATGAGCGTCCTAGTTCTCTCGGCCAACGGCATTTCCACCAGGCTGTAGTAGAGCTTGTTCAACACTATTCTTGCCACGAGAGACGCATCCCTTTGCGATATCTTGGAAAGCCATGATAAGTCCGCTACCACCCTATCCGCGGGCGAGAACTCCGGCGAGTCGCCTGCAGATAATACCTGGACCATGTGGGGGGAGTAGAGCCATGAAAGCCGCACGTTTAGTGCTGCGGCCGTCTGCCTCCCGCCGGGGAGATTACGTGCAGCCTTCTCAACAATGAATTGGAGTTCCTCTAGGCCGCACCCGCTCCTGACGGCTTTCTGAAGAGCCCGCTCCAACGCCACCTCCATTGGAGGCGAGACTTCCCATCCCTCGTCCTTGATGACGGATAGAAGCATCGAGGAGACTAGTCTTACGTAGAGGTGTTTGGGTGTCGACCCCGGATCTAATAGCCCCAGCCTTAAAGGGTTCCTTGACCCTGGACCGCCTAGAACCGTTGCCCCTACACTTCTCAGGTCCCCGTATTCACCCTCTATATCCAGCACGAAGAACCCTATTGGACTGTGGCTCGACTCGTAGAGTATCCTTTTGACCAGTGTTGTCTTCCCCCAGCCCGTAAGCCCTAGAATCAGTATATGCTGGCGCAGTGCTTCTAACCTTATACCTATGGGTCGTCCTTCTAAATCCTCGCCGAGCTCCAGGTCCCATCTATAGTTGGCCGGCGGCGCCAGGAAGGGGGCTACCACTGCAGCATTGTGTGCTAGAGGGTTTTTACAGTGTCTGCAGTACCCCGTATCTGTCGATGTGAGTCTACTGCACTTGGGGCAGACCGTGTGGAAGGGTGTAGCTGCTTGTTTCCAGGTCATATACTATCACCCGGACGGACTATCCTGCCCGTAGTCCCGGGACTGAGTGGGCGGCCTAGCCGGATCCCCATCAACCTGGTCCTAATCCTCTCCCTAGTCGCAGCCATTAGCGCCTCCCTTGCCAGGTCCGGCGGTATCGGTGCAGTGCATCTTCTACAGTAGCCTGTATCCACAGGCGTTATTCTTAGGCAGTTGGGGCAGACCACCATGCCAGCGGGTATTCTCAGCCTCGAGGGCAGCGGCGCGTTGCAGTGGTAGCATATGCCCTTATCCACTGGGGTAACCCTTCCACACACTAGGCACTGGACGTAGTCCACCAGCATAGCCCCTCCCCAGCCAGCTGGTCATCGTGAACGCAACCATGCTAAGGCGCCGATGATCTCAGCACCATTCCACGGCGTCTCCCCTTGTCCAGGTCTATGACTTGTGGCGGCCTTCTCGGGAGATCTGCCTCCTGGGCTGCGTGTATCTGCGGCACCCCGCTGGGCAGGCTGGCCGCTTTTATGTCGTCTAGGCCCAGCTCCTTGTTATATTCCTCGAAGTGTTGCAGGTCATCGTATAGCAATGCCCTGCCAGGACTGTATTCGAGCACCTCCCTAGCCACTAGCCCCTGGTGGGGCCATCTTGACACCTCATCCACGAAGGGTTGGTCCGGCTTAACCACACTTATATGCACACTCCTTATGCTGCCAGCCAGCCCCCTCCGCTCAACACCCGCCAGGATCCTATAGTTCCTGCCGCACACTGGGCACGTCACAGGGTTAGCCAGATGCGTGTTGCGGAAATCCGGGTTAGGTGCCTCACCTCTACCGTCGAACACCGTCATCCTGGTGTCAACCCTTTCCCGCACCGGTGCCAGCGCCAAGACGCCGTATATGCTGTTGCAGTAGGGGCATGCCACGTGTCTTATGGCGACGATCATGGCAACATCTATATCGCGGGGCCTGCGGAAGAGCCTACTAGTCAGGAACGAGAAGATCGACACCATCTCCCCACACCCCGGCCATATTTCTCACCCCCACTACCACCCCTCTATCTGGTGGGATCCCCGCAGGTATTAACCCTCCAAGAGTGGAGGACGCAGGGATCCCCGGTAACTAATATGTGACCCAGCTCCCAAAACCTTTTCCACGAATTCCACACCATAAATAACAATAATTATTCAAACATCCGATTCAATCCTATCCGAGATACCAACCGAATATTTAATCAATATAAGCAAGGAGTGGCCAGCATCTCCACAAAATATTAAAATGTTTCCTCCGCACTCCACAAACCAATAATCCCAGAACAGAAATAATAACACGAATCGTGCCAATCCTCCACAAAACATCCCAACCAGTTTGTGGGGATCACACACCCTTCACCCAACACAATCATCTGCTTCAAAATCTAGGCCGGAGAAACATTAATACTTGCAAACCAAATATACCAGTCAGACATCATGCCAATCAATCCCAATTCACGGTGTCCTAATTGAGCCACAAAGGCGGCCACCTACGCCCATTATCTGTAAAATACGCGTCGAGCTACGTGTCTGAGAAAAACCAGGCCGAGCAGGAGTTTCGTTTCGCCGTCCTCAAAGCCCTCGCCGGGAAGCTGAAGGACAGGGTAGTGCCCCTCGCCCTCCCCGAGGCCACGCCGGAGGCCCTCGACGAGCTGCTCCGAGGCTGCGGGGCAACCGGCATACCCGTCCCGCTGGAGGGCGGCCTCCAGCACCCGCTGAAACGCTTCCTCACCCGCTTCGACACCGAGCCCGGAAACTACGCCATCTGCATCGACAAAACCACCCGCGACACACTCAACCTCACCCAAACCTGCTACGGCCAATACATAGACACCAAGCTCCTCGACCAGACCCTCGGCAACCGCACCCTCCTCTCCTACGGCACCGCCTGCACCGCCGTCCTCCTCGCATGCGAGGTGTCGAGGGGCCTCATAGCCGGAGCCCTCTGGGGCGCCGCCGAAGCCGCTGCCGTCTGCGGCCTCCCCACAGCCACAGCCTACCTCACCCGCAACACCATAGCCGAGGAGTTCAGGAAAACCGAGAGCCTACTCACGCTGGACGCCCTCTACTTCGGAGCGGGCCCGGCCTCCGCCGCAGCGGGAACCCTCGCCGCCCACATGGGCATCCGCACCCTCACCCACGACAAGATCCAGAGGCTCGCCAAGTACCTCGAGGAGGGCAAGCCCCGCAAGATCAGCTTCCTCAAGAGACGCCTCGCCAGGAAGTACGTCGTCGAGTACTTCGACACCCTCTTCGAGGGCACGGGGCTCGCCGAGCAGCTGGACGAGGCCGCCAAGATCAAGATCCTCGCCAACACCACCAAGCAACAGCTCGCCGACATCCTCGCCGCCTTCACAGAACTCAGGTCAAAGCTCGGCGACGATAAGCTAATCCAGATTTTCAACAACCTGAAGGAAGGCAAGGTGGAGGCCGCCGCGGGCGCGATAGACAAACATATCGAAGAGTTAAGACAAAAGATGGGCCGGCAAATCGAAGAAGAGATAAGTGATATAGAGAGAATTAGGGGGAACGCCGCGAAAGAGGTGGAGGAGGTCAAGCCCAACCGCAGCTTCCTCCGCGAACTGGCAGAATCAGCCATGTGCTCCATCCCCGCCTTCCTCGCAGGAACCCT
>WAQK01000086.1 GCA_015520265.1 Pyrodictiaceae archaeon | reverse complement strand
TAGCAGGATTATGACGGCTAGGGTGGCCACGAGGCCCACTAGGTCTGCGGCGCCTCTGCGGAGAAGTATGAATTTGAGGTCTCTGACCTGGATGAGGTAGGGGATGAGGCCGGGGTGGGCTCCGCCTACGGTGCTTATGCCGAAGAGCCTCCAGAACATCTGGTTGGCGACGCCGGCCAGGATGAACAGGCTTATGGCGCTGCCCAGACCCCAGCCGCGCTGGAGCATCTGGTCGAGAAGTATGATTATGTAGGTGGCCACGACGAGCTGCACAACCACGATTGCCCTCTGGAGCGCGGTGGCGCTACACCCAGTTATGGGGGAGCCGGTGAACTGCCAGTACCGGCAGCCCATGACGTACATTGTGGCCTCGAAGACGCCGAACAGTATAGCCAGTGTGGTCTGGGCGCCGGTGAATATCTTCCTGTCATCGGGGTCCGTGAGATCCAGGTCTATGAGCTTGGCCCCTGCGAGAACCTGGAGTATCAGGCCCGCGGTGACTATGGGTCCTATGCCCAGCTCGGTAAGCGTGCCCACGTTGGAGGCGAAGAGTATCTGCATTATACCTATCTGGGACTCTCCCTGGGGAGGGATGCCGTAGAGGGGTATGTTGGACATGACGAAATAGATCACGAGGACTATGCCCGTCCACATGAGCCTCTGGTAGAGGGTGGGCCTCCTCTTAGGCTTCTCCACTGCCGGGAGACGCTCCGAGATGGCCGCCAGGGCGGAGAGTACGCCCAAAAGACACACCCACTCAGCCTTCTTCGGTTGGAGTAATTGCGGCTGCTATTATAACGACTTCGCCGCCCGCCTCCTCTATCTTCCTCCTGGCCTCCTCGGTGACCCTTATCGCTATCACCTTAAGGGGCCTGGTCACCTTGCCGGATCCGAGAACCTTGTTGAATCCCATGGCAACGGTGTCTATCACTATCTTGCCGTCCTCGACCCTGGCCTCGCCGCGCTTCTCCAGGTAACCAGCGATCTCGTCCAGCACGCCCACGTTGACAGGCTTAACCTTGCCTGCTATGCGTTCGGGCCTTGTGAAGCCGTGCTTGCCGAACCACCTGGGGGCGTACTTCACCACCCAAGTCCACATGTGTTTGTGCATGCCTGCCGCGCCCTTTCCACCCCTGCTGCCGCTCTTCCTGTGCTGGCCTATCCTGCCCCAGCCCATGGTTCTGGTGCGTCCCCTCAGCTTCCTGCTCTTCTTCCTTCTCCTGACGACCATTGCTACCACCTGCCCGCTAGATCATTCTTTTGAGGAGGTCGTTTATCGCTGGCCCCCTGTATCCGAGTTCTCCTCCATCCTTGTAGGGTCTTTTAATGCTTCCGTCGAAGCCTCCCTTGGGCGGGTGTAGCCTGAAGACGGGCTTAACCTTGTCCTCTAGCTTGTGGAGCATTACCTCGCCCGACAGGATTTTGTCGGCTAGCTCCTCTATGCCGCCCTCCAGGCCCAGTTTTTCCTTAACGTACTCGTCGGTGAGCCTTTTTCCTCCGGGCACTCTGCCCCTCTTCTTTAGCAGTTCTACCAGGGTTTCTCTATCGATTTCTCCCCACGTTATCCAGTCCTTGGCCACCTGGAGCATGCCCTTGAGCCCGGGCAGGTTGTCGGGGTATAGGACGGCGTGGAACTTCTTGTGTAGTCTCAGAAGTTTTAGCGTGTGCTCAACGTCAGGGTGTACGTCGACGCGGCCCCTTATCCTTATGATGGCGTACACTGTCACTCCCTCTTCACCCCCGCTACGTGGTGGCGCCCCTGGCCCAGTCCTTAGGGGTCACGAAGTAGTAGGTGGCCTTAAGCGCGTTATACGTGGCCATGGCGAAGTTGTAAGTGGTCCTGGTCTCTCCGAGTGTGTGGCTCCACACGTCGCTTATGCCAGCGAACTTTAGGACAGTCCTGGCCACATCGCCGGCCACGAGCCCCGTGCCTTTGGGGGCAGGCTTCAGCGTGACTCTCACACTACCGCTCTTACCGATGACCGTGAAGGGCACGCTGTGAGGTTCGCCGCACATGCACTCCCAGCTGCCGCAGCCTCTCCTGATGGGCGTTATGTTGAGCTTGGCGTTGGTTATCGCCTTCTCTATGGCCAGCCTAAGCTGCCTGGCCTTGCCGCGGCCTATGCCTACGAAGCCGTCGAAGTTGCCAACCACGACGGCTACCCTGAACCTGGTGACCCTGCCAGCGTCGGTCATCTTCTGGACGATGGATATGTCGAGGATCTCGTGTTTTAGGTCTGGCATCAGGTAGTCGACTATCTCCGGCTCCAGGAGGGGCAGGTTCCTCTCGAATATCTCCCTAAGGCTGGTTATCTTGCCCTCCTTGACCAGCTTGCCCGTACGCGTCCTGGGGACCCATGATTCGAGGTCCAGCTGCTGCGTGCTCATCCACTAACCACCTCCTTGTAGTCCTCCAGTATTCTGGTTTTGACCTCCTCGAAGTGGGAGGGGAGGTCCTGGGGCTTGAGGCCTGCGGCCAGGTAGCGGGAGAACATCTTCTCAAAGCGTTCAGGGTCCTGCTCGGCCAGCATCTCGCCCCACTTGGCTATGTGCTCGCCCCGGATCCTCTCCTCGCCAGGGAGCACCTCCTCGGAATGGGGAACCTCGAGTCCTGCGTCGACGGCGCCCTTTATTGCTGCGAAGACCCTGGAGCCCTTGACGGGCCTGTGGAGCCCTATGTCGGGCACAGCCAGCTTAACCCCGGCCTTAAGGGCCCTTAGTCCGGCCAAGAGCCCTGTGAGGTAAGCGGCGGGCGTGTTGTCGCCCGGCGCCTTCCAGCCATACCTCTTCGCGAGCTCCCTGCTATGGGCCGCCGCTATGGTCCGGTCCCCTTGGGGCTCCGCGACAACCACCTGCACCCATACGTAGTTAAGTGTGCGCCTGACCACGAGTCTGGGCTTACCGGATAAGACCATCCTGTACCTCCTATAGTAGTTGGTCTTGCCTTCCCGCCTCCTCCTTCTAGGAACCTTATACTTGGGTCCGCGCGCCATGGCTACCTCCTCTCCTTAAGCTCCTGTTCCAGGTGCATCCTGAGGGCTCTGAGGCTCTTGAAAGCCCCTCCCTTGGCGAGTCTGTAGTATCTCCTGTAGAGCCTTCTGTCTATGACTCCGTGGTCCCTCAGCCAGCGGAGATATTCCCTCATCCTCCTTATCCTGTTCATCCACGCAACTTTCTTTGGCAGCCTGGCCCCGGCCTTGCCCTTCCTCTTGCCGTGGCCCCTCCTCCTGCCTTTCTTCCTCTGCTCATGCCTTATCCTCCATCTACCCCTGCTGTTGCTGTGGATAGGCTTGGCGCGGATGACCCCGTCGTGGATAAGCCTCCTTATATCGTCCCTGGTCATGGCGTCGGCTATCCTGTCAAGCTGTTCGGGGTCGAACCACACCCTACTCTCGCCTACTCCTAGAAGTTCCGCTGCCAGCCTTCTCTGGACCCTCAGATCCATACCGGGTCACCCTCCATTGGCTACCTTGAATCCCAGCTCCCTGGCCTTGGCCAGTATCTGGGCACGCTTTCTCATCCCAACCCCGCCAGCTATATATACTATGTGGCGGGAGGGGTTCAGCTTCTCCAGCTGTGCAGGGTTGCTGACCACTACGGGCTCGAGGCCGGAGGGGTGCAGCCCCCTCACGAGTCTGGGCTTCCTGTAGCCTACGGACACTACTGCCGGCCAACCCTTGAGCTTTAGCCTCATCTTGTTGTCGTTGCCCTTGGGCTTCCTCCAGGCCCACTGGTTCTTGAACTTCCTGAACCTCCACCAGTCGAACCTGACGAACTCGGGCATCCGCCTCCTCATCTCTTCCTTCAGCCTCATAAGCCGCTCAAACTCGCCCATCACTCAGCCACCCCCTTCTCGTAAATGTATATGCCGTCGACGAAGACCCTGCGGTCGAAGTCCTGGATCTTAGTGGCCAGCTCTATGTTGGCGGCCGTCTGGCCAACCTCCTCTATATCTATGCCCTCCACGATTATGTCTTCGCCCTGAACCTTCACGGTGACCCTGGGGCTGGCTATCTTGGCTACCCTGGGCGCCCTCTCACCAAGGAAGTTCTCAATGATGACCTGGCCGTCCTGGACCTTGACGCTTATGGGGAAGTGGGAGTAGATTATCTTGAGCTTGTACCTGTACCCCTTGGTTACCCCGGTGATCATGTTCCTGATGTGGGCCGCGATGGTGCCTACTAGTGCCTTCTTCTTCCTGTTGGCGAAGAAGGTCTCAACCACGACGGTGTTGTCCTCCACCCTTATGCTGACGCCCCGGGCATGGCTGAAGTCGCGCTCCAGCTCCCCCTTCGGACCGCTAACCTTGACCTTCATGCCCTCGACCTGTACCTGGACGTCCTCCGGTATTTCCACCTCTTTCACCACGTGCACCGCCTTAGCCATGCCAGCCACCTCTGCTGGGCTAGTAGACGTATGCCAGCAGAACCCCTCCAACCCTCTTCTCGAGGGCCTCCCTATGGGACATGACGCCTTGGGGCGTGGAGAGTATGAGTATCCCTATGTCCTTGGAGGGCAGGTATCTTCTCAGCCAGTGGGGCATTCTGGCAAGTTCCCTGTAGGACACTGAGTACCTGGGCTTGATGACTCCGCACTTGTTTATCCTGCCCAGTAGCTGGACCTTGAACTTACCCCACCTACCGTCGTCTATGTACTCGAACTCGCCTATGTAGCCCTCCTTCTGCATCACCCTGAGCACAGCTGCTATCAGCTTGGAGCTAGGCATTATGATGGCCTCCTTCTTAGCCCTGACCTCGTTGTTGTATATCGTTGCGAGCGCGTTAGCCAGAGTGTCAAGCATCACCATAACCACTCACCCCACCTAGCTATACTTCTTGAACCCCAGGGAAGCAGCCACCTCGCGGAAGCACTGGCGGCACAAGTATAGTCCATACTTCTGAATGACGGCGTCATGGCTGCCGCAGCGCCGGCACCGTACGGCGCCGCGCCCATACCTCCTCACCGTCCTGGGTCTGAACTTCCCCACCGCGGCCACCTCACTCTATCTTTACTCCGAATAATTGTGATAGGAGGACCATCCCCTCCTCCGGGGTGACCCGGTGTCTGAGGGGTATGTGCTTCTTCCTGCACCTCCTCCGGCGGGTGATCCTATAGCCGGGCCTCTCTATGGCTATCGCTATGTCCATTCCGAATATCCCTATCTCGGGGTCGTACTTGACGCCCGGTATAGAGATGTGCTCCTCTATACCGAAGGAGACGTTGCCGAACCTGTCGAAGCTGGATGCCTTGAGCTTCCAGCCAACCGCCTCGAACGCCTTCTTGAGGAATTCTATGGCTTTCTCCCTGCGGAGTGTGACCATGACCGCTATGTTCTCCCCCCTGTAGATGCCGAAGTCCCTGATAGTCCTCTTCGCCTTCCTATACACGGGCTTCTGGCCGGTGAGCATCTCGAGGACACGGGCCGCCTTCTGGAGCCTCTCCCCGGCCGAGCCAACGCCTATGTTTATCACCACTTTAGCTATCCTGGGCTTCAGCATAGGGTTCTTCTCCCACTTCTCCAGCACCTTCTGCTCGACGTCGGCGGTCAAGCTCATTTCCAGGCACCCTCCGGCAAGCTTATCATGGGCTCTTCCTCGCCTATGACGAACACGTAGTTTAGGCTGGTCTGGAACTTGACCCCATCATGGGTCTCCAGCGTGACGATCCTCCTGTACCTCCTCATTCCCGGCTTGATCTCCAGGATCCTGCCCACCCTACCCACGTTTCTGCCGCCTATGACTATGGCTAGGGCTCCGGGCTTCATCTCAACGTAGTCTAGGATGCTCTGCTGCGGTATCGCAAGCTTAACCGTGCCGAGAGTCTTGTACGTATCTTCTACCGGGTTAGTCGGATCAGAGACCCGGATCAGGTGGTTCCTCCCGTCGTGTAAGTGGAGCTGAATGTGGCCTCCTTTCACCGTGCTCTTATCCTCGATCCTGCATAGTTTGAAGGATGCCTCTTCCTTGGATATGGGGTGGAGCTTGTAGAACTTCACGGGATAGGGGATGACACGGAAAACCTCTCCCGTGGGCACTATCTCGACCACGTCCATCAGGCCCACGGGGTACTTGTAGTCCTTCCGGACCCGCCCGTCAACCTTGATCGAGCCCTCCGCTATGACCTTCCGGGCCTCGCGCGCTGTCTTAGCGTAGCCGAGCACATCCCTCACGAGTATGAGTAGGGGAAGGCTCCTGTCCAGGGGGTGAGGCCCGGGGGAGGGCTTAACCGTCCATGGATACTCCTTCCTAAGCACGGGCCAGAACTTGGGGGCAGCGAATGTCTTCAGGTGCTTCTTACCACCCATTCTCGCCATACCCTATCACCCACTCTCCTCAGCCTGCACGGGTGGTTGGGATTCAGTCAGGGCCTTTTTAGCCTTCTGTCTCCGCTCTATTATGGCCATCCTCCTCTTGTCACTGGTGTCCAGGGATATTATCATCACCTTGGAGGGGTGTATTGGGTAGAACCTGGGGGTCCCGTCGGCCTTCCTTATGGTGACACCGTCAATGTAGATCCTCATCCTCTTCAGATCCACTCTAACCACCTTGCCCTCATGGCCAGCCCACGTACCCCTCATAACCCTGACGGTGTCCCCCTTACGGACGGGTAGATTCCTTATACCATACTTCTCCCTGAGCTCGGGGCTCAAGGGCGCGCTCATCAGCTTCTGCCTTTTATGGAGAGGCGCGTTAAACAGGGCTTTCCTCTGCTTTCTCGGTTGCCTGGAACTAGTCAAGGGGGCCATGTCTCACACCTCACACCACTATGGAGGCTATGTTGGCTATTCTTGGCCACCTCTCCGCCGCCTCCTTGGCTATGGGGCCCCTGATCTCGCTCCCCTTGGGGTTGCCCTCCGGAGTTATTATGACGACCGCGTTGTCCTCGAAGGCCACCCAGGTTCCATCCGGCCTCCTGAAGGGCCTCTTCTGCCTAACTATGACGGCAGGCATTATCTGCCTCCTCATCTCGGGTGTCCCCTTCTTGACGGAGACTATGACCAGGTCTCCAACCCCGGCGAAGGGTATTCTACGCAGCCTGCCCTTGTAGCCGGGGACACCGATTATCATGACCTCCTTGGCGCCGCTGTTGTCAGCCACCCTAACATAGGAGCCTACCTGGAGACCCGCGTTGACCCTCCTCCTCGACATTGCAGCGCCTGCCTTCTTCTTAACCACCCTTACCACCCTCCACGCGTCCTAGAACCGCGAGCACGACGAAGGCAACGGTTTTAGATATGGGGCGGGTCTCGCCGATGAGAACTATGTCTCCCTCCTTAGCGTTGATGCATGGAGGGTTATGGGCGTGGATCTTGGAGCGCCGCCGCTCATACCTCATGTATTTCCTGTTGTAGTGGAGGTAGTCGCGGGCCACCACCACGGTTTTCTGCATCTTGGCGCTAACCACGACCCCCCTAAGCGTGAGGCCCCTAACCCGGAGGGTCCCGTGGAACGGGCAGTTAGGATCATCACACGTCCTCTCGGGGGGTTGCACGCCCGGTATGCCCACGTTTTTCACCTTTGCAGGCACCATGCTCACCTCCTGCCTATGCGTTTAACCCTGTCCTCAGGCCTCCCCACCAGCTTGTCTCCGGGGACCATTATTTTTCCTCCTTCCGGGAGCGTGATTAGGAAGGTTGTACCCCTTTTAAGTATTTTCTTAACCCGTTCGCCGCTCCTTATCCACAAGGTGTTCATTGTCTCGTAGACTATGGTACCCTCTACCCCCACCAGCGAGGGATCCAGGCTCTCAACCACCCTGGCCGGGAGGCCTATTAGTTCATGGTAGGCCAGGTTTCTAGGTGTTCTCCTCAATGTTACGCGCCCTCTCCCAACAACCCCTTCGATGGAAGCTTGTCAGGGGTAATAATAATTGTCTCCGGAACTCGGCTATGCAGCGAAGAAGCCACGTGCCGACGTGTAGCCAGAGCTAGAAACAGGTTAGCGCTTCTTCTGGAGCTCCTCTTCCCTATTTATGGTGAGGATCCTGGCAATGGTCTTCTTGATGGCCCTGATCTTGCCCGGATTGTCCAGGGTGCCCGTCTCGGCCTGGAGCCTCAGCCTGATCAGCTCGGTCCGCAGCTCTTCCAGCTTCTTGAGTCGCTCTTCTCTACTCATTTTCCTGATCTCACTGGGCTTGAGGCTCACTCTGCTCCACCTCCTCGGGCATCTTTATCCTTATGTGGTCCACGGGCCTTACGGGCTTGGCTATTATGACCTCTATGCCGTAGATGCCGGGCTTCAGAAGCGCGTGAGCCACGGCTCTGTCGACTATCACGTTGACCTGGTCGCCGGTCTTGTATATCCTGCCTGCGCGGTATTTCTCGTACCTGGCCCTCTCGCTGGTGAGCTTGCCGCTGATCACTATCTCGGCGCCCACGGCTCCGGCGGCCATTATCCTCCTGAGCGCTATGTAGGCAGCCCTGCGGAAGTGGTAGCCCCTCTCCAGCGCCATGGCCAGTCTGTAGGCCATGACCCTGGCGTTGAGCTCGGGGTTCTCCACCTCGGCCACCGTGATCTGGGGGTTCTCTATGCCGAAGTGCTTCTCCAGTGTCTGGGCCAGCTTCTTGATGGTTGCTCCGCGCCTGCCTATGATCATGGCGGGCCTGTCGGCGAAGATGATGACCCTGGTGCCTATCGGGGTCTTCTGGACCTCCACGCCAGCGTATCCGGCCCTGTAGAACTGCTTGGCGAGGAACTCGTCTATCTTGGTCCTTAGGATCCCATGCTGGATGAAGTACCTCTTAATGTTGACCATCCCCGGCTACACCTCCGCGAGGACCACCTCTACGTGGCTGAGCCTCCTAAACTTGGGGGTGCTACGGCCGAAGGCCCTGGGCATGTACCTCTTAAGCATGGGGCCCTTATGGACGGCAACGTGGATGATCCTGAGCCTCTCGACATCCAGGTCTTTCTGCTCGGCGTTATTCTCGGCATTGGCCAGCAGCTTCAGCATGTGCTTGGCAGCCTTCACGGGGTACTTGCCTATGGGGGTGCCCCACTTCTCGGCTAGGCCCCTCTTGTGGGCCTGCTTGCCCGTGTACCTGAACACGGGTAGGGGCTCCTTCTTGGCAACCACCTTCTCGAGGAGCTTCTTAGCCTCCTCGAGCTTCATGCCCCTGATGGCTCTGGCCACTATGTACATCTTCTTGGGTGATACCGGCACGTCGCGGGCCACCGCCTTGGCTATCCGCGTCTCGTCCCGGAACTTCACTGAGTAGTGCCACCGAGGCATATTCATCGTCACCCGCTAAGCCAGTGGTGTGAAGATGGGCGCCGGTATATAAAAACTTCCCACAGGCGGGTGGACGAGGCCTTACTTGAGGCCCACGAACATCTTGGACCTAGTGGCCTTGAGGCCCGGCTCTCCGTGGGTTACCTGCCTGCACGTCGGGCTGAACTCGCCCAGATAGTGGCCTATCATCTCGGGGACTATTTTGACTGGGATGAACTCCTTCCCGTTGTAAACCGCGATGGTCAGGCCCACCATCTCGGGGAGCACGATCATGTCCCTAACGTGGGTTTTGACTACCACCGGCTTGCCGCTGCCCGAGGCCTTGCGTCTGGCCTTCCTTATCTTTTCGAGGAGCTTCCTCTGGGCTGGCGTAAAGCCTCTTAGGAGGCTCCTCCTCTGCCTGGCCGGCAGTAGCTTTACGAACTCGTCCATGGACATGTTGAGCAGCTCCTCCAGCGTCTTGCCCCTGTACTTGAACTTACTCCACTCCGGCGGTATCTCCATAGTTGCCATTCCCTTCCCCGCCTCGCCCAGCTAGTAGGAAGAAAGCCCC
Source organism: Pyrodictiaceae archaeon (assembly GCA_015520265.1). Taxonomy (GTDB): domain Archaea; phylum Thermoproteota; class Thermoprotei_A; order Sulfolobales; family WAQK01; genus WAQK01. Next base: position 14,525 of record WAQK01000086.1, on the reverse strand, counting down.
TATTTAATGATTACTCATACACGGCTCATCTCTGGCTCATCCAACATCACGCATTGCTACCAGAGGTATCTGGCCAGTCTTTTACCCGTCTCCCAGGGCGTCCTAACCACCTCGACCCTGACGCCGCGCTCCCTGAGGGCCTCCTCCACGATCAAGTCCCTACTGGGCGGAGCCACCACCACGATCCTCCATCTGGATCTAATCAGGCGCTCCGCAACCCTCACGGGGCTTTCTGCCTGAACAGTCTGTTTAAGATCACTTATCAGAACCAGCGTTGCGGGCGGCAGGTCCCTGGTAGCCTCTAGCATCGCGGCCGAGATGTTGGTGTAGCCTCCGAACCTGGCTGAGAGCAGCAGATCCACTAGTCGGCGCGGCCCCTTCGAAACCTCGATGACGTCGACGTCCTCCCCGAAAAGGATAAGCCTCCTCACGTTTCTCGAGAAGGCTGAAGCTGTCAGTATGGCCCATGTGGCGTAGGGCACCATGCTGCCGCTCCTGTCCACCACCAGCACGATGCCTGGGCTGCGGCGCCTCCGCCTGTAGACTAGCGGCTCTTGCTGCATCCTAACCATCCTGTAGACCGTTTCCCTGAGCTCCACTCGTCCGCGGATCCCAGTCTTCCTCCACTTCCTGAGAATGGTGCTTTTCAGTAGTGTGGCCCTGGCATGCCAGATCCTCTGGGCCAACCGATATGCCTCCCTCCTCACCTCGGGGTCCGGGGATGTGTATAGGTTGCTGAGAAGCCTGAAGGCCTGGTGTAGGTCCATCCTTGAGATCGAGGGAGCCAGCCTGAGTAGAAGGTCCCTGGGAGACGAGGTGGGCCTCCCCAGCGTTTCAGCCAGGCTTCTAACATGGCTGTAGAGGGGGCGGAGCGGGGGCGCCAGCCTGCGGGGATCCAGGTTGTCGAGGATCTCCTTGGCTTTAGAGTATTCGTGCAGGGCATAGTTAAGATAGGCCTCATTCATTGTTTCCAAGTATCTTAGCGCCAGGTTCTGTGCCTCAGACACGTGGCGTGCAGCCGTTATGAAAGCCTCATTGGCCCTCCCCGTGTCCTTAAGAGCCGAGCGGGGCAGCCTGGCCAGGGTGTCGAGGGGCAGCGAGCCGACAAGCCTGATGGTCTCATCGGGGCTGAGGAGCCTAGCCAGCTTCGGGAGAACCCTCTTGATGGACTCCCTGTCTAGGCTCGAGAGATGGGAGGCGAGAACCTCCGGGCCCAGGGTCTTAGCCATCCTGGAGACCACAGCGGGATCAGCGCCAGCCAGTTTTAGGTAGATTTCCAGATTTCCTGTGCCGGTGAGTTGGAGCAACTGGATCGTGGTCTCGGTGTCTTTGGGCAGAGTGCCGCTGGTTACCAGTGACGCCAGCCTCTTGGCAGCCCTGTAGGCCAGCTTTTTATTGCCTACACGCCACGCCTTCATACCAAGCTCTGCCAGCCTGTCGGTGCCGAGCCTGTTAAGGGTTCTGTCCGGGATCTCTGCATTCCTCAACATCTCGGGATCTATACTTGTCCTCCCCTCCTCCAGGCTTGACAGCCAGTGCCTGTTGAGGGCCTCGCTCGCGCTGTGAGCCTTCCTGGATATCTCGGCTATCCTCCTCATGGCGGCACGGCGCGGCAGGACGACCTCTCTCCCACCCCTCCGCACGATGATCCCCATCTTCTTGAGCTCTCGGTAGGCACGTCTCCTGCGTTCACGTGTCGCCTTGTCGGCGCCTTCCACAAGCGCCCTCTTGGAGTATATCCTCTCCCCATACCCTATCCGGAGTGTTCTGAGATGTTCCTCTACCTTATCGAGGAGCTCTCGGAAAACCTCGTTGCTGCTGGTAACCCTGCTCCAGGCCTCTTCGAAGACCCGCTCCTCGTGCACCCTTTTAGCGAAGACCGCTTTAACCACCTCCCTCATCTCGGCTAGCCTAAGTTTCCCCCCTTTAAGGGAGGCATATGTCTCGAGTATTCTCTCAGCCTCCACAATCTCGGACGTACCCACGTTTAGGCCCAGCTTCCTGCAGGTATGAGCCAGGCGGATCAGCAGGTCTGAGAGTTTTCCACGCCCCACAGTCTTCATGTCCTCCAACCCTACACTACTTGCCGAAAAACTTCTCCACAACTTCCTCCACGGTGTCGGCATCCTCGTCTCTCTTGAATAGCACAACCCTGGCCGCCGAGACGACGTCATCTAGGCTCACTGTAGACGAGCCTCTCAGTTCCGCCATTTTGGCTGCTAGCTGGGCCCAGAGAACAGTGTCCGCGGGCCCCGGCTTGTGGGTTGCCGTGCTTCTAAGCTCATTGACACACTCGATCATGGTGGATAGCAGATGGTCGGGGAGGCGGGGAGTTGAGGAGAGCCTCATCCTGACAATCTCAGCTTCCCTCTCCGGGCTTGGATAAGTGAACTTCACCCTCACCACTCTTCGGAGGAAGGCGTCGCTCAGCTCGTTCTGGGCTATGTCCTCGGGATTGCTGGTGAATATGACCTGGAACCCCAGGCCCTTGGCCCTGAAGACCCTGCGGAGCTCCGGCACTATGATCCTCCTCTTATCCACTATGTCTAGAAGCATGTTCTGGAACTCCTCGCTGCTCCTCCGGATCTCGTCGACCAGAACCCCTGCGTCTAGGAGGACCGCGGCGAGCAGGGGGCGCGGTATGAAGCTCTCCTCGTTGAAACCGTACTTCATAGCCATGAGGGGGTGGAAGTCGCCTATAACCCTATACTCGTCATAGTTCTCGCTGCAGGGTAGCACAAAAGCGTTTTTCCCAGACCACAGGCTCAGAATGGCCTCCCCTACCTCGGTCTTGCCCGTGCCCGGCGGGCCTTCGAAGAGCACGGGCCTCCCGTTGAGAAACGCGGCCACGACGAGGTATACGAGTTCCCTGTCCACGAGGAGCCTATAGTCCTGCCTCAGCCTTCTAACCATCTCCTCCGGGTTCCTTACAGGCTCCCTGGGCTCCAGGAGCTCCCCATATATGCTCTTAACCTTCTCGAGTATTGTCTCAGCCTTCACCTTAGCCTCGCTACGGCTAACCGTGCGCTGCTTCGCCTCGACCAGCTCCTCTGCTAACCTTTTCTGCTCCTCCAAGCGTCACCACCGTTCCTGAGGATGCCCATAACCAGTCTCAACTAATAGGGCGGAGCCTCATATATGCTACATTTGGCGTTCTACGGTTCCAGGTAATCCACCTTGAACTTGGACAGGTGTTTCCGCAGGACTTCATTTAGCTTCTCTACGAACCCCTTATCCACGCCTTTAACCTCTATGTACCGGAACTCCGACACCACCTTGCTGGGATGCTCCACCACACTGCCTTCCCCGGCAACTGCTTTGACTTCGTCGAGTATGCGGCGATACTTCTCGTCATCGAACAACGTAAAGTATATCCTGGCCACGCCCATCCCAGGGCACCCCGCTGCCTCACCGTCTAGATTTATGGGGAACCTAATAACGGTGTTCGACAAATCATTAGCTGTGAGGCATCTGCTAGAACGTGATGACCAGCTGCTGAGCGCCGACCCGCAGTCGGGGATGTGGAGGGGTGCAAAAGCTGACCATATGCACCCGGTCGGTTAGAATGTGGGGGCCTCGGTTCTAGCCCTAATCATTCCGGAGTCATTACTCGGCAAATACCTCATCGGCCGTGAAGAGAATGGCTGAAGGAGCCTATTTCCCTTTCTTCTTCTTGTAACCCTTACCTTTGCGGGCCCTCTCCTCGCTCTGCTGCTCGGCCCTGGTTAGCCCCATGAACAACGTTGTTCTCTGCCTTCCTCCCATACGTATCCCCTGCTCGGACTAGCTCTTATCAATATATTAAGGTTACTTTTCATCGCTGAGCAGAGGGGATCCAGGGTGTCGGGACAGCCGAGCCCGCCGCCCCGAAGAAAGGCCAGGCTAAGCATTGCCGTGCCAGCATCAACGCTGTCTGTGGAGCCATCGCTGCGAGAGAAGACGTTGAAGGCAGGGCTCATTGGGAGGGCGGCCGCCATATTCCGGGTAGACGAGGTCATAGTCTACCTGGACAGCGAGAGGTATCGGAGGGACTTCAATGTTTTCGTGGAGGTTCTCAAGTACCTTGAGACCCCTCCACACCTTAGGAAGAGGCTGGTGCCGCTGAAGCCTGTCTTGAGGTATGCTGGCCTCCTGCCGCCCCTCCAGACACCGCACCACCCCAGCACATCGAAGCCCAGGGTGGGGGAGTATCGAGAGGGCGTTGTGCTGGGGTACTCCGGAGAGAAGCTGGTGGTAGATGTTGGCCTGGGGAAACCGCTGGTGGCTGAGGGTCCGAGGGTGCCCCGAATGGGCAGAGTGGCCGTCAGGATCACGGGCCTGAGCCCCTTGGAGGGCGTTGTGGAGGAGCCCCCATACTACTGGGGGTTCAACGTGGTCAGGGCCGAGGGCCTGCTAGGAGCAATAGAGGCCGCCGGGGCCGACACCGTTATAGCCACCAGCAGGTGGGGGGTGCCATTTGAGGAGGCCCGGGAAAAGCTGGCAGAGAGGCTGGAGGCCTCTAAGAGGGTGCTGGTCCTGTTCGGAGGACCCCACGAGGGCCTATACCTCATCGCCAGGAGGGAGAGGTTCGATCTGGAGGACAAGGCTGACATGGTGGTCAACTTCATCCCGGAGCAGGGCACCAGGACTGTTAGGACTGAGGAGGCCGTGTTCATAGTTATGGGGATAATCAACATTCTTGCCGGGTTTTAACGGAAACAATATAAACCAATGTCCTGTGAGTGTGTCCGGGATCTAGTGTAGGGGAGGCTGACGAGGATGGGTCATCGTAAACACAGTGCGCCGAGACGTGGAAGCCTGGGCGTGAGGCCCCGTAAGAGGGCGTCGAGAATAGTGCCTAGGATCAGGAGCTGGCCTAGGGTGGAGTCGGAGAAACCGCTGCTCCTAGCCTTCGCTGGTTATAAGGCTGGTATGACCCACGCATTGATCGTAGACGACAGGCCCAACACCCCCACCAGCGGCACCGAGATCTTCGTCCCCGTCACCGTCGTCGAGGCTCCGCCCATGTATATCGCCGCTATACGGGCCTATGGCTACGACCCCAACAGGGGGCTTTACACGCTCACCGAGGTGTGGGCTGAGCCGCCAGCGGAGCTAGAGCTCCACAGAAGGATACCCACTCTCAAGATCAAGGACGTGGACAAGAAACTGGGCTTCATCGAGGAGCGCCTCGGCAGTATTGTGGATATAAGGGTGATCGCGGCTACCCAGCCTAAGCTGGTAGGCGGCCTCAGCAAGAAGGTGCCCGACTTGGTGGAGATAAAGATTGGCGGAGGCTCCGGCGTGGAGGAGTGGTTCTCCTACGCCAAGGAGATTTTGGGCAAAACCGTCAGCGTGAAGGATGTTTTCAGGGAGGGCCAGTTCGTCGACGTGATCGGCGTGACCAAGGGCAAGGGGTTCCAGGGTGTCATAAAGAGGTTCGGCGTCAAGGAGCTACCCCGTTGGCACAAGCACAGGAAGGGTAGCAGGAAAATAGGCTCCAGGAGCCCGGGAATAGGTACCCTGAGCACCACGCCTCAGCCAGGCCAGATGGGCTTTCACAGGCGTACAGAGTATAATAAGAGGATCATAAAGATAGGCGACAATGGTCTCGAGGTCACGCCTAAGGGCGGCTTCATAAATTATGGGGTTGTGAGAGGTCCTTACGTGTTGCTCCACGGATCCATCATGGGGCCCAAGAAGAGGATAGTGGTTATGAGGCACCCGGTCAGGCCGCCCAGCTGGGTGCCTGAGGCGGCCCCCACGATCACCTACCTAAGCCTAGAAAGCAAGCAGGGTGCCTGAAATGCTGGGCTCAACCATGTTCCTACTAGTCGGGGAAACCGTCAAGGTGCCTGTCTACAACGCTGAGGGCGAGAAGGTTGGAGAGCAGGAGCTACCGAGGTTCTTCAGCCTGCCCGTCCGCAAGGACCTGATCAAGAGGGCTTTCCTGGCAGAGTTCACTGCCAGGCTACAGCCTAAGGGCAGGGACCCCTTAGCTGGAAAGAGGACCAGCGCCAGGAGCTACGGCGTCGGCCACGGTATAGCGAGGGTTCCCAGGATACCTGGGCTCGGCAGGGCCGCCTTCATCAACTCCGCCGTCGGAGGCATGGTGGCGCATCCCCCGAGGGTCGAGAAGAGGATACACGAGGAGATTAACAAGAAAGAGAAAAGGCTGGCCACCATGAGCGCACTCGCTGCCACAGCCGTGGCAGACATGGTTAGGGCCAGGGGTCACCGCTTCGAGGCCGATGCCGTCCCAGTGCTCCTGCTGGGCGAGGCCGAGGAAGCTGTCTCGAAGACGAGGGAAGCTAAGGAGCTGCTGAAGAAGCTAGGCCTATGGAACGACGTTGAGAGAGCACAGAAGGGTACCAAGATCAGGGCCGGTAAGGGTAAGATGAGGAGCCGCAGATACAAGGAGCCTCGTAGCATACTGTTCATAGTGTCGAACCACAGGTCCCCGCTGGCGCTGGCTGTGAGGAACCTACCCGGCGTGGACGTAGCCACGGGTGAAACTGTCAGCGTGCTGGAACTGGCTCCGGGAGGTGTACCTGGACGACTCACCGTAATCACGTTGCCAGCGCTCAATCAGCTCAAGGCGAGGTTCGAGGGGTGAGCGGGTAATGGTGGATCCCTACAGGGTCATAATCAGGCCCCTTCACACCGAGAAGGCCATCATGGCCATTGAGAGGGAGAATACGCTGATATTCATCGTGGACAAGAAGGCCACCAAGCACGACATCAGGAGCGCCGTGGAGAAGCTTTTCCAGGTCAAGGTGGAGAAGGTTAGGACGCTGATAACGCCTCGCGGCGAGAAAAAGGCCTTTGTCAAGCTGGCACCCGAGTACAACGCCGAGGAAGTGGCGGCAAAACTTGGCCTGCTCTGATGCATGTCCTAACTTTTTGGCTCAAACTCTTCCCGAGCGGGCTTTTCGACCATCCCGAACGGTCGGCTACGACCGCATTCTTCACAGCCCGAGCTGCATCCGGCTCTGGTAAGCCCACCTTACCTCATCCCGAGGATAGTGTGAGGAAATAATGTATGGAGGGCCTGACGCCTAGGGGTGGAGTCTCCACATGCTCATCCCAGCCCGGATACGCGGGCTCCGGTCACACGGGCATGTAACTGGTCGCACTTTGGCATTATAAAATTGATTCAGAGAATAGCCGGATAACAGGATGTGGGCTCTGTAGGTTGCGGGCCGGCTGAAAAGTATGCTACCTTTTGCCCCTCCTCCTCCCAGTGCGGCGGGCTGCTATGTGGCCCACCTTCCTGCCGGGTGGCGCAGTCCTCGCCACGGTGCTTGGATGGCTTACCGACTGGTGGCTACCTCCTCCGTGGGGGTGCGAGACAGCGTTCATGGCTACACCCCTGACGACGGGCCACTTCCAGGCCTTCACCTTGCTCCGGTAGTAGTTGGCCCCGGCCTTTAGGAGGGGTTTCTCCACCCTGCCGGCACCCGCTGCTATGCCGATGGTGGCTCTGGCGGTGTTCAGTATCTCCTTTGTCTTGCCCGAAGGCAGCACCACTATTGTCCTGTTCCCGCTCCTACCGGTAATGGTGGCGTAGGCGCCGCTGGTTCTGGCCAGCTTGCCACCGTCGCCCGGCCTGATCTCTATGTTGAATACCTGGGTCCCCTCTGGTATACTGCCGAGGGGCAGGATGTTGCCGTTGGTAGGCTTGGCGCCCGGCCCTATCTCTACGACCTGGCCCACATAGGCGCCCTCGGCGGCGGGCGTCAGGAACTCGGTGCCATTCTCCAGTCTTATCCTGGCTAAAGGCACCCATCTGCCCGGATCATGGATGAGCTCCACTATCCGGCCTTTCAGCGTCTCGTTGCTGGGCGGAGGGTATTTGGCCGCACCCTTCTTTATCCATCTTGGGCTTCTGAACACCGAGGTGCCTCTGCCCATCCGCTGGACCAGTATCCGCTTACCCATTGCTGGACGCCTCTAGTGGTGTGGATAAGTGTGGATTATAAAGGTTTACTGCCCGCTCAGCCCGGCCCTATCGATCCTGATCCAGACCGGGCGCGGGTCGTCATGCACTCTGAGCACCGCCTCGCCAACTCCTAGCCAGCGGACCCGGTCGTGCTCCTCCTCCCTCAGGCTTACGAGCCTAGCTATCTTGGAGACATACTCGTCGGCAGGCGAGCCGAAGGCAACAACTGTTCCGGCATTATCTATTATTTCTGGGGGAAGGTCCTCCGGGTTCTGTGTGGCTAGGACCACGCCTACACCGTAGCTTCTAGCCTCTTTGAATAGTCTCCTAAGAACGGCTCCACTGTTTCTGAGGAGCCTCCATGCCTCGTCCACGACTACCAGTGTTTTGAGCCCCTGATTAACGCCCCGAACCTCCATGCGGGCTACGAGCCTGGCCAGTATTAGTGATGCGTAGAGGTTTTTCACATCGCCCGCCACCGAGCCCAGATCATAAGCTGCGCCCACTACGTCGCCCGCTCCGCGACAATTATCGACCAGCACGTGGGAGATTTTGGATGCAAGCTTGGCTCCCTCCGGCTCTCCGCCCAACGTGTCTAGGAGCCTTGGTACGTCTAGCTCGCCACCAGCATAGCTAGCTGTTAGTGATGTGTAGAGCATGTGTTCCTCCCTTGGATCCAGGTCTAGGGAGGTCTTCAGAGACTCTATGACAAGGTAGGACCAGGCTCCTGGAGGGTAGTTCTCTGGCCTCCTCGCCAGATCCGCGAAGCACAACGCAGAGCCGTCGACAACCTCTAGGAGGCCTGCGAGGCCGGGCGCCAGATCACCTTTAAAATCTATGACCAGTGCTTCGAGCCGCTCCAGGGCTAGGATCCTGGCAGTCAGTGTGGCTAGGAAGGTTGTCTTCCCTTTGCCCGTCGGGCCCAAGACTACGAGATGTTTAGGCAGATAGCGGCGGTAGTCGTAGAAGTAGGGGGCGCTAGTGTCGAGCTCGTAACCTACATAAACTCCTTCCAGGCTGGGCGGCCTAGGTATCAGCGAGACGCCAGCCACCGAAAGGTCCGTGTCAAAGAGTTCTGAGCCTCCTCCACGCCCCCCTAGAACCACGTTGAGGAGCTGGTAGAGGTCGCGGGGCCTTGAAAGCCGGGCCACAAGTCCTAGGGAGGAGAGGGAGGAGAGCAGAGCCCTCGCCTCAGCGTCTACGCGTTTCGCGGCATCATCCAAGCTGGAGGCCTCAGCCACCAGTCCAACCATCATGACGGCCCTCTGAGGCTTCTCTCCTTGGAGTATCCTCGTGTGGGTCTCCTCTAGTAGTCTGAGCCTCCTCTCCAGCCCCTTATCCTCAGGGTTGTTCTCGAGGGCTAGGCGGAGGTTCAGTATCTTCCTTTCGATCTTTTTGAGGTACTTTGACGGGTTAAGAGGTTCCCTGTAAACTATCACAGTGGACCTCAGGTCGGAGGAGTAGACTATGCTTGCCATGCTTCTGGAGAGCCTGCCCAGTTCGGCGTCGCTAAGCCTCTGGGAGGGTAGCTTCACATCCTCAACTACTATGAACCGTGAAACCCTGTAGAGGGTTCCACGTCTCACCACCAGGTGGCCCGTAGGCAGGACCTCGGCCCCGGTTATACCTGTGTTCTCGAGGAGGCCCAGCAGGCGTATCAGTGGTCCCTTGAAGTATATTTGCTTCCGGGATACGAGAAGGGCGCCGGCGGACGCCGCTACCAGTGCCAGGATGACCACTATCTCCACGACATCCCACCCCAGGCCCTGAGGACCAGCCTCGCAGCAACCACGGTGGCTGCTAGGAGGGCCATTAGGGCTATCTCTACGGGGCTGGGCTCGCCTCTAACCAGCAGGTAGAGCGGTATGAACGCCGCGGAAAGCGCCTCCACTATACTTAGCCTCGACACCTCATCCCACCCAGGGTATGGGTATCCTGCCTCTGCCTCCCAGGCTGGAGGCCAGCGAGTATGTGACTAGTGTGAGGATGAAGAGATACGTGGAGGGTAGCACTATCCATGTGAAGACGAGCCTGGAGACCTCCTCAATTATGCTGGCTAGGCTGCCGGTGCCGGTAAGGCTTTCCAGGTAGGGCGCTGTCTCGAGGTCTGGAAGGCCAGGCTCGTCCACAACCATGTACGAAGCCCGTATCGTGTGCCCGCCAGGGCCTATGTCGAACCTGTACACTGTGCCGCCCACGCCTCTCCAACTCCAAGTCTGGGCAACCCCACTGGCGGGGGTACCGTCGATACTGATGGAGGCCTGAAGCCAGGAGGGCACAGAGATCACCAGTTGGCCTGCTTCCCGCACATCGAGTTCTAGGTCGACCTCCACCCTGTTCCCGCTATGGGTGATGTTGGACGAGAGGAGCGTGTAGGGGGAGGTGAGGGCTACTGGTGCCAGGGGTTGGGGGCAGGATGCTATGTCGTTGGCCCTCAACTCTAGGTGGTAGTTGGCGTCGGGTGCCGTGCTGGGCTCGTAGTCCCTGTCGGGCACAACCGGGTTTGGGGAGAGCCAGAGTTCCAGGCCAGCGTATTCCAGCATGACGTTAAACTCCCGCTTAGAAGGTAGACCCTTATCAGGTGCGCCAGCGTCAAACCTGCCCGACGCGTCGGTGGGATATGCCGCCACCGGGGAGCCCTCCAAGTATACTCTGAGCTGCCCGTACGCTATGGGGGTGCCGTCTCTTGCAGTGACCAGGCCCTCTACGAACGCTACCCCTATGGATGCCGCCTCGCCGATCCCCGGATAGGCCTGAACAGGCTGCCCCATGGTGTCTACGAAGACTGGTAGTAGGGGCAGACCCAGGTAGAAGACTATGGAGAATGCCATGAGCCCTGCCCCAGCGCTTCTAGCCATCCTGAAGGGAACAGCATAAAGGGCTACGCCTAGTGCCAGAAGCCTGACATAGTAACGCTGTACGACGAGGCCCAGGCTGAGGGTGGTGGTCAGCGCCATTATGGCGTAAGAGACCATGCTTAGCAGGGGGTTGAGGGCCCACCATATAGAGGCGAAGCCTGGGAGCCCCGAGGCCACAGAGGATATCATTGATATCAGCATCTGGTACGAGATCAGGGTCGCTATCCTGTCCTCGACCCACGTGTAGAAGTAGTCCCAGCTACCTCCGAGGACCGTGTAGAAGTGCTGGACGCCCAAGACTATTAGGGTGAAGGAGAAAACCAGTAGCGCCGATGCTGCCCCATCATATATCAGCACAGGGCCCCAGCGTTTTAGGCCCCTCCAGGGTATGGGGAGCGAATAGATTAGGGCTCCCAGATAGTAAGTTAGCACTGAAAGGTAGAAGGCTAAAAGAAGTAACCAATATTCCACCCCGTCAGCACCTCCAAGGCTAGGGGGTGGGCGGCGCTGGCATGGGGAGGGATACGTTGGATACCAGGTATGAGATGAGGGCGAAAATCGTGCCCCCTATGGCCAGCCAGAAGGCTGCCCATACCGCGTCCTCTATTAGGTCCTGCCCTGTCCTCTTAAGCTTGGGAAAGGGTACGGGTACGCCTTTAAGCATCCAGCCTACACTCCACGATAGGAGGAAGAGGGCCCAGGCTATCGCGACGATCCTTGTGGTCATCTCCTGGATGAAGGCTAGTAGGTCCCCCATTCCCCGTCCCCGTGGGTTTGGCGGGGTATAAAAGGATGAGAGGGGTAGCCGAAACTATTCCTATCCATATGTGTAAGCTGAGACCGTCACCTCGCCTATTCCAGGCGAGTCCAGTACCACCTGTTTCCATGCCCCCGAGTCGATGAGGGGAGCTGGCGTACCGTTGGCCAGGGCCACGAGGGTACTGGAGGGCACCAGGATTGCTAGTCTGGCCGGGTTCCACGTTAGTAGTATACGTACAGTGTAGCTCTGCCCGTCGGTGACTACCTCCGCTGGCAACCAGTGCAGGGTTCCATCCTGGCTCCAGGCAGCGGCGAGTGGTACCTGGAGAGCAATCTCCGTGTAGACCTGGTCGGCTGGTAGTCGGAGGGGCGTGCTATCCACTGTTATGACGCGGTTAGCCGCGGAGATCCTGGAGCCCGCCGGGGCCCCCAGCACCGTTATGTACCCGATGGTTTGGACGTACTCGTAGTATGCTACCGCGTTCTGGGTTTCTGTGATGTTGCACCAAGATCCTGTCAAGTTGTAGGTGGTGCCGTTGTCGAGCATCAACAGTATTCCCAGCGGTGTCTTCTTCACAGTTCCTGTAACCACCTGGTCTGACACCAGCTCCAGCATGTCTGTCTCTGTGGTTAGCGTCGCAACCATGGGGTACCACACCTCGACCTTTATGGGGCTCTCAGAGTATATGGGGAGGATATTGCTGCCTGAAACGCTTAGGGGCTCGGTATAGGTGCTTCCGTTGTACGTGACCGAGTAGTGGGGGGTCTCTGCGTCAATCTCTAACACAAAGGTGGCCTCATGGTACATGTTCAGGTAGAGCCAGACAACGGCAGCAGTGCTGCTCCTGGGTGTGACGTAGATACGACCGCCTGCGGGTTGTGCTCTGCTCCAGCTCCACGTGCTCCCGGGGACGAAGTACTCCTCGCCCGTGGCGGGGTTGTAGGCCAGCCAGAACACTATGCTCGTGGCGGTTGTTTCAGACCTATAGTATAGTAGGCCCGCCTCATCGCGTACTTCAATGTAGTAGGTGGCTATTGCGCCGATTCCCGTGGAAACCCTTATCCTCAGCCACCCGCCATAGCCTTCGGGAGGCACATAGGCCTCGTAGAGTGCCGAGGGATCTAAGGTCGCAGTCTGCTGGGTCCAAGTCGACACGGTTTCCTTGCCACACCACACGTAGCTAGGCCCGGCCGAGGTCTGGGTGAGTGTTCCCTTGCCGAACACGTACCAGCCGGGCTCCGTTAGCGTGTAGTTGTAGTGGGTGGGCATGGCTGGCCTCGCGTAGAGTACCCCTATGTCATCGTTGTCGAAGTGCCATTCCCTTGTGTTCTCAACTATTCCGCTCTTGTCGATAAGACTCCACGAGTCCGGTCTGAGATCCACTGTGTAGCCACCCAGGAATCGGCCTGTGTAGGATACGTTGACCGCGTAGAGCCTCCCAGCATAGCTTGCAGCATTAGATAGAGGGTCTCCCTGTGTCTGGGCCTTAAACACGCTGCCCCTCGCCGTAACCACATATACTTGGCGTGGCAGGATCCCCAGGTCTAGGGTTGCGGCTTCGCCCGGGTACAGCGTCTCCGTGTAGTTTATGATAAATGGACCTGTACCGTTGTCGACAACTATGTAGGAGATCCGCGCTACTGCGGCTCCCGTGTTCATTATTGAGATGTTTGTTCCCTCAACGGATACGCGGAGTGTCTCGGCTAGGCTCTCCCTATACTCCTGGGCCTGCCTTAGGAGGTCTTCCCCCACCCCCCTCTGGGCCTGGATGCCAGCCAGGAACACCAGTGCTGTGAGCGTGATGAGGGGTACTAGGGCGATAGCTGTGAGGGCCGCCTGCCCTCTCCTACGCCTAGGGCGTGTAGACTTCACCGTCTACCACCACCACAACTCTGTCGGGCCTCTCTTCGAGAACGAGTACAAGGGGCTCCCCAGGCCGGAGCTGCGTGTTCGATGAGAGCAACGTGGCGTCCACCATCACGGCATCCACTGTGACGGTGTGCCGGGAGGGGTTAGAGACTATTATTATGTACTTACCGCCCACAGCCAGCACGTCCACGTCGACGAGCACGGCGGGTTTGGCCGCGTCTTCGAGCATATTTACTGCTGTTTCAGCCTTCACGCTGCCTAGCTCTAGCACGGCCATCGACGCGGCCGTGGCTAGTGAGAGTAGGAGCATAGCCGAGAGCATTTCGCTCAGACTTTTAAGCATCCTACGCATGGCTCCACCGGGTATTATTAGAGAGGCTTGAGGCCATTTGGTGTTTGTATATTTAAAACCTAATAACCGGCGATCTGCGCATGGTTCGAGTAGAAGTTTGAGAGGAAAAAAGGCTTGTTTTTAAATAGCCTCTACTCTTTCGCCGCTACTTCTTGCGCATATATATCGAGTAGGCCAGCAGGCCTAGCACGATGATGGTCAGTATCGTGGAGGCGGCGCCGAACATAGTGGCGTTGCTGCCAGCCTCCTCGGCGGCCTTCTTGGCGGCGTTGATGCTCTCGGTCAGGCTGTCCTTCGTGGTGCTCAGCTGCCCGAGGATGTCGTTCTTGGCGGTGTCGATGCTGCTCTCGATGCTGGTCTTGGCGGAGCCGATCTCGCTGACAATGTCGCTCTTAGCGGTGTCGAGGGCGCTGCTCAGGCTGTCGCCAACCTCGGTTATCTTGGCGATGATCCTGCCCTCGCTGTCGGTTATCTGGGTTATGACGGCGCCCTTGGCGGCGTCGATTGTGGTGGTTATCTCGGCGGCCTTAGTGTTGATCAGGTCGGTCAGCGTGGTCTTCAGGTCGTCAACACTGGTCTGCAGGGTGCCGAGGCTGGTCTTCACCTCGGCCACGTCGCCGCTGATGGTGGCTTCGAGTGTGCCGAGCCTGTCAATTATGGTGACGGTGGAGTTGTCGATCTTCGCGGTTATGGTGGCCTCCACGCCAGTCATGGTGTTCTTCAGATCTGTGAGGGTCAGGCCGTCGGCTATGCTGTTGATCAGTG
>WAQK01000085.1 GCA_015520265.1 Pyrodictiaceae archaeon | reverse complement strand
CTGGGCGCTCCGGTCACTGTAGATCACGAGGACACCGGTTACGGGGGCTGGGTAGGCTGTGGGGTTGTGGAGCGTTATCTCCAGGACGCCGTTGCTGTAGGTCCAGTTGCCGTAGATGGACTGGGCCACCGTTCTGGCTATCTCCACCCTCTCCTCGTGCTGTCTGGTCACAGCGTGGGTTGAGTCCAGGTAGTAGTAATAGTAGGTGAGGAGGCCGAGTATGATCAGCATTATCGATGCGAATATCAGCATACCTATCAGGGTGCCTATGGCTCTGCCCCCTCTATGACGCGTAGCCTGGCGCAGCCTTCACCACCCCCTTGCTGGTGGCCACCTTGACCTGGAACACGGTTCCAGGCGTCAGAGCCAGGCCTATTGCCCGGTCCTGGGGCGGCGGTATGACGGCTATGGTGTTAGTGGGCAGAGTGTAGCTCCCCTGCCAGACCAGCTCCTCGTCCACGTATATCGCGGAGACCGTGACCGGGTAGTCGCCGGTTGCCACGTATACGTATAGTTCGCCGCTACTCGTATTGTAGTGGGCGTAGAGTATGGCTAGGCTCTCCTCCTCGAGGAGCCTCTCCTCCAGGGCTCTGGCCTCCCTGCTCAGGGTCTTGCCCTGGCTCGACGCCCTGCTGGCTATGTTGTAGAAGATGAGGGAGCCTACAGCGACTACTATGAGGATCAGCATGAGTGCGGAGACTATCTCCGAGAGGCCTCGGCGCACTATTTTCTCCAAGGAGGGGTCTCCTAAAAATAGTATAGTGAGCCCGGTGTTTTATATTTAAGCCAAAACCCGGATCTACCCGAAGCCCGGCCTCCTCTTCTCCACCACTTCCTTGTTCACCAGCGTCGGCGGCACCTCGCCCTTGTAGAAGGCTATCAGGTTCCTGGCCACCAGCTCCGCCATGGCTGTCCTAGTCTCCCATGTGCCGCTGGCCAGGTGGGGTGCCAGCACCACGTTGTCCAGCTTGGTCAGCGGGTGGTCTGGTGGTAGTGGTTCTTGTTCGAAGACGTCGAGGGCCGCACCTGCTATCCAGCCCTCCCTAAGGGCCCTGACAAGGGCCTCGGTGTCAACCACAGCGCCTCTGGCGGTGTTGATCAGTACGGCGCTCTTCTTCATCAGTCTCAGCCTCTCCTCGTTGACCAGGTGCCTGGTCTGAGGGGTTAGGGGGGTGTGGATGGAGAGGATGTCGCTCTCCCTGAACAGGGTCTCCAGGTCCACGTACTGGGCGCCTAGCTCCTCCTCCATTTCGCGCGGCAGCCGGTACACGTCGTAGTATATGATCCTCATGCCGAAGCCCTTGGCCCTCCTCGCCACGGCTCTGCCTATCCTGCCCATCCCCAGGATGCCCAGGGTCTTGCCGTGCACCTCGGTGCCCAGCATCATGAGGGGGTGCCAGCCCGTGCCGGTGCGGTGCCACTCGCCGGTGCGGACGAACTTGTCGGCCTCCACTATCCTCCTGGTTATGGCGAGTATGAGGCCCCAGGTGAAGTCCGCCACGGCCTCTGTGAGCACTCCGGGCGTATTGGTCACGTAGATGCCTAGCCGCGTTGCGCACTCCACGTCGATGTTGTCAAACCCGACGGCATACTGGGAGACTATGCGGAGCTTCTCGGCCTGCTGGAGGAGGTTGCAGTCAACCTTGTCTGTGAGCAGGGTTACAAGTGCGTCAGCCTGCCTGGCCTTCTCGAGGAGAACCTCGTAGGGCGGGGGCGTGTACTCTGTCCACACCTCAACCTCGTAGTACTCCCTAATCATCTCCAAACCCTTAGAGGGTATCTCGCGGGTCACGAAGACGTAGGGCTTGCCCAAGAACCCTCACCGTGACAGAATGGTGGTAAAAGCATAAAAATCAGACACCTGGCCCGCGGCGCCTGCCCCGGCCACGCCTGGCACTGGCCAGCAGGGCCAGCGCAAAGCCAGCCAGGGCCAGGACGAAGGAGAGTATAACCCTCAGCTTCTCCAAAGCTCCGGGTCACCCGAAGCCACTGCTACCATGAGGTCCTTCACGGTCACTATGCCTATGGGCTCGCCGTCCTCGCCCACCACGAGGCCGCAGCCCGTGGGGTGCCTGGCCACGGTCTCGGCCACAGAGCCTACAGGGTCGCCGGGCCTCAGGAGCGGGGCCTCTCTGGCCAGCGTGGATGCCGGGACATCGAAGGGGTCTGCCTCGCCGCGGTGCAGCTTCTCCAGGCTCTCAGGCCTAGCAATCTCGCCCAGCAGGTCCAGCGCGGTGACCACACGGCCCTCCCCGCCCAGTATAACTACTCTCCTCACACCCTGCTGGTACATAAGGCCCGCCACCTCGACAAGGAGGTCGTCGGGCTCCACAGCTATGAGGGGAGAGGACATGATCTCCTCCACCGCTACGCCGGTTATCCTAGACGCCAGCAGGGCTAGGCGCTCCTCCGTCACCAGGGCCTTGAACACTCCGTCCCCGTCAATGAGGGGGAGGCACCCTATACCCCTGTCGGCCATCAGCCTGGCCGCCTCCCAAGCCTCCAGCCCCTCCTCGCCGGTTATAGGGTTCCTCGTCATGTAGTGTTTCACCGGGGTGTCTAGGGCCTCCCGCAGGTCAGGGTACTCAAGCAACTCGACGCCCTCCTCCACCTCGGATACCACGGCCCTCAAGGCGTCCCTAGCGCTCAGTATGCCTATGGGTCTGTACCCCTGGTCCACTATGACGGCGTGGTTCTTAGACTTGGACACGAGCCTGGAGATAACCGTCCTCAGGTTGATGGACTCGTCGAAGAGTAGGGGTTCTCTCTCCGCGTACTCTATTGCTAGCAACACTCTCTCCTCTAACCTGGATACTTATTTGGTTACAATATATTTTAACGATCCCTCATAGTGTCTTTCGAGGCTCTGGTGTCACACCATGACGAGGAACAGCGGGCTGGAAGGGTTGCTGAGAACCGTTAAGGGAGGGGTGGAGCTGGAGGTCCACGTTAAGCCGAGGTCCAGGCAGACCTCCCTGGTCCTCGAGGGCGGTTGCCTGACCTTCTACACGGAGGAGCCTCCCCTGAGGGGGAGGGCTAACGCCTCCCTAGTCAAGCACCTTTCAAGGCTCCTCGGCGTCCCCCGATCCAGGGTGCTCATAGTTTCCGGTCTCACGGGGAGAGTCAAGCGGGTGAGGATAGAGGCTCCCCGGGAAACTGTGCTCGAAAGGCTCGGCATGGTGGTGGGAAATGGCTAGGTCTGGGGTGGACCCCTACGGAGAGGCTGTGAGGCTCCTGGCCAGGGAGGCCTCCAGGCTGCTGGAGGAGAAGGGCGCCACCATCGAGGAGAAGCCAGAATACCTGGTATCCCCGCCCCCTAGGCCCGAGTACGGCGACCTGTCCTTCCCCGCCTTCAGGCTGGCCAGGCCGCTCGGGATGAAACCCGTTGAGGCCGCCAAGCTTCTGGCCAGTCGCGTCTCGGCCGCTTCGACTGGCACCGTTGTTGGACGGGTAGAGCCTGTAGGGGGCTTCGTCAACGTCTTCCTGAACGCCGGCGAGCTGGCTAGACGCGTCTTCGAGGCAGCCAGGACCCTGGGTGAGGGCTTCGGCAGGGTTCCCACAGAGAAGCCCCTGAGGATAGTCATTGAACACACCAGTGCCAACCCCGTGCACCCCCTCCACATAGGCCACGCCAGGAACGCCGCCCTCGGCGACGCCCTAGCCAGGCTCCTGGAGGCCAGAGGCCACGTGGTTCAGAGGAGGTTCTACATCGACGACATGGGGCGCCAAGTGGCTGTGCTGGCCTACGGCATGATGAAGCTCTCCGAGAGGGGTGGTCCCACGGAGCCCCGGGGGAAGCCGGACCACTGGATAGGCCTGGTCTACGCTGTGACCCACACCCTGGTGGACATAAGGACTACGCGGAGGATGCTTGAGGAGGCCCGCGAAGCCGGGGACGAGGAGAGGGTGAGGGAGCTGCAGGAGGAGCTTGACGACCTTGTGGGCGCCGCGGCCGAGCTCAGGGAGAGGGACTCCCAGCTCTTCGACACGTTGGCCGACGCCATCATGGCCGATGAGGACCCCGAGGAGACTATAGCCAGGATCACCCGGGCCTACGAGTTCGGCGAGGACTGGGCCGTGAAGCTGGTGAGGGGTGCTGTCGAGAAGTGCATCGAGGGCTTCAGGGAGACCCTTGAGGGCAGGCTGGGCATTAGGTTCGACAAGTGGGACTGGGAGAGCGACCTGGTCTGGGGCAGCCTTGTGGGCAGGCTCCTGGAGGAGGCGAGGAAGAGCCCCTACTTCGCCCTCCACAAGGAGGCCGAGGCCCTGGACTTTAAGCATCTGCAGAGGGATCCTGAGGTCAGGGAGAGGCTGGGGCTCCCGGAGACCCTGGAGATCCCGCCGCTGATCCTGGTTAGGAGCGACGGCACCACCCTCTACACTACGAGGGATATAGCCTACTCCATCTACAAGTTCAGGGACTTCAACGCCGATAGGGTGATAAATGTCATAGCCGCGGAGCAGAGGCTCCCCCAGCTCCAGATAAGGCTGGCCCTCATAGCGCTGGGCTACAGGAGGGAGGCCTACAACATGATACACTATGCCTACGAGATGGTGAACCTGCCTGGAGTCAAGATGAGCGGGAGGAGGGGCCGCTACGTCGCGCTTGACAGCCTCATAGACGCGGCTGTCCAGAAGGCGGGCGAGGAGATAGCCAAGAGGAACAGGGAGCTGGGCGAGGAGAGGACCAGGGAGATAGCGAGGCAGGTCGGCGTCGGAGCCGTGAAGTACGCGTTGCTGGGGGTGAACGCCGCCAAGCCTATGGTGTTCAACCTGGACGACACGCTGAACTTCGAGAGGAACACGGCCCCCTACATCCAGTACGCCCACGCCAGGGCCTCCAAGATACTGGCCAAGGCGGGAGGCGAGATACCCTGGGGCGACGTCGACTACTCGGCCGCTGAGGGCCACCCGGCCAGGAGGAGGCTCCTGGTGGAGGCTTCCAGGTTCCCCTACATAGCCGCCAAGGCTGCGGATGAGCTCAGGCCCGAGCTGGTGGTGGAGTACCTGAACGGGCTGGCCGAGATCTTCAACACCTGGTACCCGCAGGACCCTGTGCTGGCCGAGACTGATCGGGGCGCCAGGGCCTACAAGCTGGGCCTAGTGTACTTGGTGAAGACCGTGCTCCGCAACGCCCTAGGCCTCCTCGGCATACCGGCCCCAGAGGAGATGTAGTTTTGAGGCTGGGGCCGGCCCAAGCCTTCCTGGAGGAGCGGGGCAGGGAGCTGGCCGAGATAGTGGCGGCCCTCCTGATATACAACGTTGGAGGCATAGCTGCTGGCTTCTTCCTCCTCTGGGGTAGGGAGACCCTGCTCGTGCACCCGGAGGTCCTGGTCTTGGTCCCTATACTCCAGGATCTGAGGGGGAACATGTACTCCTCGCTGGCCAGCAGGCTCTCCACTCTCCTCCACCTAGGCCTAATGGAGCCTAGGGCCCTCGACCCGCGGCTGGCCGGGGAGCTGGCCCTCCGCCTCGCGGCGGTTCTCTCCATGTCGCTGGTGGTCGCTGTCCTGGGCGGCGCCGCGTCCGCTGTTCTGGGCTACGGCTTCGCCTTCCCCGAGTATCTTGTCCTGGCCCTGGGCTCCTCGCTCCTCGTCTTCCTCATCCTGTTTCCCCTCACAGCCGTCCTCTCTGCCGCCACCTTCAGGCGGGGGATAGACCCGGACAACACCGTGTCCCCCCTGGTTCAGACCCTTGGCGACATGATAACGGTACCAGCCCTTTTCCTGGTGCTCTTCGCAGCCCCCATCCCACAGTCCTGGGGCGTGGTGGCTCTGCTGGCCGCTGTGGCGGCCGTGCCGCCCATGCTGGTGCTTGCCAGGAGCGGCAGGAGGTTTGCCGAGCTGGTCACGGCCCTCGCGGTGGCGGTGGCCCTCAGCACCGCCACCGGCCTCGTTCTGGGCGCCAACGCCGAGACGGTGCTGGGCGAAGCGGGCTTCATAGGGATAGTACCAGCCTTCATAGGGAGCTGCGGCGCCCTTAGCAGCATCGTAGGGGCCAAGCTGTCGACGGGCCTCCACACGGGCACCGTTCCGAGCCGCATGGTTCCCAGCGGCGAGGCCCTGGGGGTCGCAGCCCTGACCTTCCTAGCCACGCCCCTCATCTATACTGTCGTAGGCGTCGTCGGCTTCTACGCTGCGGGCTTCTACGCCCTGGCGCCTCCGGGCCTGGCCCAGTACATCGCCGTCTCCCTGCTGGGCGGCCTGATCCTCATGGCCATAGCCTTCCTCGAGACCTACTATATAGCGGTGCTCTCATGGCTCCTGGGCCTGGACCCCGACAACACCACCATACCCCTTCTCACAAGCATAGTGGACGTAGAGGGCATACTAATACTCATAGCAGTAATAAAGACGCTAGGCTACGCCTAACCCCAGCCGCGAAAAACCTAAACAACCGTGCCAGACAACAACAATATGGGCCCGTAGCCTAGCCAGGACAAGGCGCCGGCCTTCGGAGCCGGAGATCCCGGGTTCAAATCCCGGCGGGCCCGCCATTATATTACGCGAAATCCTTGTGCTCACTCTTTACGGTTTTCTTAGTTTTCGAGTATTTTTGCTTTTGGAGCTGCTGTACTTTTATTTGAGGCTGGCATGCTACTAGGGAGGTACAGTTGTTTTTGGATGGGCCAGATGTAGATGATGGGTCAGGAAGTAGGCGCTACGCCTCTGCCGGAATGCCTTGCAACGATAACGAATGCCGATACGAATACTAGGAGGACGCCTATGAGCCATAGAACTAACATCACGGCTGCAGTTTCGTCGTCTATATACTTACCTACGGCCTCTACTAGTGGAAACATGAGGGCTAGAAGGATAAACGCTATACCCAGCTTAAACAAGTCGACTCTCAAGTCGGGCACCGAGAATCCATCCTACTATATCCTTTATAATAATGTTTCTTTATAATAGAATAACGAATCATAGTCGAATGCCCTCAATACAAGAGAATAATAGTAATACTAAAAATCTCGGGCAGGTTCTACGGGATTACTTTGAGCCATGGTATCCTCTTGAAGTCCTCGTCGAACGTTAGTATAGTGTCTATTCCATAGTGCCTGCAGGTCAACGCTATTATGGCATCGCTTGGTGTTAGACGGTAATTCTTCATGGTTTCCAGTAGTTGCCTAGGTTCTGCGTAGTCTTTTAGTAGTGTTATGTCGAATTCGCGTAGCATCTCGGTATACTCTTCTAATTTATCAATGGCAAAATCAAACCCCTTCATCCTTATGTGTTCCTTCAACCTATCGAGTCTCTTGATTCCCAGCCTTGTTTTCGCTAGACGACGTATAATTACGAACTCGACTTCATCAACTATCCCGACCGTCACGGCCAGGTCAGAATAAGATGCCAGTAGTCTTTCTGCCTCATCTGCTAGTTCTCCCTCAAGCAAGTAATGTATAAAGACATTTGAGTCAACTAGCTTCATCAATACTCCCCATTTCCTTATAACCGTTCAAACTCTGCTTCGAGAAGAAGCTCGTCTATCTCCTCCTTACTCGCCTTGCCTAGCATTCCCCTGTATTTCCGGAGACGTTTAACTCTATCCTCAAGCTTTTCCAGCCGAACAAAGACTTCCTCCCCCTCCTTTAGGTCAACCTCGTCGAGAAGCTTCAACACACCCTTTTCGTACCTAGCGCGCACCACCTTGGACAACACAGTTTCACCTTTCTCAATAATCTATAGATATACACAGTCAATTATCTCTTACCGCTTCGGGCTGTTTCCAGGTTATCATTAACAATAATCAGCTCTGAAAAGCAATCCCGAAACACGTTTCCATTTTATGGTTCTGCTGGAAACGTCGTTTATAAGTCTCGGGCCTTCGGAGCCGGAGGTCCCGGGGTTCCGAATCCCGGCGGGCCCGCCATAAACCCTACAAATTAAAACCCTTCATAACCAGGTGACTAGTTTTGCTGGAGCTCTTCTCATTCTGTTTTCTCACGATCCAAATGAGGCTTCCTCCGCGGCTGATTCTCCTAAGAATGAAGTAT
>WAQK01000084.1 GCA_015520265.1 Pyrodictiaceae archaeon | reverse complement strand
ATGTATTCCACGTCAACGTATGGTTTCGTTTGGTAGAAGGTGTAATAGGCCTCCACCGTGTAGTCGCTAGAGGGGGGCTGAACTGGGTAGAACTTCACTACGAGGATATCGCTGCTATTGTATATTATAGAGTAGTTCCACTGGGCCGAGGAGAGTTCGGCGCCAGCCACAGCTATGCGGCCAGCGGGTTCGGCGCACTCCACTAGTTCGGCACCTGTTTCCCTCCAAACCCAGCTGGTGATGGCTCCTCCAGTGAGGTTGAAAGCCAGCTCGTAGTGCTCCGTGCGCACTCTGAAAGCCTCGTGGCCCGGCTGGTACTCTACGGCTGATGCCGGCAACGCTAAGAGGGGTGCTAGGAAGAGCAGAACCGTGGATGCGGCGAACACGCTCCTGGCCACCATGATGCTCACCACGACACTCTACACCACAACGTTTGTGAATATAAAGGATTCCGCTACCGCCGGTTACAGACCGTGGCTCTCTGCGTATAGTTTCTTCAGCCACCTTATTATCCTGGACAAAGGTATGCGGACAGGGCAGACCTCATCGCACCTGGCGCATCCGAGGCATAAGTGGGCCAACTCGGCCCCAGACTCCTCTCCAAGTGTTACGGCTGTCCACCCCACACCCATGGGGCCGCCGTAGACAGGGCCGCCCCAGTGGTTGGCTGTCAATCTCCAGACCGGGCACTCAAGCTGGCAGCGGCCACACCTTATGCAGCGCAGCTGCTCGGCCAGTAGAGGTTTCTTGGCGGCTTTCTTCCGCCCATTGTCCACAAGCACCACGTGTAGCTTTGGCGGTCCATGTGCGCCGTAAACCCTTTTCTTCTCGATATCCGCCGTGCTGCTGGGCCCCGCTATCACGTTTAGATATGTTGGCGGGTAGAGGCTCGCATAGGCGGCCTGCACCATGGCGACGTGGAAAGCATCAGTTAATGTGGGAACTATCTTGTCGACGCCGACCACCGCTATGTGTAGAGGCGGTAAGCCTGTAACGAGCCTGATGTTTCCCTCGTTCTCCACTAACACAAAGGCTCCCGTGTCGGCGGCCAGCGCGTTGGCCCCGCTGATCCCCACGTCGGCCCTCACGAACTTGTCCCTCAGATACCTCCTAACCACCGCCACTATCTCCTCTATCTTCTCGCCGTCCAGCTTGACGCCCAGCTTCTCGGATACCAGTCTCGCAGCCTCCTCCCGGGTTAGGTGTATGGCTGGTGCAATTGTGTGCATAGGCTTGCTGCCCTGGAGCTGTATGAGGAGCTCGCCCAGGTCGGTCTCCCACACCTCGTTTCCTAGGCTCTCGAGGTGCTCCCGGAGCCCTATCTCGGCCGCCACCATGCTTTTCGACATGACCACCACCTTCCCCGAACCCACGATCCCTGCCACTATCTCCCTTGCCTCCTCCGCTGTTCCTGCGAAGTGGGGTTCCGCCCCTACGCCCTTGAGGCTCTCCACCGCCATCTCAATGTATCTGTCCAGGTCTTCTAGGACCCTGCGCTTTGCCTCCTCTACCCTGCGGGCCAGCTCCAGGATCTCGGGATGCTCCGCCAGGATCTCGGGAACCCTGCGCTCGGCTCCTGTATAGGCCCTCCTGAGGCCCTCCTGGAGAGCGGGATCCTCGAGGGCTCTCCTCACGTCCCGAAGCACTTCCTCCAAGGCCACAGAAGGCATCAGCACCCCCTCAGAGAAGCCTTCTCGACAGGTGTAACGCTATGTCCTCGACCTTGCCGCCGACACGCCGGAGGTTGACGTAGCATATTGGGCACATGGTTACTATCCTGCCACCCACGCCTTGGAGCTCTCGGAGCCTGGTCTCGGCTATCCTCCTTGACAGGCTGGGTGAAACCGCCTCCACTGGACCGCCGCAGCAATAGGTCATCTTCCCCGATCTGGGAGGCTCCTCCACCTCAAGGCCTGCAAATCTTAGCAGCTGGCGCGGCTCCTCCACTATGCCTTCGTGCCTAGCGTAGAAGCAAGGGTCGTGGATCACCACCCGGTACCCTGCCTCCCCTCTACGGGGCTTGAGTGAGTCAATGTTCTCGGAGAGTATCTCCAGGTAGTTCTTGACTTCCAAGCCGAAACCATCGACGTATTCGGGGAACACTGAGCGGAGGACATGGGTTGTATGGGGATCCACCGTTATAATCAGGCTTGCACCGCTCTTCTCTAGCGTCTCTGCGACCATCTTTGCGTGGCGTGCGAAGGCCTCGTCGAGCCCCATGTCGTAGAGAATGACACCACTGTACATGTCGTCCTCGTATAGGTAGCCGTACTCCACGCCTGCAGCGCTGAGGAGCCTGGCTATGCTGCGCAGAACCTCCTCCACAGCTTTGATCTCGCCTGGATCCGCCTTGGCCACCACCTTCCCGAGGTCAATTATCTTCCCCAGGGTCTTGGCTAAGCGGAGGGCCAGCCCCCCGGCCCTCCTTCCCTCGAGGGATTCAAGGTGCCTCACCAGGCTGTTGATGTAGGGTGCCAGCTGGTAGAGGGCCCCCGTGTAGAGTACGGCCCGGCCGCCGCGGGGCAGGTTCAGGGGCTTGGCCCAGGAGTATATGCGTTCCACGTCGACGGGTACAGGGTATCCTGTTCTCTCCACGTTCTCGGCTAGAAGGGAGAGTATCAGCTTCACATCCATGGGCTTCCGCCACTACGAGTTACGAGCCGAGTCATATTATGGTCTTCTCATGCACGGCTACGAGGAGGCTGCGAGCGGCGCGGACCAGGGCTGGGATATCTATGCCTGCCGGGCATTTCAAGGTGCAGGCGGCGCATGTGAGGCATGTGTAGATGGATGAGAGCACCTCTGGGGAGGCTTTGCCGCCTCTAGCCAGGTGGGCTGTGAGGAGGACGCGGCCCCGGGGCCCGTAGCCTCTGTGCCTGCCGTAGGGCAGTGTGGGGCAGACTGCTTCGCAGAAGCCGCAGTAGGCGCACTTCCCGGCCTCCTCCAGTAGCCTGGACCTGCCCCATGCGGCCAATCTAGACCACCTTGCCTGGGTTCAGTATACCCTTAGGATCGAACAGTCTTTTCAGCCCCCTCATTAGCTCTAGGGCCTTCGCCGAGCCCAGGTGCTCGAACTCCCGTCTAAGGCCGCTCCGTTTCAGGGTTCCTATGCCATGCTCCGAGCTTATGGTGCCGCCCAGCTTCAACGCCAGCTCCATGACCTCTTCGAACCACTCCTCCACCCTCCTAGCCTGGTCCTCGTTGTGCGGGTCGAAGCCCACGGCGGGGTGCAGGTTGCCGTCTCCCACGTGGCCGCCGATCATGGTTGGCAGCCCATACTTGTCCTCGAGGCTCCTAAGCCCCTCTACGGCGTCCACCAGCCTGGAGGGCGGCACGGCTATGTCCTCAATGTATACAAGGACCCTCCGGCTACCCGCAGCCTCCCTGGCGAGCTTTATCTGGGCGGGGAAGAGGCTTCGCCGCAGCGTGAAGAAGCCCTTATCCTCCGCCTCTCTCAGCGTGTCGGCCACGTGTAGCTTGACCGCGCCTGTCGCCCTCAGGGTCTTGCCTAGCCACTCCACGAACCTCCCGGTCGCCTCGCGGTTGACGTCGACGCCGACCAGGAGCATGTGGCCAGGGGTCTCCACGGGTATATTCATGGCCTTGGCGGCGGCCTCCACTGTTTTCCTGTCCATGAACTCCATGAGGTAGGGCTGGACGCTCTGCTCCTTCACCGCCACCACTGCTTCGGCCACGTTCCTCAGCTCCGGGTAGAAGGCCAGCGCCACTACTACCTGCTCGGGGAGCGGGGTTATCCTGAGGATCGCCTCGGTGACCATGGCCAGCGTGCCCTCGCTTCCCACAATGAGTCTAACCAGGTCGTACCCCTGCCTACACTTCAGGGTGCGGCACCCCACCCTCAACACGGTGCCGTGCTCGTCAGGCAGTACTAGCTGGAGCCCCAGCACCCAGTCCCTCATGGTCCCGTACTTGGCGCTCCTCATCCCCCCGGCCCCGCTGTTGATGGCTCCGCCCACGGTTGCCACAGCCGCGCTGGCAGGATCCACGGGGAACATGTAGCCCTTCTCCGCCAGCATGAGGTTCAACTCGTCTATCCTGACTCCCGGCCCCACGACCGCTATGCTGTCCACGACGCTTACCTCCGAGACCTGGTTCATCCGCTCAAAGCTAACCACGACGCCCTCCTCCAGTGGGACCGAGGAGCCAGACAGGCTGGTGGAGGATCCCTGCGGGTAGAGCTTGAGGTCCCTGGAGTAGGCGTAGCGGGCCAGCCTGGATACATCCCTGACAGTCTCGGGGAACACCACGGCCAGCGCCTGGGACTCCAGCCCGCTGGGCTCCCTCGAGTAGAGCCTAACCACCGCCTCGTCGTCCACTACCCTGTCCCGGCCTAGCAGCGATTTGAGTCCGTCCACGATCCTCCCAGGATTCCCGCTCAAAACACCTCGCCTGCATGTTACACGGCGGCGAGTCCTAATAGAACACACGATTCGGAGCCGTAATCTCAACTTATTAGCCCTGTCTACAAAACTAATTCTCTGACCACCGAGGGGCTCCAGGTGGCTAAGTGTAAGGTTTGTGGCCGCGAATCGCCGCTCATATCTGGGTGGCTCGGCGTCTGCGGCGAATGCCTACGCGAGGGCAGGGGCGACTCGCTCCGCATGGCGCTGGAAGCCCATGCCAGGAGCAGGAGGAAGCTGGGCCTAGCCGAGAAGCCGCCACGCGGCGAAGGGCCAGGCTGCAACCTCTGCTCCCTGCAGTGCAGGTTCTCCCATGACGGCGCCAGGAGCTTCTGCGGTCTCAGGTACAGGGAGGGCAACAGGATTGTGAGCCTATCTTCAGCCAGGGAGGGCCTGGTCTACTACTATCTGGACCCCCACGTCACCAACTGTTGCAACGCCTGGTTCTGCCCCGGAGGCACGGGCTACGGCTACCCTCGCTTAGCTGTCCAGCAGGGCCCCGAGCACGGCTACTACAACCTGGCGCTGTTCCTCTACGGCTGCAGCTTCGACTGCCTCTTCTGCCAGAACTGGGAGCACAAGTTCATCGAGAAGGCGCCCAGGGTGACGGCCGAGGAGCTGGTCAGCCTAACACTTAGAAACCCGAGAATAACCTGTTGGTGCTGGTTCGGCGGCTCGCCGGAACCCCAGCTCCCCTACACGATCCACGCCTCCCGGAGGGTGCTTGAGGAGAGGCCTCAGGGAAGAATTGTAAGAATATGCTACGAGTGGAACGGCGACGGCCACCCCCAGCTTGTCAGGAAGGCGGCTGAGCTGGCCTACGAGTCCGGGGGCAACGTCAAGTTCGACCTCAAGGCCTGGACGCCCGAGATACATCTCGCACTCACGGGCAGGGATAACAGGAGGGTGTTAGACAACTTCGCCATGGTTGCCGAGGAGTTCCACCGCCGGGGCAGGTTCCCCCCGGTCCTCGGCGCCACGACCCTCCTGGTCCCCGGCTACGTCGATGCCAGGGAAGTGGAGAAGATAGCCGAGTTTATAGCCAGCATAGACGACACTATACCCTACACGCTCCTCCTATTTCACCCCGACTTCAGGCTCAACGACCTCCCCGCGACGCCCGAGGGGCTGGCGTGGCAGGCGTATAGGGCGGCGAAGAAGTACCTCAAACACGTCAACGTGGCCAATCTCCACCTGCTGGGCTGGAGAAGGACGACACTGAGGTGGGGCCTTGTCTGAGGCGCGGCATATGCGAAACATCTATATCAATACAAGACCATTATGACCGGTGGTTCGGAGGCGAACCATGACGCGTCCGGCAGCGATCCTCTCGGCACTGTTGCTGACGGCGTTGCTCCCAGCGACTACTGGCAATGTTGTAGCCGACTACGGACCTCGCATAGGCACCATCGAGGTAGATGGCCGGGGCTTCAGGTTCAACCTCACATATGTAGCCGAGCCCCTAGTAGAGGATGGAGACACACTTGTAGGCCTCCTCTACGTATTTACCGGGAACCCTGCTGTGGTAGAAGAGGCGCGCCTAACGGGGTTCGAGCCTATCCGCGTGGAGGGTGCTGAGACGCCGAGACTGGGGATCGACAGGACTCTAAAGCCCCCGCTGGGCTTCGGGTTCTTCAACACCACCATCCACGCACCGAAGGGCTCCGCCGGCTCGATGCTTACCGCAAACATCAGCCTGACCCTTGAGGTGCGCTACCGGGACGGCTCGGCCGAGCGGCACCCGGTCAACGCCTCATTCGACCTCTGGGTTCTCTCCCGTGAAGGCTCTGTCCCGACGCCGGTGGTGCTGGGAGCTGTGGCGTCGCTCACGGGCACCGCCATGGCCCCTATACTGGCCTACCTTCTAGCCCGGGGCCGGAGGCGGGCGTTTAAGGTGCTCCTCACGTTGCTTATCCTGCTCCTCAGCGTCATGTTCTACCGTTCCGCCACCGGCTTCTCCACGGCTGCGTCGGGCTTCTCAGGACCCTATGTTTTGAGGTACACATGGCTGGTCAACGGCTCAGACACGGCTGCTGGTGTCCTATACGTGTGGAGCCGGGACGGGTCCATCATGATGGCCAACGTCTCAATGGCCCAACTGGACGTTGCCAACGTGTCTGCCCTGCCCAGCCCCATAGGTGTGCCGGAGGCCCCTGAATTCAGTATGGGTGGCGTGACCCTAGAGCTGAGGGGGCGCGGCTCCTATTACTACCATAACGGCTTGAGGAAGGCCCTGATCTACGAGGGTCCGGGCTCTGAGGCCATCTACAG
This sequence comes from Pyrodictiaceae archaeon, assembly GCA_015520265.1. GTDB lineage: Archaea > Thermoproteota > Thermoprotei_A > Sulfolobales > WAQK01 > WAQK01. Next base: position 4,818 of record WAQK01000084.1, on the reverse strand, counting down.
TTCGTCGGGCACTCTGTTCAGACTGTTCGTGAGAAGCGGCAACAGGGTTGTAATGTATGTGCTTGACGCTAGCCTGGGGTACGAGCCGCCCCTGGAGTCTAAGTACTATGCCAAGCTCTTCGCCGCACCTCCCGCCGTGTCGATCCTGGTCTCCGGCCTGCTGGCCTACAGGTCTGCGAGGCTTGAGAGCCGTGCAAGACCCGGTCATAGAGGTTGAGAACCTCTACAAGTACTACGACGGGTTCCCCGCTGTCCGCGGGATCAGCTTCACCGTTCCTAGGGGCACGGTCTTCGGCCTGCTAGGCCCCAATGGCGCCGGGAAGACAACCACCATCAGGGTCCTGGTCGGCCTCATAAAACCGAGCAGCGGCAAAGCCCTCGTGGCGGGGCACCCCGCCGGTAGCCTGGAGGCTAGGAGCTTCATAGGGTACGCCCCCGAGAGGTTCGCCATAGCTGGAGGCTGGAGGCTCCTAGACTTCATGGTCTATACAGGCATACTCTACGGGTTGCCCCGGAGGATTGCTGAGGAGAGGGCGCTGGAGCTCCTGGAGTGGGTCGGGCTGAGCGGGTGGGAGTATGAGAGGTTCTCCGAGCTGTCGGCTGGCATGAAGAGGAGGCTAGGCTTGGCCCAGGCCCTCATAGGGGATCCCGAGGTGCTGATCCTCGACGAACCCACGGAGCATCTCGACGCGCTGGGCAGGATAGAGCTGCTCAACAAAGTCCGGAGCCTGGCAGAGGCGGGTAAGACCGTGCTTGTATCCACCCATATCTTGGCGGAGGCGGAGATGGTGGTGGAGCGGTTCGCCATAATGCATAGAGGCCGTATCCTCTACCAGGGCTCCATACACGACCTGGCCGCGTCGTCGCCCCTGGTGGTGGAGGTGGATAAACCTGTACTTCTCCAGTCACTTCTCAGGGAGAGGGGTGTGGAGGCAGGGCTGGTGGGCAACAGGGTTCTAGTGGGCTCGGCCGAGGGGGTGGATGTGGAGCGGCTAGTGCTGAGGCTTTGCCTAGACCACGGCGTGAGGGTCAGGAGGCTGGAGGTGGGCGGCTCCAGGCTCAGCGACTTCTTCGTAAAAGTAGTGGAGGGGAGAGATAATGGGCAGGCGGCCTAGCGTGTTGAGGCTCCTGCCAGCCATTATGAGGCTTGATGCAGGACTGGTGCTGGGCAGCGGTAGGTTCCTGGCCTTCGTCCTCCTCACACTCCTCCCGGTAATGATATTCACCTATGTCGCAGGACTGTTCTGGATCCCGCAGTCCTGGCAGAACCTTAGGCTGTACTCGCTGGCCAACCCGGGCGTAGACGTGTACGAGGGGCTACGGGAGAAGTACCTCTCGGTGGTGAGGGACCTTTACCCGATGTATACTGGCTTCTGGATGGGGTTCCCCCTCCTAGTGGTCACGTCGCTGGTTGTCTCGGAGTTCCTTGCCGGCGAGAGAGCCTCGGGGACCTTCGACCTGCTCGCCACGCGGCCCGTGCCGCGCTCGATGCTGGTGGTCTCCAAGCTCGCCGTGTTTCTCATCGCTGCCGTGCCTGTGCTGTACGTTACGTATCTGCTCAGCACTGCTGTGGTGGCGGCCAGTTTCTTCGAGGGCCTGGGGGTCTCCAGCGTCGCCCGGGCTGTGTGGGACGCCCACGGCTATATTGCCAGGTATGTGATTGTTAACTGGCTCTACGTTTTCGCCGTGTCCTGCCTCACACTGGCCTTCTCGTCGAGGACCACGAGGAGCTATGTGGCAGCAATGGGTGTAGTGGGCTACTATATAGCGCTGAACGTGACTGCCGGTGTGGTTGAGGCGATGATTAAGGGCCGGGTTGGGGAGCTGGTGGCAGAGGCCCTGAGTTACGCCGACTTCTCATACAATGCGGAAGTGGTGGCTGTGCGGCTTCTCTACGGCAACTTGGAGCCTTTGGGTGAGAGGCTTCTTGCCGCCAGTTTCGGCGCTTCGCTGACGGTACTCGTGGTTGTGCCGCTCGCCCTGCTGGCTGTCACGCTGGCCTTGGTGGAGAGGATGGACTTGGTCTAGGCGAAGGCTATGAACTTCATTATTAGTACCACTATAGCTGCATAGACTATTACCACCAGTATTATGGCGTGTGTGAAGCCAGCTGCCAGGTGTTTGCCGCTTATCCTGCCTGCGACGAGCCCCATGATCCAGGAGTTGAGTAGCATGGAGAGGGTGAAGTAGAGGACTATGGTCTCCATGCTTATGGGGAGGGCTGAGGGTGAGACCTTGAAGGTCTCGCTTGTGAAGCCTATAACCATGATGGTGGCCACCGCGTTCATTATGGCTCCGAAGTACGGCATTATCACGTAGGGCTTCAGCTTGCTGGCCAGCTCCTTCTCGAACTCGGAGAGGGCGAAGGTGAACCTGGCTAGGGCCTCCAGGGTCTCAACACTTCCTCCACCCACGTCGACCGCGTCGACGAGGAAGGTTAGGGCTACGCGGGCGAACCAGTTTCGCACCCTGCCGACTATGGTGCGCACGGCGCGGGTGAAGGGGAAGCCCCAGGAGAGGAGTTTGGCCAGATCCCTTATGGCAGGGGTCAGTCTGCCGTAGTCTCTCTCGGCGACATGTATTATACACCTCTCGGGGGACAGCCCGGTTTTCCTGACCTCCACCATGTCTCTCAGGAAGCTGGCCACGTATTCCTCGACTCCCTTGCTAGTATAGGCCACCACGGAGTAGTAGACGGCTGGCGGCCCCGAGAGTATTATGAGGCCCAGTGTTATTGACATGAGAACGCCGGATATGGACTCCTTGGTGGGCTGCTCAGCGCCTATAAGGGCCTTCCAGCTCCCGGTCAGGTACAGGCCCAGTGCGGCCACCAGGATCCCGGCCGGTATGCTGAAGACCAGGGCCTTGTAGGGCTCGGGCATAGGCAGTGACGTTTTGGGTTGAAGCGCGCTTATGGCTAGGAGCATGAAGAGGGAGAACATGGGGAGGAAGACGTAGGCGAAGAGCAGGAAGTTGGTGAGGGATGCTGGCTTCCCTCCCGGGGTTATGGAGGAAACTGAGAAGAATATGTAGAAGCCTAGCCCCATGATTACGGCTACGATGACGTAGGCCTCGGTGAGCATGGCTATCCTGTCTGCTATGCTTTTAACAACAGCTGCCCTGGCCTCGAAGAGGCCCTCAGTCTTGGATGTGAGGTAATGGATTATGTCGCCGCCGCTCCTCACAGTGGAGGTGTATCCGAGGATGAAGTCTCTGTATCTCCGATTGGGGTGATTCATGGCGTTCTCCTCCATGGCTGTCAGCGGATCCTTGCCGAAGAGCCGTATGTCCCTAAGGATCCTCCTAGCCTCCCTCACCGCTGCTGGGAGTATGTCTATGTTGGCAAGCCTCTCGAAGGCCCTCACTATGGTGACCCTGCCCTTCGCGACGGTGGTCAGGTAGGCTGCCATGAAGGGGAGCTCGTGCTCCATGGCGCTTGAACGGGTTGATGCCTTGATGGATGGATATGCAAGGAACCCGGTGAAGACGGCGACCGGTATTATTATGGCGGACAAGACGACGAACAGCTGCATAGCTAGGCTGGAGGCGTAGTATAGTCCCAGCACCATGTAGAAGTACGAGATGCAGGCCGCCGCCACGGTGAAGAACAGCATCCTGGTAGCATAGATGGTGGGATAGGTTTCTATCCCGGCCATGGCGAGGGCTTCATCGAGATTGAAGAACTTGGCCAGCTTGGCTCCCAGCTCGCCGAACCACGAGTATGCTATGGTGTCTATCCTGTCCATGAGGGTGAGCTTGCCCTTTTCCTCCTCCTCTACAGGTGGCAGCGCCGCGGTTACGGGTTCCTCCTCTTTCTTGCCACGCCTGAAGAGACCGGATATCTTAGAAGCCAGGCCTCTGAGCGAGTTCCTCCTCGGCATGTTTGAACACCTTCTCCGAATTCGCGTAGTAGGCCTGGATCACCCGGGCCACCTCCCTGTAGTCCCTTATGCCGCGCCAAGCCATCCACTGGAGCACCACGCTCCTCCTGGACATCTCCTCTATCAATTCATCGTACGTCTTGCCTATGCTCTCCGAGATCTCCCTGAGAACCATGCTGTCCCTGAACTTCTTGTCAAACGTGTCCTTGAACGGGTTCCACTGCACCACGGGCTCGTACCTGCCGACATCCTTGATCTCGTAGACCCCCGAAACCCTTCTGGCGATCCTGCCAGCCGGATAGTCCGGCGAGAAGATCCTAACCCTCTTAACAATGATGCCCAGCTTCATCAGCGGAATATAACCCTCAGGAATATTCATAGGCGGAGAAGTAAGCCTCTTAACAGCGGCATCCACACTTTCCGCGTGGATTGTGGTAATTCCCCCGTGACCTGTGTTGTGCAGTAATACAGGTGTATTGCCGCCAAAGAACGATTCCGTCTCGGGGACGCTTAGGTCGTAAACGTATCCCTTGTAGTCCTCTACTTCTATCCTGCGGACCTCTATTACTCTGAGCTTGCCGTTCATGTAGTCTAGTATCCTCCTGTAGAGTTCTGTTGCCTTGCCCTCGATCCTGCCTTTACTAGTTATCCATTGGAGAAGTTTTTCTGCAACCTTTCGAGACACGTATTTCCTTCTCCTAACATAGGTCAGCTCAAACGGCATGGACTTGGCCTCGGCCAGTTCGGCCAGCTTTAGGAGAGGCTTTACAGGTATTTTCTCGGCCGCGTTGGGCCTATTATGTTGCTTGTCGAAGTATATGTTTACATTATAGTATTGCTTCCCGTGGTTTTTGCCTGTTCCCTTCTCCACGTACATTTCAGAGTACCAGCCATGAAGCCTGGCTAGCCATACTAGTTCCTGGGCAAGCCTCCTATT
>WAQK01000083.1 GCA_015520265.1 Pyrodictiaceae archaeon | reverse complement strand
GTGTCGTTAGTTTTATTAAAGCTTAAATAGTGTCCATGACTGCTTGTGATTGGGCTGAGTGAGGGAACTGACGCTATGTCGCAGGAGCAGTTCAGGTACATCGTCAGGATAGCCAATACGGATGTGGACGGCAAGCTGAAGGTAGTCTACGGACTCGCAGCCATCAAGGGCATAGGCGTCAACACGGCCTACGCCTTGTGCAGGCTGATAGGCGTGGACCCCGAGAAGAGGATGGGCCTTCTCACCGACGCCGAGATCAAGAAGATCGAGACGGCCCTGGCGGACCCCAGATCCGTGGGTCTGGCGCCCTGGATGTTTAATAGGAGGAAGGACTACGAGACTGGCAGGGACATGCACCTGATAGGTGCCGAGCTGATCTATGCTGCCAAGCAGGACATCGAAAGGGAGAAGAAGATTAAAAGCTGGCGCGGAATACGCCACGCCCTGGGCCTCAAGGTTAGGGGCCAGAGAACCCACACCACCGGCCGTCTCGGCATGACTGTGGGCGTGAGGAAGAAGAGGTGAGGGTGAGCAACCATGGGTGATCCACGGAAACCTAGGAAGAAGTGGAGCGGCCCCTCCCACCCCTGGAGGAAGGAAGTCCTAATAGAAGAGATGAAGCTGGTCGGCGAGTACGGGCTCAGGAATAAGAGGGAGCTCTGGCTCGCCAAGACCCTTGCCCGGAGGTTCAGGTACCAGGCCCGGAGGCTACTAGCCCTCCCGGCGCACCTCAGGGTTAAGGAGGAGAAGGCCCTACTGACAAGGCTCTACGAGATGGGCCTCCTCCCCGAGAACGCGACCCTCGACGACGTGCTTGGCCTGACTGCCGAGCACATACTTGAGAGGAGGCTCCAGACCATAGTGTACCGGAAGGGCCTGGCCAGAACTATATATCAGGCCCGGCAGCTCATAGTCCACGGCCACATAGCGATCAACGGCCAAAGGGTCACGTCGCCCGGCTACCTGGTTCGGCGCGAAGAGGAGGACCTCATAGACTACGCCCCCACGAGCCCCTTCTACGGTAAGAGGCTTGGAGGCGAGGCCCCCGAAACCCAGGAAGGGTGAGAGGTGAGACTGCATGGCCTTCTCGGCTAGGGAGCTGAAGTGGGGCGTGGCCCACATATACAGTTCGCTCAACAACACGATTATCCACATAACCGACCTAACCGGAGCCGAGACCGTGGCCAGAGTCTCGGGAGGAATGGTGGTCAAGGCGGACAGGGAGAAGCCCTCACCCTACGCCGCGATGATCGCCGCCAGCAGAGCAGCCAACGAGGCCATGGAGAAGGGCATAGTAGCGATCCATATCAAGGTCAGGGCTCCGGGAGGCCACGGCCCCAAAACCCCGGGCCCCGGCGCCCAGGCCGCCATAAGGGCGCTGGCCAGGGCGGGCTTCATCATAGGAAGGATAGAAGACGTAACGCCGATACCCCACGACACGACGAGGAAGCCCGGCGGCAGGAGAGGTAGAAGAGTCTAGCGCGAGGGGACCCTGCTTGGAGATAACGGTGTTAGAATCGACGCCGACAAGAGTCCGGCTACTGGTTAAGGACGCGCCCCTAGCCCTGGTGAACGCTGTTAGGCGCCTGATCCTCTCCGAAGTACCCGTGATGGCTGTTGACGAGGTCATCTTCCTGGAGAACAACACCGCCATGTACGACGAGATCATAGCCCATAGGCTGGGCCTAGTCCCCCTAACCTCGGAGAGGGCCCTCGAGAAGTACAGGTCCCCCGAGGAATGCGCCGAATGCACGGACTGCGAGGACTGCTTCGTCTCCCTCTACCTAGACATAGCCGCCGAGGACCAGCCAGTCATAGTCTACAGCGGCGACCTCAAGAGCACCGACCCGGACGTCCAGCCCGTCTACGACAACATGCCGCTCATATACCTGGCACCGGGCCAGAGAGTGTCGCTAGAGGCGAGGGCCAGGCTGGGGAGGGGCAAGGAGCACGCCAAGTGGAGCGCCGCCACCGTGGCGGCCCACAAGTACCTGCCGGTCATAAAGTTCGACTTCACCAAGGCGTCGAGGGAGACCGTGGAGGAGTGCATCGAGTGCATAGAGGGTGCCAGCAGGGAGATAGCCAAGAAGCTCAGGGAGATGAAGAAGGGCGAGTACCAGGTCTTGGAGGACGTGAACACGTCGCTATACCATTACTGCAGCAGGACCGCCTGCAAGGACGTGCTCGAAATAGAGTACCGGGACGACAGTTTTATCCTCACCATAGAGTCCACGGGAGCCCTGCCCCCTAAACGCATATTAACTGAGGCGCTCCGCATACTTGAGGAAAAGTCACGCTCACTCCTGGAGGCGCTGGGAGCCTCAACGGGTGGAGGTGAATCCAGTTGAGGAGGACAGGACCCACCAACATAGTGCTCAGGAAGACCATAAGGATGCTGAAAAAGGCGGCCAACCAGCACAACGCCCCCATATGGGACGCAGTGGCCGAGAAGCTCTCCGCGCCCCGGAGACGCAGGGTAGCTGTGAACCTGTCCAAGATAAACAGGTACACCTCCGAGGGCGACACGGTGGTAATCCCAGGCAAAGTGCTGGCCGCTGGCGCTCTGAACCACCCGGTCACCGTGGCGGCAGCCGCCTTCAGCCAGAAGGCAGTGGAGAAGATCCAGGCCGCTGGCGGCAGGGTGATCCACATCCTCCAGCTGGTGGAGGAGAACCCCCGGGGCAGCGGGGTGAAGATAATCACGTGAGGTGGCAGGCATGGGCAAGGTGGTTATAGACGGCACCAACCAGATCCTCGGCAGGCTGGCCAGCCTGGTTGCCAAGAAGCTGCTGAGCGGCGAGCAGGTAGTGGTGGTCAACGCCGAGAAGATCGTTGTCAGCGGAAACCCCAAGATGGTCATAGAGTCCTACAAGAAGCTGTTCCAGGTCTCAACCCTCAGGAACCCGGAGAGAACAGGCATAAGGAGGCCGAGAACCCCGGTCAGACTGTTCAAGGCAGCAGTCAAGGGTATGCTCCCCAAGAACAAGCCCCGTGGCAGGGAGGCCCTCAAGAGGCTGAGGGTCTACATAGGCGTCCCTCCCGAGTACGCGGACGCCGAGAAGGTAAGGTTCCAGGAAGCGGACGTCTCCAGGCTTAAGGGTAGGTACATTACCCTCGGAGACGTAGCACTCCAAATGGGATGGAAGGGGGTGCACAGGGTTTGAAGATAATAGTCTCGTCGGGCAGGAGGAAGACCGCTAGAGCGAGAGCCGTGATCAGGCCCGGCAAGGGCCGCGTCTGGTTCAACGGGACACCCCTGGAGATCTACCCCATCGAGATGGTTAGGATGAAGATAATGGAGCCCCTCCTCCTGGCAGGCGACCTGAGGCACCAGGTTGATATAAGGATAGAGGCCAAGGGAGGAGGCATAATGGGCCAGGCGGAGGCAGCGGCCATAGCGGTGGCAAGGGGGCTCCTCAGATATGCCGACAACAACGAGACCCTAAGGGCCATATACGTGGACTACAACAGGGTGCTCCTAGCCGGCGATCCCAGGCAGACGGAGCCCAAGAAGTGGATGAGATACAGCGCCAGGAGGAGGAAGCAGAAGTCCTACAGGTGACCTAGGCTTGATGATACCCATCCGCTGTTTCACCTGCGGTGCGCCCCTCGCCGACAAATGGGACGAGTTCAAGAAAAGAGTGGAGGCCGGGGAGAACCCGTCCAAGGTGCTGGACGAGCTCGGCGTGCGGCGGTACTGCTGTAGGAAGACCCTCATATCCCACGTCGAGCTCATCCAGGAGATAGCCAAGCTGTCCAGGATATCGTAAACCTATTTAAACAGCGCATAACTAAACCCAAGCCCGGCTCAGAGGAGGTGCACCCGTCATGGCAGAGGGAGAAACCGGCGAGACGCGGAAGGTCGAGACAAGGACCGTTGAGCTACTGATCCCGCTGGAGCAGTACCTAATGGCAGGCGTACACATAGGCACCCACATCTGCAACAAGTTTATGGAGAAGTTCGTATACAGGGTCAGGCCCGACGGCCTCTACATCCTCGACGTCAGGAGGGTAGACGAGAGAATCAGGGTGGCCGCCAGGTTCATAGCCCGGTACGAGCCCGAGAAGATACTCGCCGTCTCGGCCAGGACCTTCGGCTTCACGCCGGTCAGCAAGTTCTGCGCCCTCACCAGGTGCAAGGCGGTGACAGGGAGATTCATACCCGGCACGCTGACAAACCCGAGGCTCGAGCACTACACGGAGCCCGACCTACTGATAGTCACCGATCCGAGGGCCGACTCCCAGGCGATAGACGAGGCCGCCAGCATAGGGATACCCATAGTGGCACTCGTGGACACTGACAACAGGACCAGCAACATAGACCTCATCATACCCGCCAACAACAAGGGCAGGAAGTCCCTGGCCCTGCTCTACTGGCTCCTCGCCAGGCAGGTCCTCAGGGAGCGCGGCGAGCTTCCGCCCGACGGCGACCTGCCTGTGCCTGTCGAGGAGTTCGAAACCAAGGTCTAACCCCCGTCCGGGTCTCCACTTTATATCCAAGCCTCTACTAATTCTACACTGGAGGGGTATCCAGGCTTGACCAGTGTAAGGTATCCTGCAGTGGCAGGCATGTTCTACGAGGCGGATGCCGGGAGACTGGCCGAGCAGATAAAGTGGAGCTACCTCCACCCCGTGGGTCCCGGCAAGCTGCCCCAGGTGAGCGGCGAGAGGAGGAGGCTCAGCGTAGGCTACGTGGCGCCCCACGCTGGCTACATCTATAGTGGCCCCGTGGCGGCCCACACCTACTACTCCCTAGCAGGGGAGGGGGCCCCTGAAACCGTGGTTATAGCTGGGCCCAACCACACGGGCATGGGCTCCATGGTGTCAGTCATGACCAGCGGCGAGTGGCTAACCCCGCTGGGGAAGGTCGAGATAGACGAGGAGCTGGCCTCACTGATAGTCTCCAACAGCAAGTACGCGGAGCCGGACGACAGGGCCCACCGCTACGAGCACTCGGTCGAGGTCCAAATACCGTTCCTCCAGCACATATTCGGCGACAGGTTCCGCATAGTGCCCATAGTGATGTTCACCCAGGTGTACGAGACCGCGGCCGACCTGGCCCGGGCCATCCACAGGGCCGTCGAGGAGACGGGCCGCGACATAGTCTTCATAGCCAGCACCGACTTCAGCCACTACGTGCCATACAAGGAGGCCTACGAGAGGGACCGGCTGGCCCTCCAGGCGATAGAGAGGCTTGACGCCAGGGGTCTCTTCAGGGTTGTGGAGGAGCACGACATCAGCATGTGTGGCCCCGGCCCGACCGCGACCCTCGTCGAGCTGGCTAGGCTCATGGGCGCCGAGAAGGCTGAGACCCTGAAGTACGCCACCTCTGGCGACACCAGCGGAGATAAATACAGCGTAGTGGGATACGCTTCGATAAGGGTACTGTTGTCTTGAAGGTCAAGGGGAGGATAAGGGCTAGGACAGCCCTGCCGGTCTCGGGAGTGCCGCTGAGGGGAAGGGTCAACCCCTACGTGGCGGCCCCCTACAGCCACGTGGAGGTCTACGTGGAGGTGGGTCCAGCGGAGAGGGCCGAGGCCCGGGTGGAGGGGCCCTCGGCGCGCCTCCTGGAAACGGCGGCCGCCAAGCTGGCTGAGGCCCTCGGCGAGGGGTTTGAGCTACGCATGGCGGTGAGGCTCTCCACAGCCCACCCGGAGATCTCGGTGTACAGCTCAGCCATCCCCGTGGTGATAGAGGCCGTGGCCAGGCTCCTGGGCGTTGAGCTGGGGAAGGACGAGGTGCTGGAGTACTCGTCGATAGTGGATGGAGCCGTGGGGCTCAGCCCCGAGTACGTGGATATAGCCGCCGCCCTCAGACTCGCCCAGGCCGGCGATGGCCCCGTGGCCTACAGGAGGGGGGAGGAGCCTGTCCCCCTACCCCGGGGCCTAGAGGCGGAGGTGCTTGGGTGCACTGATGTGAGGGAGCCACTCGAGGAGCCCGAAGAGCTGAGGGACGCCCTGACCCACCTGGCGGGTCTAGCGACCCTCTCCTTCGCCGACGCCCTTAGGAGGCGGGACTCCTCCAGCCTGGAGGGGGCCTCCAGGGTCGAGAACGCGGTCTGGTATGC
>WAQK01000082.1 GCA_015520265.1 Pyrodictiaceae archaeon | reverse complement strand
CGGTCTTGCCGGTGCCCGGCGGCCCCACTAGGAGTATCCCACGGCCCGACATGCGGCCCTCCTTTATCATCTTCACCACTATGCCGGCTGCCTCCCTTGCCTCCACCTGGCCCACCAGGCCTGCAGCCACCCTTCTCGCTCTGCCCTTCTCATCGAGGCCCAGCCCCCGGATGTGGCTGTGGGCCCCTATCCTTCTAAACTCCTGGAGGGGGACCTCCCTTATCTCGGGCATGCCGGGCACCCCTAGACTGTGGAGTATGCTCCCTATTATAATCGTTAACGCGAGGTTGGAAAACATAATTATGCGGCAATCATCAACTCTCTACTGGACATCTACTCGTCTAGTCTGGGTGTGGTGTTTGGAGGAGAACGCTATCCTGTTGGCCCGCAGGCTCTGGACGGATGCTACCAGGGTGTTGTACAGGGCGTCGACTCTCGAGGAGGATGGCGCTCCCCGAATAGTGGGGGAGCTTAGAAGGGTGGCCCAGCTGACCGCTCTCTGGCAGAGGCTTATGCCGCCTCTTCCGGGCAACGTGGTGAAGGAGCTTTTCTCGCAGCTGGAGGATGCGCTGGCGAAGACGGGCGAACATTTGGAGTCCGGCGACATGGGCAACGCCACCTACTGGGCAACATACTCCAGGATGATCGCCGAGGAGGTCAACAGGGAGGTCGGGTACCTGTCAGCCAAGTACAAGCTCCTCGCCCAGACCCCACTAATACTGGTATTGATAGCGGTCCTCATGGTTCCGCCGCTGGCTGGTGGCCTGGCCAGCCTGGGGGACTTAATGGTTTATCTGGCCGGGGTTGTTATGGCGGGCTCGGCCCTCGCTGCTGCAACCTTCTCACCTAAGCTGGCCTCGGTAACCGGGGCATTAGCGCTTCTGGGCATGGTGGTATCCTCTGGAGACGTCGTCTCGCTGGGTCCGGCCTTGATACTCCTAACAGTATTGACCACCTCCTACGAGAGGGCTGTAGCGCTGAGGCCCAGGCCTGTGCGGGTGGCTCCGCCAGCGGCGCCCCTAGCGGCGGAGGAGCCTGTGGCTGGAGACGAGGAGCTCCTGGCATCCACCTATAGGAGGATATACGGCGATAGGTGGAGAGAAATCATGGAGTACGACTTGAGGAACCTGATGAAGCAGGGCCTAACCAGGGAGCAGGCCGTGGCTAGAAGACTCAAAGAGCTAGGACTTTCGCCGGGGAGGTAGCCTGGGCTTAGCCAGATTCTTCTCTATAACCATAACCCAGTAGCCCTCCCCAGTGTCGTTCACATCTATCCTCAGGTCGATGGCCTCCACGGTCTCCCTGATCAGCCTTACACACTCCTCCACGTCTGTAAGCACCCTGAGCCTATCACCTACAGGCATCCTGGCGATCTTCCTCACCACCTTGACCAGGGGGCCGGGGCAGTCCTCTCCGCGCACGTCCAGGACGTGTTCCCTGGCCAAGGCTCACACCTCGCCCCTGATCCTGGATAGTATAATGTCCTCGTAGATTCTCCAGGCCTCGTCCTCATCGGTTATACCGTCCACTATAGCCCTACCGTCCCGGAAGAGGACCAGGGAGGCCGTGTCGCTGATCGCGATCTTCAGCGTGTGCTCCGTCACCGACACCAGCCTGGCAGAGTCCAGCCTCTTGGCCAGGGCTGGCAGGTCCAGCCTCATGGGCTGCGGAGGCGTTATCTCAACGGCATTGGTTCCACAGATCCTCGCACTCCTCGCCTCGACGCGCCTCTCTAGGAACTCGTACCTGTGGAGACTGCAGGCTGGGCACCCCTCGTTCCTCTTTATCCTCACCTTGTCGAGCTCCAGCCTCAGCGCGTCCACCACGTAGAGGTGGTCGTGGTCAGCCTCCATTCCTAGGAGGCGGTGGAGGGCCAAGGTGACCGCCACAGAGGCAGTCATGGTCACGGCTGTGTTAACTACACCCAGAATGTCGCAGACGTCGCGTCTCTCCACGGCGGGGCGGGGCATGAAGCAACGGAGGCAGGGCCCCTTACCCGGTTCGACGAGGAGCACATTGCCATACCATGTCTCGGCGCCCACGAAGATCCAGGGCTTGCCGAGCTTGACGGCGGCGTCGTTTATCAGGTACCTCACATCCATGTTGTCGGTGCCGTCCATGATCAGGTCCACGTCCCCAACAAGGTCCAAGATGTTATGGGGCCCCACCCTGGCCACCACGGGGTCCACCTCTATGTCGGGGTCGATAGCCTTGATCCTCTCGGCACACGCGACGGCCTTGGGGAGGGCCTTCTCAGCGTCCTCCGTATACATGAGGTGGACCCTGGGCAGGTTGCTGAGGTCGACGAAGTCCTTGTCGATGACCCTGATGAAGCCTACACCCATCCTGGCCAGGAGTTCCGCCTCCGCGGAGCCAGTGGCTCCGCAGCCTATGATCGCCACCCTGCTGTTCCGCAGCTTCACCAGCCCCCGCACCCCTATCTCCCTGACTATCAGTTGCCTCGAAAACCGCTCTATCGCCTCGGGGGTCAGCACGGCTCACACCCTACCGATCAGCTTCATTAGCGTCGTCGCCTAAATTATGGTTCACGGAGTGATGACCATCTCGACAACAGCGGAGCACTCGTTGTGCGATGATGAGGCGGTGGCTGTCTGAACCAGCGGTTCGATGCGTTTTTATCCCCGTCCCGACCACTTATTGGTCGGGCTTTATGGGTCTTAAAGGAAGGGACGTGGTCTCCATACTCGACCTGACCCGCGGCGAGCTTGAAGCCTTGTTCGAAACCGCCGACAAGTTCGACCGGCGCGGGCGGGCCAGATACAGGCTGCTGGAGGACAAGGTGCTAGCACTGGCCTTCTTCGAGCCTTCCACTAGGACGAGGCTCAGCTTCGAGACCGCCATGAAGAGGCTGGGCGGCGAGACAATAGGGTTCGCCGGAGCAGAGGCTACGAGCGTGGCCAAGGGGGAGAGCCTCACCGACACGATCAGGATGTTGGACTCCTACGCCGACGCCATCGTTCTGAGGCACAGGTACGAGGGTGCGGCCAAGCTGGCCGCCGAGGTGGCTGAGAACCCGGTGATCAACGGCGGTGACGGGAGGCAGCACCACCCTACCCAGTCGATGATAGACCTCTACACGATCCGCCGCCTCTTCGGAACCATAGACGGGCTCAACATAGCACTGGCGGGCGACCTTAGGTACGCCAGGACGGCTGCGAGCCTGGCTCTGGCCCTAACACTGTTCAGGCCCAGGCACCTCTACCTGGTTTCGCCGCCTCAGCTCACCATGAGGCCGGAGGTGCTCAGGGTGCTGGACGAGGCCGGGGTCAGGTACTCGGTCCACGGGAGCCTGGACGACGTCGTGGAGGAGCTGGACGTGATCTATGTTACCAGGATACAGAAGGAAAGGTTCCCAGACCCTATGGAGTACGAGAAGGTCCGGGGAAGCTACAGGATAACGCTGGACCTACTGAAGAAAGGGAGGAAGGGGCTCAAGGTTCTCCACCCCTTGCCGAAGGTGGACGAGATAGAGCTGGCCGTCGACCACAGCGAGTACGCCGCATACTTCCAGCAGGCCGCCTGGGGGGTTCCCGTGAGAATGGCCCTCCTGACCCACATCTTCGGCGTGGAGGTGTAGACGCTTGAAGGAGGAGAGGCTAACAGTCTCCAAGATCAGGAGCGGGACCGTGATAGACCACATACCAGCCGGGAAGGCGCTCCACGTGCTACGGATTCTGGGGATAACGGGCTCCGAGGGGTACAGGACAGCGGTCCTGATGAACGTGGAGTCCAGGAAGCTGGGCAGGAAGGATATTGTCAAGATAGAACACAAGAAGCTAGGCGAGGACGAGACCAACCTCTTGGCCCTCATAGCGCCCACGGCCACGATAAACATCGTGGAGGGCTACGAGATAGTGGAGAAGAGAAGGGTGAGGATCCCCGAGAGGATCAGGAGGCTACTCACCTGTCCCAACCCTACCTGCATAACCAGGAGCTCCAGAGAGGACGTAGTCACCAGCTTCAAACTCGTATCCAGGGACCCCGTGATACTGCAGTGCGAATACTGCGGGACAATGGTTCGGGGAGAGGAGCTAGAGAACCTGCTGACAAAATAACGCAACCAAGAATCCAGGAGACAGTGGAGCCGAATCACTGCAGCGGGTCTCAGGAAAAGGTAGAGGCTAGTAGCGCCGGTGCCAGTGCGACTATAACAACGTGTTTCCCGGGGAGCCAGATGAGACTCTACACGGGTTCCAGTGTTCATACCTAGAAATCTCCTATGCAGGCTATCCTAGCATGGTGTCCAGCACAAGCATGACGATGAATCCTATGAGTAGCCCCAGTGTCGCGACGTCCTCCCGGCCGTGCCTGTGGGTCTCCGGTATAACCTCGTGGCTGACCACGTAGATCATGGAGCCTCCGGCGAAGCCGAGGAAGGCTGGCAGCAGGGCCCTAGAGGCGCTGGTGGCAGCCACGGGCACCACAGCCATGGCCACCTCGGTTAGCCCGCTCAGCAGGGCTATTCCCAGTGCCCTGCCGACGCCCATACCCATCCCCACAAGGGGCATGGCTACGGCGAAGCCCTCCGGCATGTCCTGCAGGCCTATGGCTATGGCCATGAGCACCCCCTCCCTGACGCTGTACGAGACGCTGGCCCCCACGGCTAGGCCTTCGGGGAAGTTGTGGATAATTATGGCGAACACTAGGAGCCAGAGGGTGCGCAGCCTCCTCCCCAGCTCCTCGGGACCCTCGAAGCCCTTCACCAGATGCTCGTGAGGCAGGTACTTGTTGATGAGGAATATGGTGGCCGAGCCCAGGGCGAATCCCAGCAGCACGGGCGTGAGGCCTCCCAGCTCTATGCCTGGGAGGATGAGGCTTGTGAAGCTTGCCACGAGCATCACGCCGGCCGAGAACCCTAGACCCACGTCCAGCATCCTTCCCGCGCTCCTGGCGCCCAGCGCGGCTGGCAGGGCCCCTATGAAGGTTAGGGCCGCACATATGGAGCCTGCCAGGACGGCGGCGATGTAGAGGCTGCCTCCGCTGACCGATTCGATGGCGTCTACTATGCCTCCGATCAACCCTAACACCGGAGAGACCTGTAAGGCACCGCTGTGGTTGTAGTGCGCTAAGCATATTTAAAAGCCTGGCACCCGGTCCTGTATAGGGGTAGGCAGAGTGGCCAGGTACGTTGTCTGCGCAGCGTGGCCCTACGTGAACAACGTGCCACATCTAGGCACGATACTGCCCCTGCTGTCGGCCGACATCTATGCCAGGTTCCTCAGGATGAAGGGCCACGACGTGGTCTACGTGACTGGGAGCGACGAGCACGGCACCCCCATTGAGAGGGAGGCCAGGTTCCGCGGCGTCGATCCCTACGAGTACGCGTCCCAGATCCACGAGTACGACGTCAAGCTGTTCGAGGGGTTCGGCATAGAGTTCTCCAACTATACGCGCACCGAGAACCCGGTGCACAAGGAGTTCGTCCAGCAGGTTTGGAGAAAAATATACGAGAACGGCTACATATTCACCCAGGAGGACGTGCTCCCATACTGTCCCAAGTGTAGCATCTTCCTGCCCGACAGGTTCGTCGAGGGCACCTGCCCCTACTGCGGCTACCCCAAGGCCCGCGGCGACCAGTGCGACGAGTGTGGCAGGCTCCTACACCCCTCCCAGCTCATAAACCCCCGCTGCGTCTTCTGCGGCTCCAAGCCCGTGCAGAGATCCACCAAGCACTGGTTCTTCGACCTACCCAAGCTCGAGTCTAAGGTGAGGGAGTGGCTGGAGAACTCCAGCCTCCCCGAGAACGTGAAAAAGGCGTCGCTGGGCTGGATGGCCGAGGGCCTCAAGCCGAGGAGCGTGACCAGGGACAACCGGTGGGGCATACAGGCACCCTTCCCCGGCTCCGAGGGCAAGACTATATACGTGTGGTTCGACGCGGTCCTGGGCTACCTCTCAGCCACCAAGGAGTACTTCCTGAAGCGCGAGGGCGACCCGGAGAAGTGGAAGGAGTACTGGATGGACCCCGAGACCAGGACAGTGTACTTCATGGGGAAGGACAACATACCGTTCCACGCAATCATACTTCCAGCGATACTGATGGCGACCCACGAGCCCTACGTGCTACCCCACAACATAGCCTCCACCGAGTACCTCCTCTACAAGGGGGAGCAGTTCAGCAAGAGCAGAGGGATAGGCGTCTGGGTCGACGAGGCCCTGGAGATAGCGCCGGCCGACTACTGGCGCTGGGTGCTCTCCAGGCTCAGGCCGGAGCAGAAGGACATCAGCTTCACCTGGGAGGAGTTCTACAGGATCGTGAACAGCGAGCTCAACGACGACATCGGCAACTACGTCCACAGGGTGCTCAGCTTCATCAAGTCCAGGTACGGAGGCGTTGTGCCGGAGCCCGGAGACATGGACAGTGTCGACGAGGAGTTCAAGAGGAAGATAGAGGAGGTACCCCGCCGTGCCGGCGAGTTCCTAGAGCAGGCCAGGATAAAGCCCGCCACCGAGGCGATACTTGATCTTCCAAGGGCAGGCAACCAGTACTTGAACGCCAGGGCGCCGTGGGACACCTACAAGACGGATCCCGGCTCCGCTGCAACCACCATGTGGCTAGCAGTCAACGCGGTAAGAAGCATAGCTGTGATGCTAGCGCCCTTCATGCCCTCGGCTGCGCAGAGGCTATGGGAGATGCTCGGCATGGAGGGCAGAGTACATCAGCAGAAGTGGGACACAGCCTCCCAGCTCCTCGTCAGGCCGGGCCACAGGATAGGGAAGCCGAGACCCCTCTTCGCCAAGCTGCCGCCAGACTTCCTGGAGAAGATCGGGGATCAGCTTGCCCAGGTCAGGAGGGCTGTTCAAGAGAGAAGGCCCCCCGTGCTTCGGTAGTTCCCCCGGTTTTTCACGCCTGTTAAAGGCTTAACGGTGTTAACCAGAATCTAGAAATCTACTACCCTTCACTACTCCACCCAAGCAGTATCTCCGAGGTGAATCTAGGCATGGGTTCCTTCATCTACCTCAAGTTCTTCGTCTCAGCGATGGTGACGTCGTTGTTGCTGGCACTAGTGCTGTTCCTCTACAACGCTCGGCGCAGAGCGTCTGCCAAGGCCGAGGAGATACCGTACCGGAAGCTGGGCAAGTTCATGATAATAGCGTCCATAATCTTCGTGCTGGCCGTAACACCGCTCTCCGTGGACATGGCCGATAAGAGAAACCCCTCGCCCGAGGAGATAACCTACAACGGCGCCACTGCAGTGGAGGGCTTCAGGGTCGCCATAGACTATAACTGCATGGGCTGCCACACAATCGTGGGCAACGGGGCCTACTACGCGCCGGATCTCAACTACATAGCCAGGCGGGCGGGCACAGCTGAAAACATTAGGGCGTTGCTGGAGACCTTCGTCGGCTCCAAGTACATGCCCTTCAACATGACCGAACGCCAGCTGGACGCCCTAACAGCTTGGATGCTCTACCTTAGGGATCTCAACACCAACAACTGGCCGCCCATGCCCAGGGTCGAGATCGTCGAGGGTGCGGGCACCGGAGCGGCGGTCAACGAAACGTTGCAGCTTGGAAGGCAGATCTATGAGACTAACTGTGCTTCCTGCCACGGGGCCGATGGAAGGGGGGTGGTGCCAGGCACGCCCGACTTCACTGACCCGACCTGGTGGGACTCTGTGCTGGCTACTGAAGGGTTCGAGGGCCTGGCGGCAGTGGTGAAGAACGGGAAGGGCGCCATGCCAGCCTTCGGCAACAGGCTCAGTGACGAGGAGATCAACGCAGTTCTGGCCTATGCGCAGAGCCTCTCGGGCCAAACGGCTCAGCAGCCAGCCGGGGGCAAGAGGCTCGTCTTCGGAGGCTATAGCTTTGAGCCTAGTTTCGAGGCCAATAAGGACAGATGGTATGAGAGCATGGGCGCCTGGTACGTATATTGGGTGATAACCGTGTTCTTCGGGACCTTCCTGATCTACAGCTTCATGTACTGGTACGCGAGGGGGTGATGGAGGGTGGCCAAGTTCCGTAGCCAATACCTGGCACTACCTTTCGCGCTGGTAGCAGTGGTCCTCTTCTTTGTCCAGCTGATAGCTGGCGGGCTGCTGGCGGTCTACTACATCTCGCCCGACACGCTGTCAGGCATCGTGAACTTTAACCTGCTGAGAACCTACCATCTCAATGCCCTACTGTTCTGGCTGTTCTCCGCCACCTTCGCAGCTGTGATCTACGCGGTTCCTGTGCTCAGCGGCAGGGAGTTGTGGGGCCAGGGACTGGTGAAGCTGCTGGCTCTAGCCCTCATAGTGTTCGTGGTAGGCGCCTTCGCCTCATTCCCGCTGATGCAGAAAGGCGAGAATGTCTGGGCCTTCGGTCAGCCCCTGCTCTACGAGGGCAAGGAATACGTTGAGGCTGGCAGGATCTGGGACGTGCTGCTGTTCATAGGCTTCATAATATTCTCTCTAGTGGTGCTGAAGTCCCTGCCGCCGCCCAGGGAGTGGCCCTTGGCGCTGTGGGCCCTGGTGATGGGTGCCGCGGTGGCGTTCTTCCTCTACATACCGGGCAACATCTTCTTCAAATCCATACCTGCCAGCGAGTACTTCAGGTGGTGGACGGTCCACTACTGGGTCGAAGGGGCCCTTGAGGTGGCCTTTGCCGGCGCCTTCGGACTCATATTGATGCTGGTAATACCGGTGCCAGAGGTCAGGAAGGTGGTGGACAAGTACATCTTCTATGACGTGGTGCTGGCAGCCGTGTCGGGCATCCTGGGTCAGGGCCACCATTACTTCTGGATCGGTACGCCGACCTTCTGGATCCTGATAGGCGGAGTGTTCAGCGTCCTCGAGATAGTGCCACTGACCCTGATGGCGCTTGAGGCGATAAAAATAGCTAAGAAAGGCAAGGCCAGGTTCGCCAATGTTCCCAGCCTCTACTACATGGTTGGCATCCTGGTGTTCGGCCTCATAGGCGTCGCGCTGCTAGGGCTGGTTCAGACGTGGCCATGGACCAACTGGTGGGAGCACGGCACCTGGGTTACGCCGCTCCACGGCCATGAGGGCATGATGGCCTTCGCCATGGGCGCCATATCGCTGCTGTACTTCGCGTTACCTGACCTAACCAACAAGCCCATCGACAGGACCTTCGTCTCCTGGGGCAAGAAGGCGTTCTGGCTCATGTTCATAGGACAAATAATACTGGCGACCAGCTTCGGCCTAGGCGGTGTCAGGCAAATCTACTACTACTGGATACAGGGTGCGCCCTGGAGCACTATAATGGAAGCCAGGTTCCCATTTGCGGTCGGGATAGCCTTCGGCGGGGGCCTGGTTTTCATAGGGTACCTCTACATGGCTGCCAGCATGCTGCGGCACCTACTGTTCCCGGTGTCCGGCGAGCCCTACGAGCCGCCCAAGGTTGAGCGCAACTTCCTGAACACGCTGGACGGCATACCATTCCTGGTGGGCATAGCGGTGTTCCTGGCCCTGGTTGGCGCGGCTGGCCTATGGAGCTTCTCATCCACCGCTGTGCTGGTACATGGAAACCTATGGATACCCTACGCACTCTCAGCGATATCCTACATAGGGCTGGCAGTGGTGGCCGTGCTGCTGGCCAGCAAGTTCGCCAGAACGCTGGAGTACGGCCATCATATCGAGGCAGTGTGAGGCTCGTCCCTAATACAATAACCCCTAATTTCTACTTTTTTAGATACGGAGCTACCTGCAGCGCCAGCGCAGCATTCCACCGCTGCAAGGGGTTTTGCAGACTACTTCTCGCCCTGTTTCAGCTGCCTTGGACGGTAGATGTCCGGTTCGGGTTTCAGCTTGATCCCCCTCTTCTCTAGAAGGGGTTTCAGCTTCTCATAGTTCTCCCGGGTGATTATCACGTCATCGCCCTCGACGGCATAGCTTATCCCGTCGAAAGGCGTGACGGGGGGCGGGTTTTGGAGGAGCTTCTCCAAGTAGGGCATCCTTGAGCCATAGTAAGTCCACTTGACCAGAGTAGTGGTACCCCTCCTACCCTTGATCCAGATCTGCCACCAGTACCTGCCAAAATAGTAGTACTTCCTCCTGACGCCGTTCACGGTTTTGTACACTATATGTGCTGGTTTCAAGTAAAACCCTGTGTCCTTAATCTTAGAATTATATTCGTATATGATCCTCCTATACTCGTCGAAGAGCTCCTCAAAAATCTTCCGGGCACCCCTAATCCTGTAGGACAACCATTCCCACCTCCCTGCCTAGGTTGGACACGTATACTTTCTATTCATAGACATTATATGGGAGGTTCTTTAAGTATTTTTATAACAATAAATAATGCTTCTACCTTAAAATTCTATACTCATCATAGCCTCCGGCTGGTCGTCATGGAATGGTATATCAGCAGACCAGCCATGGTCTTTAAGTCCCTTATGGCCCCACCCCATAGCAGGTCTAGAGCCTCATCTAGATTAATTGTCACCAGCTCTATGGCCTCGTCCTCGTCGAGCTGCTGACCTTTATAAACCAGCCCCCGGGCTAGGTAGAGGTGCTGAAGTTCCGTGGAGTACCCGGGTGAAACATAGTACGAGGCTAACAGCTCCAGGCTACCAGCCTCGTAGCCGGTCTCCTCCCTGAGCTCCCTGGCAGCGCAGGTTCTGGGGTCCTCACCTGGCTCCACAGTGCCTGCAGGCAACTCGTAGAGCCACTCGTCGACAGCGCCTCTGTACTGCCTTAGCATGACTAACCTCCCGTCCTCGAGGACCGGTATGATAACCACGGATTCAGGGTACTCGACTATCTCGAGTCTAACCTTGCCTCGGCTCGGTATCTCCTTCTCAACCACCTTGACCGAGAACTTCCTGCCCCTGTAAACCTCCAATACCCGCACCGGGGATAAGATGTGTTTGGGAGTTAAAAACCGGAATGCGGTGTTAGCCCAGGATCTTGGAGACGGATTCGGGGTCTGGCTCAAACACCTTTACCGCTAACTGCTGGCCCTCCTGCTCTTCGAGCCTGACCAGCGCCTCTCTGCCTATGATCGTACCATTCTTCTCCTCAAGCACAGCTGCCAGCACATCCCTCTCCTTGACCAGGAGCCTTAGGGTCCATCCACCATTCTCCGGCGAAACCACGACGTAGAGGTAATCTTTGCCTTGGGAGTGCCTTCTAACCTTCTCCAACAGCTTATCTAGGTTCTCGAAGCCTGTCTTAACGTGTGACAGGTACTTGGAGTTGAGGAGCAAAGAGCTGAGCACCAGGGAGTCGGCCATGTTCTCGCTGTACTTGTCTATGGTGCCCACGGTACCCGTGGTGCCGGGCTCGGTCGCCGTGCCTGGGTTAGCCTGAACCGCTGCTGTAACAGGCTTTGCCGCAGGCACGGCGGGCTTGGCCGCCCCAAGGATCTCCTCTTGAAGCTTGACGCCTAGACTGCCTATGACTGAGGCTATCCTGTAGGCTAGGGTCGACTCGACGAAGAAACTGGCTGAGACCTGGATCGAGAGGGCTAGCCTAGTCTCGCTGGCCGCCCTGGGCTCCAGCTGCGCCGTTATCGTCATGACGAAGCCCCCGTCGCTTATCAGGACCACCTTGCTGGGTGGCTCGAGAAGCCTCCTGAACTTGGCTTTGAGCCTCCTGGTTACGCCGAAGGCCAGCTTTATGGCTACCTCCACCTCGGCGGTGTCCGGGTCTATGGGTGTCACGGTGTCGAAGATGCCGAGGGCTCGGAGCAGGTTCTCCGGCACGCTAAGCGTCTTGAACGCCGTTTCTAGATCCACGTATAGCGAGTAGACCTGGCTGAACCGCTTCACCACAATGCACCAGCTCCTTAAGGATCATGTTGTGTTCTAAGGTTTCAATTTTTCGTACGGTTAGCTCGCCGTATTCATAAATATATTGGATTCGGTTTTGTATAAAAGGGTTGGCGGCGGCTAGAATATGAAGGTTCTCCGCTTCCTTGCAACCTTTCTGAGCCTCTCCTCCACCGGCTCCACACCTATGCCGGGCTTCTCGGGGGCCTGGATCCTCCCGTCCCTGAGGGTCCAGGGCGGCTCCACTATGTCTTCCCAGTAATACCTGTCGCTGGCCGAGACGTCGTTGGGATACTTGACCCCCTCCAGTGTGGCCAGGGCGACCAGGTGGCCTCGCCCAACCCCGGTCTCCAGCATCCCGCCTATCCACACCGGGAGTCCCTTCTCACCGTACCAGTAATCGTGTATCTGGAGGCTGGGCCCTATGCCGCCCACGCGGCCTGGCTTAATGTTGATCACACGGGCCGAGCCCAGCTTGTAGGCCCTAACGGCGTCACGGGGCCCCTTGATGCTCTCGTCCAGGCATATAGGTGTCTTCAGCCTCTTGGCTAGCTCCGCGTGGTCTACCAGGTCGTCGTAGTCCAGCGGCTGCTCGATCATTAGGAGGTTGTACTCGTCGAGCCTGGCCAGGTGCTCGGCGTCTTCGAGGGTGTATGCGGCGTTGGCGTCGACCTGTAGGGGTATGTCGGGGTATTCCTCCCTTATCCTGGCTACTATGTCGATGTCCCAACCCGGCTTAATCTTAATCTTGACCCTGGCGTAGCCCTGCTCCAGATAGGAGGCTATAGCTTTGAGCAGCTCCTCCACACTACTTTTGATCCCTACGCTGACCCCGCTGACAGCGTAGTTCCTGGCGCCCCCTATGTACCTGTAGAGAGGCTGGCTGGCCAGCCTTGCCTCCAGGTCCCAAAGGGCCTCCTCTATCCCGGCCTTAGCCATGTGGTGGCCCCTGATCCTCGCCACCACCTCGTGGAATCTCCGGGCCTCCAGTTCCCCGGCCCTAGCCAGCATGGGGACAATGTAGTCCTGCACCACGTGCCACGCGGTCCACACCGTCTCGTAGCTGTACCAGGGCCCCTCGCCCGCCACTATCTCACCCCACCCCTCCTCGCCACCCCTCTCTTCGACCCTCACCAGTATACCCGGCCTCAGCCTGGTCTCCCCGAAACT
Source organism: Pyrodictiaceae archaeon (assembly GCA_015520265.1). GTDB lineage: Archaea > Thermoproteota > Thermoprotei_A > Sulfolobales > WAQK01 > WAQK01. The sequence goes on along the minus strand of WAQK01000082.1, from coordinate 15,127 downwards.
TGTCTGGAAAGGCGACTTGAGCTCCATCCAGACCTCCACTAGCTCTAGTTTTCTCAGCTCCACGGCGTCTCGCCCTCAAGGATTTCCTCGAGGCTCCTTCTCCAGAGGATCACGTAGCCTCTCCGGGCCTCGCGGTCGGCCGAGTAGTCTATCGCCACGTAGCCCCGCGACAAGTAGTGTTCGTAGACGGTCCTGGTGGCTAACCTCCATCTCCTGGGGAGACTAGGGTCTGCGGCCCTAACCTCATCCATGCTCCACGGGAGTTCTATGAGCACCGTTTCGCTCCTGGCATCGAGGAGCGGCTCCCCAGGGGCCAGGGGGTTGGAAGGGCTCCTTCCAAGAACAACCTCTGCCCCCAGGTCAGCTAGATCGGAGGGGCTGGGTGGTCTGAGCCTTCCAGCAAGCTTCTCCTCCACTCGCCTGCTCTTGATCCACCACTCGGCCTTCACCCGGTCGCTGCCGAGGCCCACGTTTATGGAGTCCCTGATCTCTCCGTAGTAGTCCCTCACGTAGGTCCTTGCCACTACTCCGAGTTTGGATAGGTTGAAGTAGGAGTTAAGGCTCTGGAGGGGGTCGTAGGTCCACTTGATTAGGTCGAACCCCATCTTCAGGGCCTCCTCCCTCTGCTTCTTCTTGAGTAGAAGGCCTACGCCCCTGTACTTGGCCCCCTCCTTGACCCCTGTGGCGTGGGAGTAGAAGTAAGGCTTCCCCCGAGGATCCCTAGCTATGAAGCCGTACGAAACGCCCACCATCTCTCCCGTCTCCTCGTCGAAGGCACCTAGCACGAGCCCGCCGTTATCAGCTATACCCCGTAGCACGTGGGCGGGCGCGGCCTCCCTATAGTCGGGCATCCTCCAGGCAGCCTTCTGGACCTCCACCGCCTCCTGGAACTCCTCGGGCCTTACCAGCACCCTGACCAGGACCACTTTCAACACACCTGTCGAGAGAACGTAGGTTGTGCGGGATTTAACTGTTTACTGCTACCTCTTCAGCAAGTCCACTCCGATGCTTATTGCGGTGAAGCCCAACACGGCGGACATTAGGGATGCAAGCACGTTGTAGAGGTGCATAAAGTAGACGCTGGCGGCGAAAAACCCCAGCCCAGCCAGGACGAGCACTGTCCCCATGGTTTGGCTCCTGCCGCCCTCCACCGGCCACACCTCTTTAGGCGCCCCACATCTTCTCTGCTTCACTAAATATAACGGTGATGGGCTAGGGCAACGAGTTCTCCACCATCTTGTCGAAGCTACGGGCAGCAAGGTCCAAGGCTCTGGCCACGTTGGCGGCGGCACCGCTGTAGCCAGCAAGCCACATGAGGGCCACGTACACAGCGGCAGCGGCCAGTAGTGAGAGCCTGGGATGCCTACGTGCGACCAGCCTCTCAGCAGCCAGCCCGGCCGCCGCGCAGGTAAACCCGTAGATCCCGGCTCCCAGCGAGACCACTACCATGTAGGTGTAGACCCACCACCTCATCAGGGAGTGTGCTGAGATCCTTAGGGGCATCCTGGCCGCGAGCCTCGCGGGAAGGAGCCATTTGTAGGAGGGAAGGCTCGGCCTCCTAGGCCCCACCAGTTTCCCGGCCACATGCGCTATGCCTAGGATGATGGCCAGGAATAGGATGGTGCTGCCCTCGGGGGACCTGTATAGGAGGCCTATGTACCGTGTCCCCTCCAGGCTGCTCGAGGCCCACGTCTCCGTCAAGGTGGATGCGTAGATGAAGGACCCCGCCACCATGAGCGCCGAGAGCGGCAAGACCCAGTAGTCGGGGAACCATAGCGCCTCCCGAAACCTTCCCAGCAGAGGCTCGGCTAGGAATACCGCGACGACAAGGGCTATCACGATGCTAGCCTTCAGGGGATCCACAAAGCCAAGCACCATGGCGTATAGGCTTGACAACGTGTATACCACTAGGGCCACGTCGCCCAGCCTGGTGAAACTTACAAGCGTGGGAGCCAAGAGCCCAGCAACAACGATCACACTGGACTCTGAGACATACACGAGCCATAGGCCAGCAGCGGCCACGGCTATGGTTAAGGGTCTAGGCTGCAACTCTCAGCCTCACCTCGCCCAAGGCTGCTGGAAGAACCTCGACCCACGCCCAGCCGTCCAACACGACCACGCGTATGCCCGCCCTCTTAAGGATGCCCGCCAACTCGGAGTAATGTCTCTTCTCAGCCAGGTTTAGGAGGCGGGACACCTTATCCCGGGGCGACGGCAGTAGCACGGCTACCAGGCTTCTCCACGCATCCCCTGCCAGAGTCCTGGAGAGCGCCGAGACCGCGCCCTCTCGCAGCACGCCGGTCCCCGTCAGGAGGAGGAATACGCAACCCTCGGAATAGTGTAGTGAGTCTTCTACAGCGCGAGCCAGGAGGGACCGAGGCCTAGTCGCCTCAGGAGAGGCCATCGAAAGCCTTCCAGCCAGCTCCTCCGCAACCTCGACGCCCCTAGCTGGCGGCCTTACAAACCATTTGTCGCCGAGGAAAATAGTGTAGCCTACAAGGTCGCCCATCCGGGCAGCGTAGGCGGCTAGGCTGGCAGCGGCTCTGGCCACGTGATCCGCTGATGTCTCGCCCGGAGTTCCGAGCCACATGTCCCTTGAGAGGTCGACGAAGATCATCAGTTTGGACCTGGTCTCGACCTCGTCCTCCCTGACCATCAGCCTCCCGATCCTAGCGGTTGCAGTCCACACTATCCTTCGCGGGTCGTCGCCTGGCTCGTATTCGCGGATCTCGTAAAACTCTAGCCCGTGGCCCCGGCGCCTCACCCTGGAGGTCTCGCCGGGCCATGGCAGCGTGGAGGACAGGATCTCCTCCACGGCGCCGCTGTAGTAGGGGAGAACCCTGAGAACACTTGTTTCGGCCGCGAACCTAGGCGACGTGAAGAGGCCGAAGGCGTCGCCGCCGGAGACCAGTGTTCCCGGGAATACGTGTGTCCCGAAGAAGGCCCTAACCCTATAGTAGGTCTCGGCGACGCCCTTGGCTGGGAGCGTGGCAGCGCCCTGGTGGCCAGGCGAGCTCGGCGAGGCTCTCGGGGGCGTGTAGTCAGTCACCCCTAGTAGCGGCACGCCGGTCCCGCTAGTCTCGCGGATCTCAAGGGCAACCTCCACTTCTTCGCCCTCCACGGCGACTTGTCTCACAAGCCTTCTGGAGACCTTCGCCGTGACCACCGATTCCCCATACCTCTCCGCCAACCTGTAGAGAAGGTAGGCTGAGAGTAGCAGTGTTGAACCCAGTAGAAGCGTGTAGGGCCAGCCGACGCCCAGCATGCCCATTGCCGCTAGAAGGGCCCCTGTGAAGGTGTAGACGTGGCCTCTCAGGGTGGCTTCTACCAATGGTACACCTCCCCGCTAGGGTGGAGGCACCCTGTCCAGCACCTCATCCACGATGTGCTCAGGGCTCATCCCGGAGATCCTGGCCTCCGGCTTCAACACTATCCTGTGGAGCAGGGCTGGACGGGCCGCCCTCTTCACATGGTCGGCAGTGACGTAGTCTAGGCCTTCTATGAGGGCCAGAGCCCTCGCCAGGAGCATCATGGATATGGCGGCCCTGGGAGAGCCTCCCAGCTTCACGCTGGAGTGCCTGCGGGTTGCCTCTACCAGGTCCACCATGTAGTACTTCAGGTTCCTGTCCACATGTACCTTCCATACCTCTTCCCTAGCCCTCATAATGTCGCTTGCCGAGGCCACAGGCTCTATGGGCCACTCCTCTATATGCCGTAGCCTGTCAAGAATCTCCACTGCCTCGTCCCGGGTGGGGTATCCCAGCACTATTTTGGCGAGAAACCTGTCTACCTGCGCCTCGGAGAGGGGGTATACCCCCTCCGTCTCCACGGGGTTCATGGTGGCGAGGACCATGAAGGGCTCGGGGAGCCTGTATATGTTGCCCCACACGGTGACCTGGCGCTCCTGCATTGCCTCGAGGAGGGCTGACTGGGTCTTGGGGCTCGCCCTGTTGATCTCGTCGACCAGTAGTATATTGGTGAATATGGGTCCCTCCTTGAACACGAATTCGCCGTCCCTGTAAACCATTGTTCCAAGCACGTCTGCTGGCAGGAGGTCTGGGGTGAATTGTATTCTTTTGAATTTGAGGTTTAGTGCTGAGGCTACCGCCTTAGCCATCGTGGTCTTGGCCACCCCGGGCACACCCTCAAGCAAAACATGGCCGCCTGCTATGAGGGCTGCAAGCACCAGACGTAGCTCCTCTTCTTTACCTACGATGACCTTGGATACCTCTCTGACGACACGTTCGTAGACGGTTCTAGCCTCCTCCAACTCTTCGCCCCTCCAAATGGTCGAGCATCTCTTCTATAAGCTTGCCCGCAACGCCTGGATCGGCTGCGAGCCTTGCCACCAGCTTCCGCAGCTTCTCGTCGCCTGAAGCTCTGGCCAGAGCCAGAGCCTCCGAAGCCAGATAGCCGAGCAGGGACCCGTCCATCCGCTCCCGCCGTCTCAGCCTGGCTGGAGGCGGTGCCGCGAAGAGGGAGAGCAGGCCTGCAGATACTGCTACTATCACCAGGACCCATTCACGGTGGGCCGAGGACGCGGCGTGCCAGGCGGCTGTAAGGAGTAGGCGAGGGAGAACCACTGCGGCTACGATGGGTTTGAGCATGCTCTTCTCCTCGTACTCGTAGTGGGTGTAGTCAACCGCGAACACGGTGTTGCTGTGGTTCCGGGCCAGCATGTCGGCGAAGGCTTCCACAATTTGTGCCGTTGGGGGGAGGCCCCGGTAGCCTTTAACCATGTAGTTGGCGAATATGCTGGAGTCGGCGACAACTATGCCTTGCACGCCGCCCCTCTCCACGTATGCTGCCAGCACCGCCCCGGGGAGCCTGGCTTCGCCCACCTCAACGTGTCTGTCCCCGTCGGCGTCGAGCCATGGGGTGCCTAAGGCTCTGCAGAGGGGCTCGCCGCCCATCAGGGCTGACGGCTTGGAGAACAATATAGTGTCGTTGAGGCATCTGGCTGGCACGAAGTCGTCCCAACCGGTTCCCAGATTCTCCTCCACCCTGAGCTGGCTACCCGCCACCTTTACGCCTAGGAGTTCGCCTGTGAGGCCGTTGGCTATGCCGAGCTCGTCGCCCACCAGGAGCGAGAGCCTGCCCTCCTCGGCCAGTCTTTTCAGTGCGTCGATCTCGTCTCTGGTGAAGGGTTTGTCGGGGCCTATAACCACGTAGACTATGTGTCCCTTTAGGGTTTCCAGCTCTGACGGCTGCGCCAGGACCACCGTGTAGCCCCTGGATGCCAGGAGCCTCACGAAGATGCTGGTACCGTAGATCCCTGCGTTCAGGGGTGAGGTGCTCTCAGTGGCTACGAACCTGTAGTGTAGCCCGCTCGTCGCGGCGAGTCCTACCAGGACCACTGCCAGTATGGGTAGCAGGTATAGTGTCCTACTCAAGGCTCAGATGCCTCCTGAACTCCTCAACGTCGCGGGGCCTGGGCTCCCTCGGTGAATATATGTACTCCTCGTAGAGCCGGGCCAGGCCAGGCTTAGCAAGACCCAATCTTACCGCGACCCTCTCAACCTGTCTGGGTGTGTAGCCGGGCGCCAGGTCAGCGGCTAGGCCCTTGAGCCGGGAAACCATCTCTACATATAGTTGCCTCACAGCCTTCCTAAGCCCCTCGTAGGTGTACCTGCCCAGCAGCTCGTCGCCAGCCGGGCGTCCCGGCCTCCTGGACGTGCGAAGCCTATGGATCACGCGGCCCGAAGAGTAAAGGTAGATCACGATTATCGGTACCAGTATAAGTATGAGGCTGACGAGCAGGGCTAGGAAGGTCTCGGGGCTAGGCGTCCCCTGGTGTGCCGGGGCCGGCTGAGCGCCTCCTCCAAGGCCTGTAGCGTTGCCCATCTCTATCCCTGGCGCCACGTTGGGAGGAAGGGCGGCCGTCTCCGGCGGCAGCGCGTGTCTCCCGCCAACCCACATTTCCGGCACTGCGGAATATTATAGAATGCCTCATCCTAATTAGTTTCCAGGGTGCCACGGATGCTACCTAAAGGCTTTCTCAGAGCTGTCGAGGAGATTAAAAGAGAGGAGATTCGCGGAGCCTCCTGGTGCGCATGGAGGGCGTCCTCAGCCCTGCTGGACCTCGCAGCTGGCGGGCGGCTGGACCCTCAGGCGGCCGAGAATGCTGCAAGGCTTGTGGGAGAGGCCAACCGGAGCATGGCCAGCCTATACAACGTGGCCAGACTATTCCTGGACGCCTACAGGGCGGGAGGGGCTGGCGCGGCAGCCGAAGCCATGAGGATGTTCCTCGACTACCGGTCCAGAAGCTCTGACAGGATAGCGCACGTGGCCCAGGAGATCCTGGGCAGCGGCTCGGCCGTAGCCACCATCAGCTATAGCAGCAATGTTGAGGGGATACTCAAATATGCTGGCGACGCGCTGGCAAGGGTGTATGTGGCCGAGTCCAGGCCGGGCGGCGAGGGCGTGGCCCTGGCCAGGAGCCTGAGGTCGAGGGGGATAAAGGCCGTGGTGGTGCCCGACGCAGCGATCCACACAGTTCTCGTCGAGGTGGACATGGTCCTCGTGGGCGCCGACACGGTGACGCTGGAACCCTGCCTGATCAATAAGGTTGGAACCCTGCCGCTGGCGCTCGCCGCCAGGGAGGCCAGGGTTCCCGTGGTGGCGGTTTTCGAGGCATATAAGATACATCCAAAGGCCAGCTGCAACGACGTGGAGCTTGTGAGAAGGCCCTACCTGGACGCGCCCTACGGTATGCCCGAGGTGCCTATATTCGACAGGATCCCTGGGCGCCTCGTGTCGCTCCAGGTGACCGAGTATGGCATAGAGAGGTTTGGCTCGGAGGAGCTTAGGAGGGTCTACGAGAGGTTTTTGGAGGAGGTTTCGCCTACTTTCCACCGTACTCGGTCACGATGAAGCTGGTTACGCTTCTCAGGACCCCTTCGATCCGGAGGATCTCGTTCCTGACCTTAGAGGCCAGGGTCTCGTAGTCCTTGCTGCTTAGTATTGCAACAACGTCGTACTGGCCGGTTATCTCGTAGACCTTTTCCACGCCCTCCATGTTGGCGAGGATCGATGCGACCTCGCCGATCATACGGGGCTCCACTACGAGGAAAACCATGGCCTTAACCGTCATGATCCGGGACCACCAGCCGGTGTACATGATTAGCCCTGTACGTGAAAAAGGTTACCATCCAGCCATCCGAGGGGATTTGAACCATATTTATACCACCCAGCCTACATGTTTGTTAGGGTCCCTATATGGCCAGGGTTAAGAGGATAAGTGACGAGCTATACGGTTTCATAAGGCTGAACGAGTACGAGACCAGGATAGTGGACCTACCGGTGATCCAGAGGCTTCGCAGGATAAAGCAGCTCTCCACGGCCAACATGGTTTACCCCGGAGCCACCCACAGCAGGTTTAGCCACGCGGTTGGCTCCATGCACCTCATGGGCCAGATCGCCAGCAAACTGGCCGAGGACGGTTTCATACCAAGAGACGACGTCGAGCTCCTCAAGGTGGCCGCGCTGCTCCATGACGCAGGGATCTTCCCCTACACCCACGCGTTGGAGCCCCTCTACCTCCAGAGTAGCGGAGGCGCGGCCAGCACCAGGCACCTCTTCCGCCGCATCCTCTCACGGACCGAGGTTAGAGACAGGTTGGAGGCCAACGGCTTCACCGTGGACGAGGTGGAAGGCCTGGTTGAGGGAAGCCATAGGGAGAAGCTGTATGTTCGGCTCCTTAACGGTGACCTGGGTGTGAAGAGGCTCGACTACCTTCCCAGGGATGCGAGGCACACGGGCGTGGCCTACGGCCTCATAGATGTGGGCAGAATAGTTGAGACCATCACTGTAGACGATGAGGGCGAGCCGGCTGTGCCTACCAAGAGCCTCCAGGCTGCTGAGAATTTCTATGTTGCGAGGCTCCACATGTACCAGGCCGTCTACTACCACAAGACCATCATCGGCTACGAGATCCTGCTCAACGCCATCTTCGAGAGGCTGGCCGAGGAGATGGAGGGCTTCAAGGAAACCCTCTCGACATCGTGGCTGGACAGGCTCGTAGACACGGGCCTCGTGGCCTACTGGGACGACTACTGGGTGCACTCCAAGCTCTACCAGGCCCTCGAGGACGAAGATGTGAGCGGGGAGACCAAGCGGATGATAAAGATGTTCCTCGACAGGAGGGGCCTCAAGGTACTGGTCGACATCTCGAGGCTCTCCAATGAGAAGTCCAGCGAGGAGGACTACCGGAGGCTCAGGGAGTACAGGGAGAGGGCGCTTGAAAAGGCCCCCGGCTCCGCCATATACCCGTTCGCCGACGACATACCGGTCTCCGGCGAACAACCAGCCAAGATATTGTTGAAGAACGGGCGGAGCTACCCCATAACCTCTCAGGAGCTAGGTGCGTTGCCCAGCTATATGCCGAAGTACTATCTGGTCCTAAGGCTGTATGTTGACCCGCTGTACAAGGACAAGCTCTCCGACCTAGCCCTCTAGTCCTTTACCTTCTCCTCTGCTTGGAGCCGAGGTCGGAGGATATCCGGTAGATGCCGAGGAGCATGAGGGCCCAGAGACCCAGTACCACTAGGAGCATCGTCAACTTGTTCCGCCTCTCCATGCTACTGCTGGATCCCGGTTTACGTAAAATGCTTCTCCTATATGGTCTAAATAGAGCTATATACGATGGGCGCCGCGGCCAGGCGGGTGCAAAACATTGTAATACCGGGTGTGCATGGGTTTACACGGGTGTGCTGGGTGGCTCTGGACAGGCGCGTTATGCTCGCAGCAGTGATGGTTGCGGCCCTTGCCCTGACGGCTTACTTCGCCTACATACACTCGGTGCCGGGGGGCGAAGGGATAGTTTACCCCGAGGAGTTGCCTCCGGATGCGACCGTGGTGAGAGTCGTGGAGGGGGAGCAGGCGGTGGAGGCCTCTAGGAGTATCCACTGGAACCCCGAGGGGACGGGGATCTCGGAGGCTGTTATAGTGGAGTATAGCGACGGGACGAGGCTGTGGGTCTCCAGGACCGTGGGCGACGCGGACCAGTATCTCTCAGCCATGATCCGGAAGATCCAGGAGTACGAGGAGAATCTTCCATTCAAGGTTATGCACAAGATCAGCGTCAAGGGCACAGAGGTGTGGGTTGTAATGGACAAGAAGATGCCCGGCAAGATTCATCTAGTGTGGAGCAAGAGCGGGCTCGTCGTGTGGGCCGAGGTGCCTCCCGGCAAGAGCGACTTCCAGCACTATATGGAGGTGCTGGTCACGGGGGTCAACTATCGGTGATACTGTAGAACTGCGGGCACCTGGCCCACGAGCTCGGCGGCTGTGGCAAGCCTTACGCCGAGCTTCTCCGCCCTCTCCCAAACCCTTTCCGTTCTCTCCCTATACCTCGGCTCCCTGACCAGGTGATGGTCATAGATGACAAGGCTCAGCCTTCCCGCCTCCTCCAGGATCCTAACAGCATTGTCGACGGCCCTCTCAAGGTTTATCCTGTTCACAGTGTATCCCAGAAGGTAGGTTGGAGGGCCGTCGAGCACCAGGACGTCGGGGTTCTCATCTATTATCATGTGGGCGTAGTCCTCTATCACGGGACCGTTGAGGTCGGATGAGTACAGTAGCTTGAAGCGGGGCGCCTCCACCACCAGGGCGACGACCCAGCCTACCCTCGAATACTCCACGCCGTGGAACAGGGGCTGGGTGAACCTGAGCCTGGCCTCCCCTATTTCGACCGTCCTCCCGTCGGCAAAGAGGAGCGAGCCGCCCTCTCCCTGGATCTCCGGTATCCACGGGTGCCTGGACCATTTCTCGGCTCGCCGCTGGAACCACCGTAGCCCCTGGGCCAGGAGCTGCCTTTTCCTCTCAGCGTAGTCGCCGTAGTCTCGCGAGGATGCCTCGGAGAGGGACTCCATGGGGTCGGGGTATTCCCTCTCCCGCGGCGGTGTGAGGTGATCTTCGAGCCTGGCCCCCAGGATCTCCGGGAAGTATCTGGAGTAGAAGCTGAGGGCTCTTCTCCTCTGCGAGTCGTTGATGTACTGGTTGGGGTCCTTAGCTATCAGGGTCTTACCCCTGTAGAGCCGGGGGTCGAAGTCGGTGAAGTGGTCGTAGTGGTAGTGGGTTACAACGACGATGTCGGCGATCCTGGCGGCGTCAAGCACCGCCCTGTAGCCCTCCTCAGCCCATGCAGCCTTAACCTCCCATGGTGCGGGGAAGGAGGGGTGCATCACAGCCACTCCTGGGTCCACCAATATCTTGCGGCTGCCGACATCTACGAGGATGGATGAAGACTTGGCGCCCAGCGAGTCGAACCATACTAGTCTCAGCCACCCGGGGATCAATGGGGCTCGGTCACCCCGCTACACTGCTGTAGACCTGTCCTGTGGCCACCATTATCCCCACGGAGAGTGCTCCTCCCAGCAGCAGGGCAGCGTGGGCTAGTCTCCGCTCCACCCCGAGGAGGTGTGCAGCTAGGCTGCCGGTCCATATCCCCGTGGCGGGGAAGGGTATAGAGACGAAGAATACGAGGCCTAGGAAGCCGTACCGTCTGACGAAGGGTTCAGCCCTCCTCCTGGCGCTACCCGCGTATCTGAAGTAGAGGCTGGCAAGCCTCGCGAGCAGCCCTCCCCGCTCAGCCAGGTTCTCGGCCAGGGCCTCGCCCCATGCCAGCAGTATGGGCAAGGCTAGAGAGAGCAGAGCCACGCCAGCCAGCGATGAGGCTACTGCCGCCTGGAGGGGGAGGCCGAGTTTCACACCAATCACTACGGCGTATCTGCCCTCAACGCCTGGGAGTAAGGAGGCTATGAAGGTCTTGGCTAGGGCCGAGACGTCTAGGGGCAATATTCTCCTCCTCTATTCGAGCCTGTAGACGTCCTCCCTTCGGAGCCTGTGGAGGGGGAGCTTCCTCCGCGCCTTTGCTACCTCGTCGATGTCTATGTCTGCCAGTAGGAGGATCTCTCCGAAGCCAGCCTCTACCACTGTGTCGCCCCACGGGTCCGCCACCGCGCTGTGGCCGGCGAACTCTACCGGGATTGTTTTGCAGGGTCCCCACCTATTGACGGCTGCGACGAAGTACTGGTTCTCCGCCGCCCGGGACCGGAGCGTGAACCTCCACTGCTCCAGCCGAGGCTTGCCCCATGCTGATGGGAGTAGCACCAGCTCGGCGCCCATGAGCCCCAGCTTCCTGGCCAGCTCCGGGAATCTCTGGTCGAAACATATCATGAAGCCTATCCTCCCTATTCGGGTATCCACTACTACGAGGCTTGAACCTGGTTTGAAGACATGGTGCTCCTGGAAAAGGGGGAAGAGGTGTATCTTATCGTACCTGGCCACGAGGTCGCCGGTGGGCGAGTAAAGGAGGAGGGAGTTCCTTATGCCATCCTCCTCCCTGAGGGGCACTGTTCCGGCCACATACATGCCGTGCTCCTCCGCCACCTCAGCCATGATCCTGCAGGGTGTGCAGGACTCCAGGGGTTCTGCGTGCTCCTCTACCCCCATGTATCCTATGCTCCAGAGTTCTGGCAGGACTAGGAGGTCGGCCTCGGCACGTCCCGCGGTTTCGGTGTAGGGCAGCATCCTTGAAATGTTAGAGTCGGGATCGCCGTCCTCCACCCTCATCTGGAGCAGCGCTATTCTGACTCTGCGCAAACCCGTGCTCCCAACGATCGTTGGGTGTAATCCATATTTAGCATAATGATGCGGCGGCGCAATGCTTATTTTGTGCAATAGCACATTATCTTTCCGGTGGGAGAAGTGGGATGGCGCGGCTGGATATGGCCTGGAAGGGGCCCCTTCAGCCACCTACCACCCTGGTTGAGACCAGGCTGGGTCCTGGGCAGAGGATGGTGCAGATTCTATACTCCCGCCTGGCTGGACAGGGAGGAAGAGCGGAGATTGCTGGAGGACTACAGGTCTGCGCTTAGGGAAGAGATCGAGAGGCTCCGCAGGGAGCTGGAAGAGGTAGAGGAGAGGCTCAGGGAGCGTCGCGGCTAGCCTCGGAGGGCGGCACCAGCTCCAGGGGTCGGAGCTCCACCAGTGCTTCAATGATTTTTCTCCTTCCCGACTCAAGCATCCTCCACAGGGTGCCCCTCGATACACCCATTCTTTCGGCCGCCTCGCTCTGGGTTAAGCCTTCAAGGTAGACCAGCCGAAGCGCCTCGAGCTCGTCAGGCTCTAACCGTACGGATTGCCCCTCCAGAGGTCTGCCCTCCTCGTCAAGGGGCCTGAACACCACCCTGCCGCTGGGCGCAAACCAGAGGTACCTGGGTTTGCAAGGCCTACCGGCACCCCTTCTCCGTCTTCGCCATGCCCATGGTGGACCCCTCATCGCCCAGCACCCCGTAGAGGTTTGTGGGTTACGGCACATTAGCGTATCGGGTGACGAACGGTTAGAGGAGGTAAGGTATGATAAGATAGTTTATTACGCCCTGGATTACGCCTATAGTGGCGCCTAGGGCTAGGCCTGCAACCTCTATCCTCCTCAGCTCGGGTCCGGCAACTTGTCTGAACATCCTCTCAACCTCGTCCAGGCTTATCTCCTCAGCCCTCCTCCTGATGATGGAGGCGACGTCGATCCTCTCGGCCAGGATGGGCGCCAGCTCTCTCCCTATCCTGCGGGCGTAGCCTGAGAAGCTCCTAGAGACGCTGGTTGCCACGGATTCCACCAGTTTCTCGAAGGCTTCGGGCGACATGGATGAGAAGAGCCTCAGGGGCTTGGAGGAGCGGAGTGCCTGTGCCACCTTCTCCTTCACGTACTCCTCAAGCCCACCCCTCTCGAAGGCTCCTGCCAGCACTGCCTCCACATCCTCGGGCCTCATGTAGCTGGCCACCACCTCGGCCAGCCTCACGGCTATCTCGGCTCTCCTCGATGGTATTAGGCCCTGTATTTTGAAGGGCCCTATACCTATGGGGTGCTCCGGACGGAACAGCATCCTGACGGCCACGATGTTCGTTATATAGCCGATGAGGCCGCCGACCAGCGTGGCCACTAGTACGCCGAGCAGTGGCTGCACATGGGTCACCGTGTGTCAATGATTGGCAACGGAATATAAAGTATTCCTGGAAAAGCTTATATTTTAAAATATACATGTAATACATGGTGATCGTTGTGCCAGAGAAGGATCCCGAGGCCCCTGAGAAGGAGGCTAGGAAGGAGGAGAAGGCGAGGATAACAACCATAAGAAACCTAGACCAAGAGCTTTATGGCAAGGCAGTAAGCATAGCCAAGTCGCTGGGCAAGCCTGTGGGTGAGGTTGTCAATGAGGCGCTCCGACTCCTAATATCAACCCTCGAGTACGGCGTTACACTTCCAGGCTACCTGGCCAGAGAGGCGATCGCCAAGGGCAAAACAGCTGTAGAAAGCCTGGTGGAGGCCAGGAAAGCCATAGTCATAGGGGACCTAGACGAACTCGAGGTTACCAGGAGGGATCTCGAAGACGTCGAGGGCAAGGTTCTGTTCAAGAACATTAAGAGGCTCACCATCTCCAGCGACGTTGACGCCAGGCTCTTCGAGGAGAAGGTAGCCGGGATAGTGCTGTGCGACACCCTGGTCATACCGTCGACCCTGCCCAAGCTCCGCGTCCTGTCTAAGGCCAAGATGGTTAAAAAGGTGGAGGTAGCAGGCTAGCGCTTGTTGTAGGCAACAACTATTTTTCTGGAACGCCCGATCTTTCGGGGCTTCTCCACGGGTATTATGGTGCCGCACTTGGTGCAGAACCATCTATTGTTGACAAGAATCATTGGTGATGAGCATTTTGGACAAACCCTGTATTCTGGGGTATGCAAGTCTCCCGGGTCCTCCAACGTAACTATACGGTCACGACACTATATAATTATTACCACTAGTAAACAATATGAAATATGGTAATCGGAGGCGGGGCTCGGCGAGATAATAGAGATTAGAGGCCCCGCCAGCTTGGTTACCTGGGCTGGAAGATTGTATCGAAGCATAAGGAGGTACGCTGCCAGACACTACTGGTTTATAGCCCTGCTCCTCGCCTCCCTCGCCCTCCTCCTAGCACTAGTAAGGAGGGCTGCTGCCTACTCGAACCCCATACTCTACTTTGGAAGTGCGGTTATCCAGGCCTACGCTGCGCTCGTGGCCATACCCTTCACCATCTGGGTCATCTACATGGAGAGGCTGTATGGGGCCCTGGTGGTCCGGCTCTCGCTGGCAAAAGTCTCTTTCCCCTTCCTGATCCTGGCGGTAGTCACTGCAGTGTCGGGCATAACCATAGCCCTCTCCGATACCGGGTACGCTCATGCCGCCTACTACATCGAGTTCACCGTCGCAGTCCTCCTACTCCCGCCACTCTTCTCCTACATCGTGGACCTCATGACCATGACGGCCAGGGATGTGGTAGAACTTGTAGAGAAAAACGCTAGGAGCGACGCCGAGTTCCTCTCCTCCGCCCTCCACATACTAAGACTCTACATGTTGGAAGCACATCATGACGACGAGTCTATACGCGCCATCCTGCGCAGGATTGAGAGGAGGTTCTCCAGGATGGACAGGATCGAGCCTAACCCAGAGGTCTGGCACAGGTTCCGCGACCTCCTGAAAACCATTGTGACGGAGACCGGCTACCTGCCCCCTGTAAGCTCCATGAAGAGGATAACCACCAGCTTCATGGCGTGGCTGGTGGCTAACAAGAAGACCAAGGTGGCGAGAAGCTTTATCCGGTACTATAGGAGGCTGACGCAGAGGTACGTGGAGGAGGGGCATGCCATAGAGGCTACCAGGAGCCTCTTCCTCCACCCTACCGTAGTCGTCCTCCGCTCCATGAGGGCACCTGCAACCCTCCAGTCCTATGCGTTGGAGCAGCTCCACCTCTACCTCAGAAGGATGGCTCATCTGGCCAGATATGGCGATCTCACCAAGAGGGAGGTGTGCCACATACTTGACGACTCCGAGGACGCGCTGGAGCGTGTGGAGGATGTCCCAGGTAAGCAGGGGGTAGAGGAAACCATTGAGCGTCTCAGGGGCGAGTTCGGCTGCCCCAGGAGGGCTGCCAGGAGGAAGAAGACCCCGGCACGCCAGGCGTCGAGGAGGCAGAGCAGGAAGGCTGAGAAGCCTGGGGCCGGCGAGGCTGGGCGGAGGCAACCGGAGACCTAATATCCTTGAACCTCCTTCCTCTCCACCCAAGAGGAGGCTCCGAATTGGACTGGCTGG
>WAQK01000081.1 GCA_015520265.1 Pyrodictiaceae archaeon | reverse complement strand
TATCCGGTACTATAGGAGGCTGACGCAGAGGTACGTGGAGGAGGGGCATGCCATAGAGGCTACCAGGAGCCTCTTCCTCCACCCTACCGTGGTCGTCCTCCGCTCCATGAGGGCACCTGTAACCCTCCAGTCCTATGCGTTGGAGCAGCTCCACCTCCACCTCAGAAGGATGGCTCACCTGGCCAGATATGGCGATCTCACCAAGAGGGAGGTGTGCCACATACTTGATGACTCCGAGGACGCGCTGGAGCGTGTGGAGGATGTCCCAGGTAAGCAGGGGGTAGAGGAAACTATTGAGCGTCTCAGGGGCGAGTTCGGCTGCCCTAGGAGGGCTGCCAGGAGGAAGAAGACCCCGACGCGCCAGGCGTCGAGGAGGCAGGGCAGGAGGGCTGAGAAGTCTGGGGCTGGCGAGGCTGGGCGGAGGCAACCGGAGACCTAATATCCTTGAACCTCCTTCCTCTCCACCCAAGAGGAGGCTCCGAATTGGACTGGCTGGTGCTTCCCGAGGAGTTTAGGAACCGGTATGATCTGGCCCTCGTCGTGAATTTTGGCGGGCAGTACGCCCACCTCATAGCGAGGAGGCTCAGGGAGCAGGGGGTCTACACTGAGATCGTGTCCTACGACACTGTCACGGCTGAACATGTGGAGAGGAGTGGCGCCAGGCTCCTCGTGCTCTCCGGCGGCCCCTCCAGCGTCTACTCGCCCAACGCGCCCATAATGGATTCCGGGGTCCTCGACACCGGCATACCTGTGCTCGGCATATGTTACGGTCACCAGCTAATAGCCAGTCTTCTAGGGGGACGGGTGGAGAGGGGAAGAGGCGAGTACGGGAGAACCCTTGTGAAGCTCGTGGAGCGCGACCCCCTCTTCGAGGGGTGGGGATCTGAGGAGGAGGTTTGGATGAGCCACGCAGACTACGTGGCTGAGCCCCCGCCCGGCTTCAGGGTTCTAGCGGTGTCGGAGAACGGCTATATAGCGGCCATGAGGCATGAGGAGAAGCCCATCTATGGGGTCCAGTTCCACCCCGAGGTTAGGCACACCCCGAAGGGCGATGTGCTGCTCCGCAACTACGCTTACCGTGTGGCTGGCGTATCCAGGACCTGGAAAGCGGAGAAGCTAGTGGAGACCCTGGTCTCAGAGATAAGGCGCGCCGTGGGCGGGGAGGACAAGGTGCTTGTCGCGGTGAGCGGAGGCGTGGACAGCACCGTGACTGCTGTGCTGGTTAGGAGGGCGGTGGGCGACCGGCTCGTAGCGGTCTTCGTGGACCATGGACTCCTCAGGGAGGGCGAAGCCGAGGAGGTGGTGGAAGCCCTTAGGAGCCTGGGTATAGAGCTGGTTCATGTCGATGCGAGGGAGAGGTTCCTCTCCAAGCTCATGGGGGTTGAGGACTGCGAGGAGCGGAGGAGGATCATAGGCGAGGAGTTCGCCAGGATATTCCGGGAGATCGTGGAGAGGGATCCCGAGATAAAGTGGCTCGCCCAGGGCACAACCTACCCCGACATAATTGAGAGCGGCGCGGTGAAGGGTGCAGACAGGATAAAGAGCCACCACAACGTGGCTGGCCTACCCGCGTGGCTGGGCCTTAGGGTGTTGGAGCCTATCAAGTATTTCTACAAGGATGAGGTGCGCAGGATAGCCGAGGCCTTAGGCGTGCCGAAGAACATCGTATATAGGCACCCCTTCCCAGGCCCCGGCTTGGCCGTCAGAGTGATGGGCAAGCTCACCCTGGAGAAGCTGGAGGTGGCGCGGAGGGCTTCGAGGATCGTGGAGGAGGAGCTAGCCAGGGCAGGCCTCTATAGGAGTGTTTGGCAGGCCTTCGCAGCGGTGGGCGATGACAGGTGGGTCGGCGTTAAGGGGGACCAGAGGAGCGTGGGATACGTGGTTACAATAAGGATAGTTGAGAGCGAGGATGCCATGACTGCAGACTGGGCCAGGGTACCCTACGAGGTTCTCGACAGGATATCCAGGAGGATCACCAGCGAGATACCCCAGGTTACCATGGTGACCTACGCGGTGACGACGAAGCCGCCCTCAACCATAGAGCCCTGTTAGCGTGACATTATTATTCACCGGGGAGCTGGGATAACTGGGAGAAGGTGTGGAGGGGGTCCTCGAGAGGATCAAGGAGGCCTTAGTGGACCTGGACGAGGAGGCGCTGCTTAACGCTGTGGAGGAGGCCCTCCGCGCCGGTGTCCCGGCCGAGCGCATAGTCTTCGAGGCCATGAGCCGCGGCATGGAGGAGGTCGGCAAACTGTTTGAAACCGGCGAGTACTTCCTAGCGGAGATGATCATAGCGGCTGACATCTTCAAGAAGGCCATGGAGAGGCTTCAGCCCCTCCTCGAGGAGGCTGCCAGCAGTGCCGCCAGGGCGAGGGGCAGGGTCGTCATAGGTACAGTGGAGGGCGACGTCCATGACATAGGGAAGAGCCTCGTGGCCTCCATGTTGAGGGCTGCCGGCTTCGAGGTGATAGACCTGGGCGTAGACGTGCTGGCCGAGCAGTTTGCAGAGGCCGTGGAGAAGTACCGGCCCGACATAGTGGCTATGAGCGCCCTGCTGACAACCACCATGAAGAACATGGAGAGGGTTGTCAAGACCCTTGAGGAGAGGGGGCTGAGG
>WAQK01000080.1 GCA_015520265.1 Pyrodictiaceae archaeon | reverse complement strand
TGCTGAACTACAGGTTCTCCAAGAAGGTGTCCAAGCCCGAGCCGAGCCTGGGCGAGGCCCAGGCGGAGGCCCAGAAGCCCTCGACCGTCATAGTTGTCGTCCCGGCCGAAACCCTGGGCGAGAAGAGGCTGAGCGAGCTCATAAGCGAGGCAAGCCTTGACCCCCTGGCCCCCGCGGGTGTACGCAGGGATGAGGCCGCAGCGGAGGCCTAGGCTCCTATACTTCTTGGGCCCGGGCGTAGCAGCCGCCACAGCGGGCCTCGAAGCGTCCAACCTTGGGGTCTTCGCCTACGTTGGTTCCCGCTACGGCTTCGCCCTCATCTGGTCCATAGTCCTCTCCATGCTCCTCTTCTCAGTGCTGCAGCAGGCCGCCGCCGTGGCCGCCTCCAGGCCCCGCGCCCCCGCCTGGTGGTGGAGGCTGGTGGAGTGGAGCACCTATACGGCCAACATAGCTACGGCCACGATAAACGCGGTAATGGTTGCCCTTATGGTGTCCCTGCTCACCGGCACGGGGTGGTGGGTGGGGCTCAGCCTGGCCACCCTGGCCTCTTGGAGCCTGGCCATGGGGTTCCGGGGCGTTAGGAGCGTTGAGAGGATCCTGGTGGTACTCTCCCTCCCCTTCCTGGCCTATGTTGCCGTCATGGTTATCCACATGTGGGGCGGGCCCTCCAGCATCGACGCGTTGGCGTCGGGATTCAGGGTTAGGCTTTCGGCGGGCCAGGTGCCGGACCTCGTGGCCGTGTTCGGCGCTGCCGCCGCGCCCTACAGCCTGGTGCTCCAGGCTGAGGCGGTGAGGGCTAGGAGGATGAGTGGCGAGAGGCTGGCGTGGGAGATGGTGGACGTGGCGTTCGGCACGTTGTTCTCTATCCTGGTGGGCGTCGCAGTAGCCTATACGGCAGCCGTCTATCTGAATGGGCGCGGCCTCGTGGTGGAGGGCGTTGACGCCCTGGTCGAGCTGCTGGGCCCCTATGCTGGCAGGGCCACGGCTTTCGTGGTGGGTGTCGCCGCCGTCTCGGCGGGTATACTGGCGATCCTCGCCATAGTCGCTGCCAACGCCATGATGGCCGGGGCAAGGCCCCTCGGGGTCGGCGGGAGGTACAGGGATATAGCCTTCTACACTATAGTATCATCCTCTGTGCTGGCTGCCGCCACACTTGCCGCTAAGGGGCCCCTCGGCTTCGGGGAGGCTGCCAGAGCAGCGTCCATCGCCATCAACCTCACCGTGTGGCCCTTGGCCCTCGTCGTGGCGTCCTCCTACCTGGGAATGGAGCCGAGGCCCCCGCTCCCGGCCAGGATTGCTGTGGCTGCAGCCGGCGTGGCGCCCCTGCTGGTCAATATGGCCCTCCTATACTGGGCGCTATTCTAGTTTGGAGAACGCCTCCACGAGCCGGTGGTTCTCCTCGGGGAGGCCGACGGTGGCACGGAACCAGTTGTCCCCCATCGGCACAGCCCTCACGGCAACGCCCTCCCAGTAGAGCTTCTCAACCACGCCCCTGATCCCGGTCTCGACCAGGACGAAGTTAGTGTGGCTCCCGTAGGGCTTTGCGCCAGCCTCAGACAGCATTCTCCTCAGCCTCTCCCTCTCCGCCACCGCCTTCTCCACTACCTCCCTGGCGTAGCCCGGGTTCTCCAGGGCGGCTATGGCGGCGGCCACAGAGGGCCTGGAGGTCGGGAATGGCGGTAGAAGCCTCCTAAGCTTCTCAGCCGTCTCGGGGTGGGCTAGCGCGTAGCCCACCCTGAACCCTGCTAGGCAGAAGGCCTTGCTCAGGGTTCTCAGGACCACCAGGTTTTCATGAGCCTCCACGAGGCCCGCCACCGTGCTGCCGGTGAACTCGTAGTACGCCTCGTCTATGACCACCAGGCCCTTGGCCTCCTCCAGGAGTTCTTCCACCCTCTTCTCAGACAGGAACATGCTCCCCGTGGGGTTGTTGGGCCTGTCCAGCAACACCAGTCTAGCCCTCTTGGACTCGGAGATGAGGCGCTCCTCGTCAAGCACCCACCACTCGCCCCTCGGCTCAACAGGCACCCCCACGAACACTGTGCCAGCCAGCTTGGCGTAGACCCGGTACATGCCGAACGAGTAGCGGGGCGCAACAACCTTGTCCCCAGGCTCCACGGTCCCCGTGAACGCCGCTCTGAGCAAGTCGTCACCACCCGCACCCACGACTATGTTATCCCTAGGCAAACCAGTATAGGATGAGAGAGCCTCGTAGAGCCTCCGGAACATATTCCCGTCGGGATACCGGTTCCCTCTCTCCAACTCCCTTGCGGCAGCCTCGATCACGAAGCTCGGAGGAGTGTAGGGAGACTCGTTTAGGTCTAGCCTCGCGACCCCGTCGCCATACTCCCTCAACACCATGGAGGGGGCCTCACGTATCCACGGCTTGAACAAGAAGATTCCCCGAGTAACAGAATTCTATATGGGCTTAATTACTAGTTGCGCCCACGGCTCCACGTCATTCTCAGCTTAATGCCAATGTCCATATGCTCGCCCAGGGCCCTATGAAGGAGGGAAGCCAGCAATACTCTATCCCTAACCAGGATGGGTTTACCTGTCGCGAGAACCTTAAACGCTAGGCCGGGTGGCGCCAGGTTTAGGGGTGTCAGGTCCACCGGAATGTTGACCGCTTCCTCCAGCTCTGCAGCCAGCCTCAAGATCTGCTTTAGGCTGGGCCGCCCCTCGAAGTACACGGCTATGTCCAGGTCTCTCACCAGCCTCCTCCGTATAGCCGAGCCGAAGACCACGGCGATCACCACGTCGCCGCGGCCCTCCAGCTCCTCCCTGAGTTTAGGCATGATATCCTTCAAATCTACACTGCGGTAAACTATAGTCACTTCATGAACACCTCCTCTACTTTCCTCAGCAGCTTCTCCATACATTCAAAGCCATTCCTGACGGCACTGTACAGCATAGCGTCATCCACGATTATTAAACTATAGCGAATCATGTCGGGCACGGTTCGGGTGAATGGTTTCGGGTAATGTATATTACGCCTCTGGGTAATCATATTTTGGTAATCGTATTGAGGTACGATTATTTGGTTCCGTTTATGGATCGAGAGGTGGAGCTACGGGTCCTCGAGGATGAGTATGCTAGGGATGGTTTTAGCCTGGTCATGGTGTACGGGAGGCGCAGGGTTGGCAAGACCAGGTTGCTGCAGGAGTTCATGAGGGGGCGTAGAGGGGTATACTATGTTGCGGCGGAGCTTGAGTATGGCCAGCTTTGCAGGGAGTTTCAAAGGGCGGTCTCCAAGTCTCTCAACCTTGTGCCTAGGTCGGAGGATGTTGTTGAGGTTCTGGAGGAGCTGGCCGGGAGCGGGGAGAGGCTCGTGGTGGTGCTCGACGAGTTCCAGTACATGGTTGAGGCTGATCCAACACTGCCCTCCAGGCTTCAGAGGAGCATTGATACTGTTCTGGGGAGGAGCAGGTTGATGCTCGTCCTATGCGGCTCGGCTGCCTCGTTCTTCGAGAGGAAGCTTCTAGGCTATAATGCGCCCCTGTATGGGAGGCGTACAGCAAACCTTAGGCTCAGACCTCTAAGGCTGCTCGACTCAAAGGGGTTCCTTCAGGGGCTGTCTCCCGCAGACGCCGTTAGAATATATTCCATGCTCGGCGGGACACCGGCATACCTTGCCCACGCCTATGGGAAGACTAGTGTGGAGGCGGTCCTCCGGGGCGTCCTGAGGCCTGGGAGCCCCCTGCTGGACGAGGCTGAGGGCCTGCTAAGGCAGGAGCTCCGGGAGCCTAGGAGGTACATGGCTCTCCTCAAGGCTGTAGCCGAGGGGAGAAGCAACCCCTACGAGGCTGCCAACGCAGCCGGAGTCGACCCGAGGACCATTCACAGGTACCTCGAGGTTCTAGAGGAGCTGGATATCATCCAGGTGAGGAGGCCCCTGGGCTTCAAGAGGGGCTCACGAGTGTTCTTCAGGGACCACTACTTCAGATTCTGGTTCACCTACATTCTCCCCCTGAGACCCTTGGTGGAGGCTGGTCAAGCCGGAGAAGCCGTTGACACCGTCTTGAGGGGCATGGATAGATATGTCTCAACAACCTTCGAACAGGTAGTCGAGGAATCCCTGCCCGAACTCCGCAAAGCCGGAGCCGTGCCCACCAAACCAGTTCAACACGGCCCCTGGTGGCATAGAGGGGAAGAGATAGACCTTGTGGTTAGGGAGCCCGGGGTCTCTACAACATTCGTAGAGGCGAAGTGGAGCGACCTAGACACCGGGGATGCTGAGGAGATCCTGCGGGACCTGGAGGAAAAATCTGCGAAGACCGGCCTCCAGTCACCCAGGAACTACTACGTCCTGGTGGCAAGAAGCATTAAGGGGCAGAAGAGCGCGGTTGAGAAGCTGGACAGCAGCAGAATCACCGTGGACTTCGTCAAATTCTACACGACGTCCACATAGCATTACCGCCCTTTGAGGTTAAGGTCCTCATACCATTGATTTTATTGTATTTCTTGGAACAGTGAAAAAGGATACATTTAAAACCTCTAGCCCGCTTTAGGGGCCTGGAGGTCGGAGGCTGTGCAGGTTCATCCGTCTATATAGGTGCTCCGAAGCCTTCTTCCCCAAGCCTAGTTCTGGACAGGCCCTAGCAGCCGCCCCTAGAAGGGGGCTCGAGGAGTTCTGGAGGTGTGGCGGAGGTTGCAGCTGAGGATAGCGGTGCCCAGCAAGGGTAGGCTGAGGGGTCCGGCGCTGAAGCTGCTGGAGGCTGCCGGGATCGAGCCGCTCTACGGCGACGGGGAGTCCAGGGCGCTGCTCGTGCCGACCACGAGGGAAGATGTGAGGCTCGTGTTCCTCAGGGCAGAGGATATTCCCGGCGTCGTTGCCTCCGGCGCTGTGGATTTGGGGATAACGGGCTACGACTACGTGGTCGAGTCCGGGGCCAGGGTTGTGGAGGAGGCCGACCTGGGCTTCGGGAGGGCCAGGCTGGTTCTGGCGGTGCCCAGGAGCCTGGAGATAGACTCGGTGGACCAGCTACCAGGCGGGGTCAGGAT
>WAQK01000079.1 GCA_015520265.1 Pyrodictiaceae archaeon | reverse complement strand
TCTATTCACCTCTACTTATGCATACTTGGCTGATTCCGTGTTATGGCGGTATAGTTTATTTAAGAGTTTCCCCAGGTGTTACCAGGACCTGGAATCCCCTGTGGGATTCCTGTTCCTATGTAGAGTATGGGGTAATACCATGGTTACCACCGTAGAGATTGGAGGGTGGGTGGAGGAGATCCTGGAGCACCTGGTGAGGGCTGGCTATTATGCCAGTAAGGCAGAAGCGGTGAGGGACGCCATCCGCCGCCTCATCGAGAGCATGGATCTCAGGATAATTGCTCTAAGAGCCTATAGAGATGGGAGAATAAGCTACCAGCTGGCAACGGAGATAAGCAATACTGGCTACGAGGAGCTGCTGGCCTACTTCCTTAAAAGGGGGGTTGTCCCGGAGCTGGGCAGTGACGAGCTGGAGGAGGTGGAGGAGGGGGCCAGGCTTATACTGGAGGCGCCGGGCGTTGTGGTCGATCTATCCACACTCTACACGCTTTACCACGTAGGCCTGCTGAACCAGCTGCCAAGGCTGGGCATAGACATCTACGTGCCTAAGAGCGGTAGCTACGAGGTCCGTCTAGCCGAGATGAGGATGGCCGTTTTCCATAAGAAGGCTACCCGTATAAGGGGGATCCTTCAGATGGACCCGGCTCCCGGCGCTGTGGAGTATGCGAGGAGAAACGGGGTCACCGTGGTGGAGGCTGAGGCCATAATCCACGCGGCACACAGGGGCCTGGTAGTTGTAAGTGATGATGCTAGGACAAGGCTCAACGCCAGGCTTTCAGGCGCGCTGGCTGCTCCCACTTTGTCCCTCATAGTCTACGGGATGAGGGGCGGCGCTATAAGGCCCATGGAGTACGACAGGATACTGGAGAAGATGAGGGCAATACCCATACTAGTGCCGGAGGGGGCTGAGAAGCTTGGAGCCCTTAGGTGAAGCCGTAGCCATAACCGTAGACGTGAGTCTCAGCCTGAGGGAGAAAGACTTCAAGCCCAGCAGGATCCATGCTGCCAGGCAGGCGTCCCTCAAGCTGGTTAAGACGCTTCTAGAGAGGGACATCCACACTCTGGTGGGCATAATACTCTTCTACAGGTATGCCTTCCCCATCCTCGACCTCACCGACAATAACGGGCTGGCCGAGGAGGCCGTGGAGGACATAAAGGTCCTGGGCGAGGCAACTTCACCCGGCCTGGCGGTCGGCGAGGCTGTAGACATGCTACGTCATGCACCTACAGGTTATGGGAGGAGAATAGTTATGGTGACGGATGGAACGTTCAACGAGGGCGTCGAGCTAGACGTAGCTGCGGGGCTGGCGGCCAGGAGCGGTATAGTGATCGACGTTCTGAGCTTCGGCAACCTGTCCAGCTATGATAGGGAGATGATCGAGGTGGCATGCAAGAAGACGGGAGGTGTCTGGCTCCATGCGTCCAACATGGAGCAACTCCTCGGCTACGCGGCCGAGCTGGGCTACAGGGTGCCCGGCAATGATGAGAAGAAGAGAGGAGGTGTGGCCGTATGGAGGTGAAAGTGAAATATGTCTCAAGCAGGGCTTCTCTAGGCTACGTTGTCGTGGAGGAGGCAGCCATACTCCTGGGCCCCAGCGTGGTTGGCGACGGGTCGAGACTGGGGTTCGGCGTGATCGTGGGGTACCCTAGGAGGTCTAAGCACCTCAACGCTGCGAGTATACGTGAGCTGGACTCGGCCAGTAGTGGGTCGAGGCTAGGGAGAAACGTTATCCTGAGGGCATACACCATTGTCTACGAGGACGTTGTACTAGGCGACGGCGTCGAAACAGGACACCATGTCCTGATCCGGGAGGACAGCGTCATCGGGGACTACACCAAGATTGGCACTGGAACGATCATCGATGGCAGGGTGAGGATCGGTAATAGGACCAGCATCCAGAGCGGCGTGTACCTGCCCCCGGAAACAGTGATAGGCGACAACGTGTTCCTGGGCCCTAGAGTGGTTGTCACAAACGACAAGTACCCCCCCAGCAGGAGGCTACTAGGCGTAATCGTGGAGGACGGGGCCGTCGTGGGCGCCAACGCCGTGCTCGTCTCGGGTGTTAGGATTGGTGAGCGTGCAGTCGTTGCGGCAGGTGCCGTGGTGACCAGGAACGTCCCTCCCGGTAAGGTGGTTGCAGGAGTTCCAGCCAGAGTTATAGGGGATCGGGATAGTTACGACGAGAAGCAGAAGAGGTATGAGAGTGGCGGAAAGTGAGGCCCCGGTGGCCCGTCGAGTCCAAGGTGTACTGGTGTCCCAGCTGCAATGTACCCTTACTTACGGATAGGTGCGCACGGTGCGGGAGCAAGGGGGTAGAGGTACGGCTCAACCCGCCCGCTGATGCACGGCCAGCGCTGGGCGTGGACCATGAAAGACTGGAGTTGGCGCTGAAAAACGAGTTCCAGTCTCCTAAGGCATACCGCGCGGTTATAGGTGGTAGGAACCACACGGTTCTCCTCAACAAGGTTCCATATCTAGACGAGATGAGGGAGGTCGTTGTAGACGGCGTCGTCGTGGGCAAGGTCTACTATGAGCCCGTGGAGGGTAAGTGGAGGTTCAGACTAACCTATGAGGGTGCATGCAGAATCCTGGAGGAGGGCTTGACGACGCCGCTGAAACTGGAGCCAGGCGAGAGGCTGAGCAGGGCCAGAATCCTGCAACACGGCGGGTATGAGCCGGGCGAGCAGGTTGTGATAACAGATCCCAACGGAGAGCCGCTGGGTGTAGGGTATTCCACTGGCTCCCGGATAAGGGTGTGGAACGTGTTCTACTCGAAGCAGAGGCCCGTAGGTGAGGGGCCAGCGGGTAGGGAAGAACTCCTCAGGGCCAACGAGTACGCCATGTATCTGCTCGAGTCAAAGTCCATGGCCCTGATTAACGTGATGGCTGAGAAGACGGGGAAACCCGTGGTAGTCTCGTATTCGGGAGGCAAGGACAGCCTGGTCTCCCTGGACCTAACGCTAAGGGCCGGGGTGGAGCCAGCACTGCTCTTCAACGATACGGGACTAGAGTTCCCCGAGACGCGGCAGGCCGTGGAGACAGCGGCTGAGAGGCACGGCCTCAAGCTCGTCGTGGCCTCCGCAGGTAACGCCTTCTGGCGATCGGTAGGGTTCTTCGGACCTCCGGGGAGGGATTACCGCTGGTGCTGCAAGGTCGCTAAGCTGGCGCCCCTAGCCCGGACGGCTAAGAGTGCCTGGAAGGGCGACATCCTCAACATAGTTGGTCAAAGAGCCTTCGAGTCGCTGGACAGGGCACGTAGCAGCAGGATCTGGAGGAACAGGTGGGTGCCAACAATACTCAGCATGTCCCCCATCCAGGAGTGGAACCAGCTGGCAGTCTGGACATACATCTGGCGCCGAGGTCTGGAACCCAACCCTCTCTACTGCAGAGGGTTCGAAAGACTGGGCTGCTACATGTGTCCCGCCAGCACCCTGGCAGAGTTCCAGGTGGTGAAGCACGCCCACCCCGAGATGTGGAAAAGGTGGGAGGATATACTCTGGAAGTGGGCCCGAAAGATAGGTGCTCCCCGCGAATGGGTCACGCTGGGGTTGTGGAGGTGGCTCGGCCCTGCCACGCAGAAACTACGACTGGCGAAGCGTGCAGGCGTGCGGCTCCGGGACTGGAGAGAAACCTACACCGCGTGGACCCTAAACCCCATTGTCAGGATCGAAGAGGAGGAGCTTGAGGAGCGCCGCAGGGTGAGAATAAGCCTGGCCAGGAGCATGCCGCGAGAGGCTCTCGCGGAGCAGCACGCTATACTGGGCAGCCTGTCCGAGGAGGGCTCCCTCCAGGTTAAGCGAGGCCCCGTTAAGATACAGTTTGACGGGAAAACCTTCACCGTCGAGGCACCAGGCAACAATGCGCTGGAGGAGGCCATAGACGCCGTGAAGCTTGTGTATAGGTGGGTTGGCTGCGCCAGCTGCAGGAACTGTGAGTCATCCTGCCCCACAGGAGCTATACGCGTAGTCGAGGGCCACCCGAGGGTGCGGGCTGATAAGTGTATCAGGTGCAAGCTCTGCATCGACAACTGCCCGGTAGCCGAGATGTATGTCGAGCACTTAGCCCTGGCAGTACCCCTGGACACATACTACTCCTGGAAACGCGGGTCTAGAAGGAAACGCGAGGAGGTCGTGGAGAAGGCAAAGAAGCTTCTAGCGCCGAGCCAGCCGGAGCCCCAGGCTGGGGATGATCGTGGAACCGCTCCGAGCTGGGGGGCCCTCCAGGCTTAGTCCCAGAACCTCCTTGTACGCATGAACCTTTTCTCCGCCTCGAATATAGCTTTATAGAAGGCCTGTTCACCCCTTTTCAGCTGGGCAAGCACGCCTACGGCTGTCTGAGGCCCTATCCCGTATGCTGTAAGGGCTATGACGGCGTAGCGCCCGTAGGTGAGGACAAGGTTGCCAGCGCTTCTCAGCTCCCTGAGCAGGGGGACCTCCTGGCCCCTCAGCTTCTCGCCCCTCAGGGCTTTCCTCACAACCCTCACAGCCTCCTCGTTCTCGGGCCAGGTAACCGAGACGAAGCCCGCCTCGCATCGGGGGCAGCGTATCTTCTCAGGAAGCCTTCCCACCACCTCCACCCAGGTGTACCCGCAGTGCATGCATATCAGCCTGCGCTTCTTAGAGAGCAATCTACGCTTAACTATCTCCACTAAAACATTGAGAGGCAACGCCTCCGAGATACGGTCGAAGAACCTAGCCGACTCCAGGCCAGCCCTCCCCAGAGGAGTCGGCTCACGGAGGTCAAGCGCCTCAACCTTCACCCTGCCCGATGATATGCCCTTGAGCAGCCAGCGGACCGCGTCTAGGTCCAGCTTGTCGTGGAGCACCTCTCGGAGAGCCTCCCTCCCTGCAAGGGTGGAGGCTATCCTGGAAAGCATCGCCTTGGTCAGCTTGGCCTCGCTGCCCGGCTCAACTAGCCCCATGCGCTTAGCAACGTGTAGAAGCCTCCACCTAAACATGCCGGTATCTGTGACTCCACGGGTGATCAGCGGCTCAGCCTCGTCTAGATGGCTTGCAAGCCATTCAAGCTCGTCGGCCACATCGCTGGCCTTTAAGGGCACCGGCGTTGATAGCACTATCCTGTATGGCGTGGCATGGTACGCTATACTGATCCCTTTATGTGCCCTCAGCATTGCCGAGAGGAGTACTCCTAGCGCCTCGTTGCCACGGGAGCCAAGGCACACGTGTACTATCACGGTCCTCCCAAGGGACTCCACCAGAATCAGCCTTTCACACGGCACAGGGTACTTCTCTGCGTGCCTGGATACCAGCTCCCTCAGCCGCTCTAGGCTCTCCCTGTCGAAGGGGTAGCCTTTCACAGGGATACCCTTAGCGATCCTCCGGATCACGCTGCAGACCTCCCGGGCCACCCGCCACTCGACGGGAATGAGCTCCCCCTCCCATGCGGGCAGTATGCCTTCAGCCTCCTCGACCGGCTCCACCCGGACCCTCTCGTCCACCTCGAGGACACGCCAAAGCCTTCCTCCAAGCACTATGACCGTACCGGTCTCGCAGCTGGATACCACGAACTCCTCGTCGAGAGAGCCGACGACCTTGTTCGACGCCGCGTCCACTACCGGGTAGCGCTTGGTGGATGGTATCATGGAGACACTATAATAGTACCTGTAGATCCTCTTCCCTCTCTTCAGCACCCCGTCCCTAAGCCTAACTATGCCCAACGAGTCCATGAACTCTGCCAGCTCCCTCAGCTCGTCCATGCTTAGGCCAGAGTAGGGGTATGCCCTAGTTACCACCCGGTATACCTCGTCAAGCGTAACCATAGTCTTCTCCAGAACCATGCCGGCAACCTGGTGCATCAGGGCGTCAAGGGGCTTTTCGTAGGGCTCGGGCTCCTCAAGGTCTCCGGCAACAGTCCTACGCGCTATTACAGCCGACTCCAGGAGGTCGTCCATGTTGCCCAGAGTCACTATGAGACCCTTGGCCTCTAAACCAGCCCTATGCCTGCTCCTCCCGATCCTCTGGAGTAGCCTCACAGCCTGCCTAGGTGAACCGTACTGTACCACCAGGTCTACGTCGCCTATGTCTATGCCCAGCTCCATGCTAGAGGTAGCCACGATGGCCTCCAGGTCTCCATACTTGAAACGCTCCTCCACCTCGACCCGGATACTCCTGGAAAGGCTTCCATGATGCACCGCAACAACCCTAGGGCCAAGGATGAAGCGCAGCTTGGAGGCAACGAACTCGGCCGTATCACGGGTATTGGTGAAAATAAGCGTCTTGCCGCCACTACGTCTGACAGCCCTGGCCAGGGCCTTAAGGCGGGAACAGGTCTCCCTGGAGACTCCAAGCTCCTCGGCCTCCTCGACGCTGCACTCCTCAGGCTTGGGATCCGCCAGCATTATCCTGGCCCTTCTTATGCCGGGAACCTCTACTACCAGGCAGCCGCGAGCCCAGCCAGCCAGAAACCTTGCAGCCGTCCAGGGATCCCCTATAGATGCCGAGAGACCTATTCTCTGAACCCTGTGCCTCGAAAGGGCTGAAATCCTCTCCAAGACTATGGTCAGCTCGGAGCCACGCTTGTTGTCCAGGAGTTCGTGGATTTCATCCACTATCACCCAGCGAAGCTCCCTGAAGGCCTGGCGGAGCCTCTCATCCAGCAAGAGGTACTGGAGTGTCTCTGGCGTCGTTATGAGCAGGTGAGGAGGGTTCTCCGAGACTAGGCGTCTAGCTTTCCTCGGCGTGTCTCCGTGTCTAAGCATCACATTTAGCCCCACGTCCCTGCCTAGCTCGGCTATCCTCCTGAAGATGTCCCTGTTCAAGGCCCTGAGAGGCGTGACGTAGATTGCCGCCAAGGGCCTAGCCTTTTTCTCGATCATTAGCTTGTAGATTGGTATCACAGCTGCCTCCGTCTTCCCGGACCCTGTAGGTGCGATGAGGAGGACGTTCTGACCACTAACTATCGCTGGAAAGGCCTTCCTCTGTATCTCCGTGAACTTCACTATCCCCCTGCGCCTTAGCGCGTCGCTAAGCCGCGCCGGCAACATTCCTACCACACTTCCTAGCAGATTAGACGCTGCAGGTCTAGCTTTACCGTGTAAATAATTATTTGTGTAGCCGGTAATATTGTGGTCTTGAGTGATGATGCCGCAGATCAGCAGGATATGGCTCACCCAGGTCTCCAGGCTCCTGATGCTAATTGTCGTCGCCCTCGCGCTGGAAGTCCTCGCCATCCACCCGCCCAGGCTAGGCATCTTCGGGGAACGCTACGCCAGCCTCGCTGCATCGGGGATAGCTGAGGCAGCGCCCGTACTGCTCTTCTCGGCTATCTTCGGCTCCGCTATATCTACAGTAGGCCTCCTGGCGGCTTTACTTGCGCTCAGCGGTTTGGGGATTCATCAGGTGATAGCAGCTGCTGCGGGGCTGGGTATAGCCGCGGTCATTATAGGTATACGTGAACCCCCACTACTAGCCGTGAGGAGACACGTCTCGAGTCACACCATGTTATCAGCGCTTTTCTCGGGAGCGGCTCTAGGTGTACTGGTCTCGGCCATCCTAGAGACTCCTCCCAGCACTTGGCTTCCCTACGTTTCAGGGGTCGTTGCCTCCATGGTTCTAGCTCTACTCCTTTACGAGCTGGCCAGTCCTGCTTTAGCGCTATTGCTCGGCGCCGCCTCCGGGTTTTCGTGGCTGGCAGTGCCTATACTTCTTGCCACAAGATCTGTCTTCGACTACCCTCCACGTGAGGAGGGGGTGTTGAGGCTAGGCGTGTCCCTGGCAAGGGCCGTACGCAGGTTCAGGCTTAGACGAGTGGCTAGGTGGTCATGGTTACCCCTCTATCCTAGGCCCCTCGGATTAGATCCTGCCAGGCTAAACAATATGCATGTGCTGGTAGTGGGTATGAGTGGCTCGGGCAAGTCGACGCTGGCTAAAAACATGGTTAAAGCCGCTGCTACTCAGGGGATTAACGTCCTGGTGATAGATTTCCACGGAGAGTATGGCGATGTGGTGAGGAGCGTCGGAGGCCAGGTGCTAGATGCCTCCCAGGCGTCTATAAACATTCTGGAACTGGACGGCGCCTCCCCCAGAGAGAGGGCCTCGGAGGTGGCTGACCTCATCCAGACGGCTCTGGGTCTAGGGAACCTTCAAAGAGTTATGCTAGAACAGGCCATAGAGGAGGCCTATATGGAGAAAGGGATAATTCATGAGCGGCCCTCGACGTGGGAGAGGGAGCCACCCACGTTGCTCAGTGTGGCTACGCTGGTCAGACGCTGGGCCAGCCAGGCCACCAGTAGGAGCGAGCAGGCCAGGCTAAATAGCCTAGCAATGTATCTGGACCTGTTGGCCAAGACCTTCCACAGTCAGACCAGCATCTCAATGGAGAGACTGCTCTCCAGCCCGGCCTCGGTCATGTTGAACACATTGCCGGGGGACCATGTTAGGGTTATCTATGCGGAAACGCTGCTCAGAAAAATCGCCGCCAACATGTACAAGTCTGCACCCACTAAACCCCTCCTCATAGTCGTCGAGGAGGCGCACAGGCTCTCCAGAAGGTCCAGGAGTAAAAGGTCCCTACTGGCACGGCTCCTCGCTGAGAGTAGGAAGTACAACATAGGCTTCGTGGCTATATCCCAGCAGCCACTAGACCTTGAGGAGGCCGTTGTGGCGAACTGCGCCGTGAGGGCCGTCTTCACACTCCAGGAACCCAGAAACCTCGACTATGCCGTCAGGCTACTGGGAGGAGCGGCAGATCCCGGCATGGCCACGCTGTTGAGGGAGACTATACGCACCCTCCATAGGGGCAACGCTGTGGTGAGCGTGGGCTCGACACTATACCTCGTGTCAGCCATGCAGGAGCAGTATGGGTAGCGTTTATATACTATATAGTTATGCTGGTAACAACGCTCAGCGGCGGAGCCTTCGTCACGAATGCCCGGGGTGTACGCTGAATGCCTTCAAAAACCTCTAAGAAAAAGACCAGCAAAGTTAAGGAAAAGGCAAAGAAAAAGGCCGAAGCCGAGGAAGAGGTCGGAGAGGCCGAAGAGACGCGGGCCGAGCACTTCCGCATCCGCGACCTTGAAGCACTGATAGAGGTGACCGAGCTTTTAGAGAAGGCCGTTAAGGGGGACATAACCGTCAAGGAGCTCAACAAACAGCTAACCAGATACAGATCCGCCTAGAAAACCCTCTTTTCAACCTCGACCTCAAACCCCATGTTCTCCAGCGCATCCACGACGACTCGGAGATCGACGCGGCGGTCGAATACCAATGTTACTATTTTCTGGTCACCCTCCTTCTCCAGCTTCAACTTATCCACTACCACCCGTCCACGTATCATGTCGGAAGACCTCTTAATTGGGACCAGAAACTCCTTGAACTTGCGCTTCATCATACTGTAGAACTCGTCGAAATGTTCCATGTATCTCAGGGCTTCGTCAACATCCCCTGACTTCCACCCCAGGAGCTCCGAGACCTTATTAAGCAGCTTGACGGCCTCCTCAAGCGGCAACCTAACCCACTTGTACTTACCTATATCAACGGTTACTTTGATTTCAACCATAACTAGCACCACCCTATTATCTGGTGTCCTTCAAGCGTAAAATGGGTGCCGCCCCGGCGGAACGAAGCTTTAAGTTGTCCGGAAACAGTATTTATGAAGGTGCCGAGAGGTTGAGGCTCAGGGCGGTCTACCCTAACGCCACCAAGTTCAAATACATTGTTCAGACTATTGTCAAGCTAGCCGACCTAGTGCCCTTCACAGCCGACGAGAAGGGCCTCAGAGTGGTTATCCTCAGTCCCGATAAAACCACCATGACAATACTGTCTCTTCCAGCAGAGTCCTTCGAGGAGTATGAGGTTGTGAAGGGGAAAGTGGAGTTCCACCTGGCCTCCGACGAGCTAAACAGGGTGGCAAAGAGGGGCACCAGGAACGACAAGGTCGAGCTGGTGGCTGAGCCTGAGAGGTTCAAGATGGTCTTCGTGGACCAGAAGTCGGGGGTGACCAGGACCTTCTACCTCCAGTATAAGGAGGCTGTCGCTGAGCCGGTGAGGGAGCTTAAACTCGACTTACCAGTAATGGTAAGAATGCTGGCCTCAGACTTCAAGGAGATCCTCAGGGACGCCAAACTAGTGGGCGACGAACTGGTCTTCAGTGTGGAGGACGGCAAACTAGTGGTGCGATCAGAGTCGCAGCAGAAGGAGTACACCAACATCATGCGTGAAGGTTCACCTCTCATATCGCTGAGCTATCCCGAGGACCAAGAGATCATGGCCAGATACGGTCTCGACGCGTTTCAAGCCGTAGTGAAAGCAACCTCAGCCGCTGAGGCCATGACGCTGGAGTTCGGGAAAGACCTCCCCATGAAGTTGACGTTCGAATTACCTATGGGTGGCACCTTGATCTACTGGGTGGCGCCCAGGACCGTATGATGACTGCTCAGCCGAGGCGGCTCAGCAACTCTTCAAGTATCTTCTCCCTTTCACTAGGCTCGGCCCGCGCCTCGACAGGCTTAACCACGCCCAGCTCCCGCAACCACACCGGCCTAGGGCAGGTGCTACGCCGAGGACATATGACGCAACACGATGCACACACCATTAGCGCGGGCTCCATACTGCACTGTCTTGCAGGCTTGTGTTTCATGCATAGCCCGCAGCGCTCCCAGTAGATCGTCATAACGCTGCACCTCCCTCTATGGCCCTGAACACCGGTGGGAGTCATGATATTTAACCGTTCGTTCATCCATCTATAATGGTCCCCACCGATGCGCCGCGGTATCCGCGGCGGGGGACACTTACCGCCAGCCCCGCTGGGTAGCCCGCGGCAAGGAGGGGGCCTATATCATCTCGACGCCCCTAGACCGGAGGACCTCCCTAAACCTGGCAGCATCCTCCCCCATGTACACGTTGTTAAACAACACATAGATTTCACGTACCCCGTCAAGGCCAAGGATCGTGTCAGCCAGCTTCTGGAGGTCCTCGTAGGTGTACTTGTACCTGTAATTTATCTCCCGGCCCAGCCCGTGTAGACGTGTATAGACGATCTCGCCCGGCACGACTGGCAGCCTCTTCAAAACATCAGTAACGTGGATCACGCCAAGCTCCTCCACTATGCGTCTAACTTTATCCAGGTTTTCCAGCCAGCTCCCTCTGGGCTCCCATGCCACCAAATATCCTCTGCCCGTAACCTGGGAGAAAAACTCGTATGCGTTGCGAAGGTTTTCCTCAGAGTACCCGAAGCTGGGTGGTGTCTGCACCACTATTATCTTGGCTCCCAGGGTCTCGGCCGACTTCTCGACCACACGCCAGGCCTCGAAGTTCTCTTCAGTAGGCCTGAGCATGCCGTAGCGGCTCTCCTTGCCCTCTTCCACTTTGATGCCTGCCTTCCGCCATGTCGGGCTGTTCGGGGGATGCGTTACCACCTGCCATGCCTTAACAGTAAACTCGAAATCCTTGGGAACTGTACTACGCCATCTGGCTAGAGTCTCCCTTCTGGGCGGCTTGTAGAAGGTTTTCTGCACCTCGACTAGGTGGAAAATCTGTGCATATCTCTTCAATGAGTAGGGAAATCCGCAGCACCCCACCTTAACCAGCAACCGCCTCCTCCACCCCTAGTATAGTCTAATGGCAAGTAAAATAAAGCTACAAGAACACCGCTTAGGCCCGGGCCTCGGCTAGCCGCGCTGGAGAGGCTTTATTGTGACCAT
Source organism: Pyrodictiaceae archaeon (assembly GCA_015520265.1). Classification (GTDB taxonomy): domain Archaea; phylum Thermoproteota; class Thermoprotei_A; order Sulfolobales; family WAQK01; genus WAQK01. The sequence goes on along the minus strand of WAQK01000079.1, from coordinate 32,231 downwards.
ACGTACCTCGTCAAGAACCTGCAGCTTCTCTCTAACCTCTTCGGGCGTCGCCTTCGCTTTGGAGAAGTCCGCTACTATTAGGCACTCAGCTGTTTCCCCGCGTTTTATGGCGGCGCAATGTGTTGTTACCTGGTCGATGCCCAGCTCCGCTAGAAGGTCGGAGACATGGGCGAAGGCCCCCGGCACGTCCTGCACTTCTATCCGCAACTCGTAGACTTTGGCCTCAGGCGACAATGCTGGTGTTACAATGATTTCCCGTCTATCTGTATCCGCAATTAACACGAGATGCATTCCCTCGACGATGTTGAGCGAGTCTCTGACCAGCATGGGTATGGTTATTCTACCCTTACTATCGACCCGGACTATTTCGGTTATTCTCATAACAATAACCCCTTGTGGATATTTTCCCACTAGATGCTATTTAAACTTATGCAGGATATCGTAATAACGTGTGCCACAAATTATTAAGCTCTGAACCATATTTAAACGTGGGCCTTCGAATGCCGGAAACAGGCGAAATAGATGAAGTAGAGATAGTGGTTCTCGTCGACAGAGCAGCTAAAAAGCAGGGCCTAGCCACAGATTACGGTTTATCTATATACGTGGAGCCCCGCAGAGGTGGAAAGAGCTACCATATACTCTTCGACACAGGCCCCTCATTCGAGATACTGCGTAGAAACGCTGATATGCTGGGCGTCGATCTGAACAGGATCGACCGCATAGTCATATCCCACTTTCACAGGGACCACTACGGGGCCCTCTCGGAGCTCCTGGATAACGTCTCAAGGCAAGGAACGATATTCGTTCCCGAGGAGCCCTGGTTCGCGCTTCACGTGCTCAAGAAGGCCAGGAGCCTAGGCTGGAGGGTGGCCAGGGTGCAGACATCGACGCCGGTGGCACCAGGCGTCTACGCCTTCGGCCCCGTTGCCAGGAGCCTCGAGATCAGCCTAAAAATAGTCCTGAAAGATGGCCGCCGAGCCCTCCTGGTGGGGTGCGGCCACGCCAGCATACCAATGATCCTGAGATGGGCCGGGCGTCTGGACCGCTACGAGCTTGTTGCAGGGGGGTTCCATTTGAAGGAGGAGGACGATGAATCTGCCGAGAAGCTGGGTGAAATGCTGACGGTCATGAAGATCGGCAAGGTTATGCCGCTCCACTGTAGCGGTCATGAGGAAACATTCAGAAAAGTTCTGGGCGAGAAATTTGTTTCGGGAGGAGCGGGTACCCGGTTAGTCCTTCTTTAGCAGGTCAGTGTTTAGCCTGAAGCTCATCGGTTTCCCTCGTGCCGTGGTCCGTTCCTCATCCCCGCTCATGGACTCCACTTTCGCTATTATCTTCTCTGCTATCTCTATGAAGCTTTTCGCCGCCGGAGCGTCAGGATATTCCGATATGAAGGACTTCCCCTGGTCGCTTGCCTCCGTAATCCTGGGGTCGAGGGGTATTTCGCCGAGGAACTCCACGCCCATCTCCTCCGCTATCCTTCTGCCAGCACCCCTGCCAAATATGTAGTAGGTTTTACCTGTCTCCGGGCAGGTGAAGCCGCTCATATTTTCTATGACCCCTAGCACCGGTATGGCCATCTTCTTGGCAAAGGTGACGGCCTTCTTCACAACTATCCTGGAAAGGTCGGAGGGCATGGTCACGATCACGGTGCCGTGGATCTTAGGTATCATCTGTACAATGCTGAGCGCTTCATCACCCGTCCCGGGCGGAAGGTCTATGAGGAGATAGTCGAGTTCGCCCCAAGCAACCATGGCTAGTAGTTCCCTTATAGCGCTGGTCTTAATGGGGCCTCTCCAAACTATGGGTGTATCCTCGGAGGGCACCAGGAAGTCCATTGACGCCACCTTTATGCCTTGAGGCGTGGTTACAGGCAGTATGCCTTCAGGCCCTCCGGCCATGGTGTAACCGTGGACTCCCAGCATCTTGGGCACCGATGGGCCGTGTATATCGGCGTCCAGTATGCCGACACGTTTGCCCTTAGAAGCGAGGGCCACGCCTAGATTAGCTGCTACAAGGGACTTACCTACTCCGCCCTTCCCGCTCAGGACAGCTATCTTGTACCTTATCTTTGACATCTTTTCAACAATGGCCCGATTCAGCTCCTGGATGCGTTTAAACTGCTCCATCCTTGGATCGCGCCGCTGACCTGTCGCCAAGGCTAACACCCGAGATCGCGGGCAATAGCTCTGCAGGGGGGTTTAAATCAATATGTAAGCTACCGGCCCGGCAGCATTTTCATTGGGACCTTGAGGAACACCTCAGTCTGTGTATCGAGATCTTTTGCCCAGGAGTCGCTGGTGGCAAGGAGAACTACGACGCCGCTAAGCAGAGCCCGTGCCTTCTCGACTATTCTGGCCAATGCCTTAATGGTTCTCCCAGTTTGGGCGAAGTCGTCGACTATAAGAACGGAGTCGCGCCGCTTCAGAGCGCTCCTAGGAACATAATAGGTCGTCACGGAGGCCGGGGAGTCTACCACCGTTTCCTCGTAGTAGTCCTCATAGGGGTTTTCCTTGGATTTCCGGGCAACAATCATGGGTACCTCCAGCACCATCGCGATGCTGGTCGCCAGCGGGATCCCGTTGGTTGCTGGGGTTAGAACCTTGGTGACCCTTCTTCCAGCGAACCTCGCGAAAACCGAGTAGGAGACTAGTCGAAGGATCCTGGGGTCGCTTAGCACGTTCCTCATATCGATGAAGCCCTCCTCGCTCCGGACCACGACCCTCTCACTGAGCAGTGACCGTATCTCCATATACCGCTCGAGGCTTCTCCAGATCCGTTCAGCCTGCTCTAGGCTGGGTATGATGTTACCCCTCACGTAGCGGCAGAGAACCGTTTCGGGGAGCCCCGTTATCCTGGAAAGCTCCTTATAGGAGTACTTGGACTTGAGGAGTCGAAGAGTTTCGACAACCGATAGCCGGAACTTAGTTATCTCGTATTTATCGGTAAGCCTGATCTGCACCAAGGGCACCAGGAGTACCATTGGTTTACTCTGTGATTTAAATTTTGAGATACCAGAGCGCCTTAGATGGCAATGTTAACGTTACCTGTGTTTCGCAATGTGTTAACCATATATAGGCTGGCCGAACCTAGTATGTCTTGAACACGGTATCGGAGGGATGAGCGGGGTTTTAAGTGCTGGAGCCTGCTCGGGGGCGATGATGAAGAAACCCACGCTGCGATCTCATGCCCTCAACGGCTGTCTGAGGTCTCCCTGACGGCCCACTCTAAATACTCTTCCAGCACCCTCTCGGCTGGCAGTAGCACGACCTCGGGAACAGTGTAGGGATGAACCTCCTTAACTCTGTTTATAAGCCTATCCGCCACCTTGCGGGTTGTTTTAACTATGAGAAGGCACTCCTCGTCGACCTGAACCTCGTCTTTCCACCAATAGTATGACTTGACCGTGCATATTATGTTGACACATGCTGCGAGCCTCTCTTCCACCAGTGTCCTGGCTATTCTTTCAGCATCCTTGGGGGGAGTGGTTATCAGGCCTACGAGTAGCTCGGCCACCGGGATTCACCGTTCCAAGGTTTATTCATGGGAATCTTAATTATGATTCGCATTATACTGTGGCTATAGTGTTCGGAGCTTTGCCGAGCCTCGAGAGGATAGCCGGGCAGCTGGCCAGGGAGCTGGGCCTCCAGCCTCGACTGCTCATACTGGCTGCTGAGGAGGCACGCTACATGGGTTATAGGTATATTCTGCTGCAGGCCTGCGCTGAAGACGTCGAGGTGGACCTTGTGCTGAGAGCTGAGAATCTTTACGAAGACGAGTACGCCTTCGCTGGCATAATTTTGACGAGCAGAGGCAGGCCTCCAAAGCCGCTACTCGATATAGAGCTGAACCACATAGGGGTTATTAAGAAGGAGGGTGACATCCTCAGAATACTGGTTGAAGCATATACTGTCCGAGAGGCCCGCAAGTTTCTGAAAAACTTGGCGGATAAGGGGCTCAGGGGCGCCGACAAGATATGTGGCTACAAGGTGTCGGAGGAGGTCTGGGGTGTCAGGCAGGATTAGGTTCTATGTGAAGGAGTGGCTGGACGAGGACGACTTTAGGAGCTTGCTGGAGTTCTCCGACTACCTCGGCCGAGACCCGGACAAGGGTAGCCTCTTCGAGGTTAACTGGGTCAAGGCCCGGAGAAACAGGCTAACACCCCGGACTATACTGGAGACGATAGAGTCCGTGGGAGGCGTGCTGGAGGCCTCCTCAAGGGCTCTTCTAGAGTCTAAGGCTAGGAGAGACAAGGTAATAGTGCTGGAGTGGAGTGGCTCCACGGTTGTGCTCCGTACAAGGGTCTATCTGGGCCCCTACCTCGACGAGGTTAGGGGCTATGTGTCCTATGACAGGTCCTCCAAGGTTTTCCGAGTTGTACCCATGCATTTCTTCGACCTTAAACGCAGACTGGAGGATCTGGGGTTCGAGGTAGAGGACAGGACGGGGCTTCAGGAAAGCCAGCCCCTCAGCTTCAAAGTGGAGTTCAGGGGTGAGCTGAGGAGCTACCAGTCCGAGGCCCTGGAGGCTCTCAGAAGCCACGGGTGGCGCGGCATAATCGCACTCCCTACAGGTTCAGGCAAGACTGTCATCGCTGTAGCAGCGCTGGCCGAGCTGGGCGAGAGGACACTCATCGTCACCTACACCAAGGAGCAGATGTTTCAGTGGGTCGACATGCTGACCAGGTTCACCAACCTTAGGAGGGAGCACGTAGGGCTCTACTATGGGGAGCGGAAGAGGCTGGCCCCCGTAACAGTCTCCACGTACCAAACCGCCTACAGGCACATCTCCAGGATCGCGCCCCTCTACACAACCATCATAATAGACGAGTGCCATCACCTGCCAGCTGAGAGGTTCAAACACATAGCGCGCAACGCGTTCGCAATCCACAGGATCGGGTTGTCCGCCACGGTTGTCCGGGAGGATGGCAGGCACGTGGAACTCTTCCCCATGCTGGGCGGAGTGGTTTACCACAAACTCCCCGGCGAACTATCCGAGCAGGGGTTCCTAGCACCCTACCGTATTATTGAGGAGAGAGTGGAACTCTCGCCCCAGGAGAGGAAGGAATACCTGTCCTATCTGGAGGCATACAGGAGGTTCGCTATGGGCCGCAGGTTCGAAGAGCTCCTCGAGCTGGCCAGAAGGGGTGACAGGTACGCACAGATGGCTCTCAAGGCCCACGCGAAGATGAGGATGATTGTCCAGATGTCGGAGAGCAAGCTGGCCAAGGTAAGAGAAATAGTCTCGAGGGAGCTTAGGAGGGGAAGCAAGATCCTGGTATTCACCCAGTACGTGGAGCAGGCCAAGAAACTCGCCGAAGTCCTCGACGCACACCTCCTTATAGGCGAGCTGGACACCGCCACTAGGAAGAGGGTGCTCGATGACTTCAAGTCCGGTAGAAGCCGGGTGTTGGTTGTAACCACTGTTGGCGACGAAGGACTAGACATACCGGACGCCAACGTGGGCATACTTGTCTCGGGTACGGGGTCCAGGCGCCAGTTCGTCCAGAGGCTCGGGAGACTGTTGAGGCCTGGCGAGGGGAAAGAGGCCAGACTCTACGAGATAGTGGTCAGGGGGACCCAGGAAGAAAGGCAGGCACGTAGGAGAAAGAAGCTAGGCCTCGACGAGCTGGGCTTTTAGGCCCCGTGCTCCTCGGCGACCTTGTAGCCCAGCTCGGCCGCTCTGAGGTTAAGCTCTATCCATCCGGGCTTGACGTTCCTCTGTATAGTTTCCTTTAGCTCGTCCAGCGTGTAGAGCCCTGTTATCCTGGCAAGGGCCCCTAGCATAACTATGTTGGCCACCCTTATAGTCCCGGCTTGCTCCTCGGCTATCCTGCTAAAGGGTATTAGGATGCTCCTCCAACCCTCTCTGAGTTCCTCAGGTTTTATGAAGGTCGAGTCTACAATCACCAGCGCGTCGTTGCGCACCTTATCGGAGTATTTGCGGAGCTGCTCGCCGTACATGAACACCGCTATGTCAGCCCTTCTAACCCTCATGTAGTCCGCCTCGCCTTGCTCCTTCAACACTATAAGCTCGGACCTGGAGTCCCCTCCACGGGTCTCGGCGCTGTAGGACTCCGACTGCACCACATAGTAGCCGTGCTTGATCAGCGTGAGACCAAGGAGGTAGCCAGCCAAGAGTATGCCCTGGCCTCCTCTGCCCGCGATCATTATCTCAAGCCTTTCCACCCTTAACCACCTCCATGAGCCTCCTCACAAATCCTGGCTCGTCTCTAACCACGAATTCTCCCAGAGTTATGCCCCTTTCCCAGTCATACTCGGTCTCTAACGGACGGATCTTGCCCCTTATCTTTACCACTTTCCTCAAATGCGTGTAGAGCTCCACGGGGCTCCTGAAGCCAATGTGCCTGCCGTAAACCTCCGGGCAGATTGAGAGAACCTCTATGAACCTGAATCCTTCCATGAGCAGTGCCTTCTTTATAGAGTTCTTGAGAAGCTCAGGATGCGTGACCGACCACCGAGCAACGTAGTTTGCCCCGGCGATCCATGCCAGCGTTACCGCGTTGAAAGGTCTCTCAGGGTTACCCCAGGGTGTCGTTGTTGTATAGATTTTCTCAGGCGTTGTGGGCGCCACCTGGCCTCCCGTGAGGGCATATATCATGTTGTTCACCATAATAACCAGCATATCCATGTTCCTCCTGGCCGCATGGATGAAGTGGTTGCCGCCTATACCCACTATGTCCCCGTCGCCGCTGAAGACCACTGGTATCAAGTCTGGGTTGGCCAGCTTCACGCCCATGGCGTAGGGTATAGCCCTGCCGTGAGGTGTGTGGGCTGCATCGAACCTCACGTAGCCCGACGCCCTGGCCGTGCACCCTATACCTGTGACGAACACTATTTTCCTTGAATCGATCCTACCTTCTTCCTCCAGCTCGTTGACGGCCCTCAGGAAGGCTGAGAGCGCTATCCCTATGCCGCACCCTGGGCACCACATGTGCGGCAGGCGTTCAGGCCTGAGGAACCTGTCTAGGGGGTGTATATTGCGGATTACAGCCATCTCCTAGCCGCCTCCACTATCTCTTCGGGGGTTGGAAGGTCCAGCTTCAGGAGGGGGACCAGGTGGACAGGCTTATCCCGGACTATACGCTCCACCTCCCTTACCAGCTGGCCGTAGTTCATCTCCACAACGATCACTTGTTCAGCGTTCTCGGCCGCCTTTCTCAGGCCCTTCTCGTCCATGGGCCATAGGGATATGGGTCTGAAGAGCCCGTACTTTTTGCCCTCCATCCGCGCCTCCTTAACCACGGACATAACAGACCTAGCTACAGAGCCGAAGGCTACGAAGAGAACCTCTGCGTCGTCAGTGTGGTAGGTGGCGCTTTCAACCACCATGTGCCTATTCACCTCTATCTTGTCGACAAGGCGTTTAACCAGCCTCTCGTAGACGTCATCGACCGGCGCATAGTAGCCCCTTTCATCGTGGGCCATGGACTCGACAAGCACAGCGTACCCCTCACCATAGTTAGCCATAGGCGGCACTAGGTCCTCAGGGTCGGGCTCGTAGGGCCTATACTCGCCCGGAGGCTTCGTTGGCTTCTTCCTCTCCAGTACCTCCACCTCAGGGGGTTTCTTCAGCACAACCCTCTCCCTAGTGTGGACGAGTACATAGTCCATAAGTACCACTACTGGAACCCTGAGTCTTTCGGCTATGTTGAACGCCTTTATGGTGAGGTCGTATGCCTCCTGAGAGCTGAATGGGGTCAGAACCACTATCCCGTAGTGGCCGTGGGACACCCATCTGCTCTGCATAACCTCGCCCTGCCCAGTAGCGGTCGCTACGCCCGTGCTGGGCCCGGCCCTCATATTCTGGATTATAACTATCGGTGTCTCGGTCATGGCGGCGAAGCCTATGCTCTCAGCCATGAGGCTGAAGCCCGGGCCGCTGGTGGCGGTCATGGCCTTGGCCCCGGCCCAGGAGGCCCCTATTATCGCGTTGATGGCAGCGATCTCGTCTTCTGACTGAACCACGACGCCGCCGTACTTGGGCAACTTCTTAGCCAGATACTCGAAGAGGTCGCTAGCCGGGGTTATGGGGTAGCCCGCGAAGAACTTAAGGCCAGCAGTTATCGCTCCCTCGGCTGCAGCCTGGTTGGCGTTAAGAAACCCTAGGCTTGCCTCGCCCATACTGTCTCACCCTTTGCTGCTTCGGCTTCTACCACGAAAATCGCGAAGTCGGGGCAGTTGTACTCGCAGAGTCTGCACCCTATGCACTGCTCGGGCCTAGCTGGTACCGTATAGTGGAAGCCTTTCCAGTTCAGCTTGTTCCCTTTCTCCAACACGTTCTTAGGGCACAGGGCTATGCATATGCCGCACTCCTTGCACCTGTCAGCGACAACGGTGACTATGAACCGCCTAGCTGGCACGTTTACCTGCCCTCAAGCATCTTCTTGACTAGAGACACCAGCTGCGATGGCGTCTCCGCCACGGGTACCCCGGCCTCCTCGAGGGCCCTGACCTTGTCCTCAGCCCTCCCTGTACCCATGGATATTATGGCGCCAGCGTGGCCCATCCTCTTGCCCGGGGGTGCAGTGCGGCCGACTATGTAGCCCACCATGGGCTTGGTTATCTCGCCCTTAGCAACCATGGCAGCCACTCTTTCCTCGATGTCGCCTCCTATCTCGCCTATCAGCACTATTAGGTCCGTGTCCTCGTCCTTCTCAAACATCTTGACGACCTCGATGGGGTTGGTGCCCACTATGGGGTCCCCACCCACGCCCACGGCTGTGCTCTGGCCGTAGCCAGCTCTGCTGAGCGCGGAGGAGATCTCGTAGGTGAGGGTGCCGCTCCTAGAGACTATTCCTATCTTGCCGGGTCTGAACGCGTTGCCTGGCATTATTCCTACCTTGCTCTTGCCTGGGCTTATGACGCCAGGACCATTGGGGCCCACGACACGGGCACCCTTGATCCTAGCGTAGTTGACGAACCTCATCGTGTCATGGACCGGTATGTGTTCCGTGATCACAACCACTAGCTTGAGGCCCGCATCCACGGCCTCGTAGACCGCGTCGGCGGCGAACCTGGCTGGAACGAAGATTATCGAGGTGTTGGCGTCAGGGTGCTCCGCCACAGCCTCCTCTACAGTATTGTAGACCGGGACGCCATGGACGTCTATCCCGCCCTTACCCGGTGTGACGCCAGCGACTATCTTGGTGCCGTATTCGAGCATGAGCTTAGTGTGGAAGCTGCCCTGCCTCCCGGTTATGCCCTGCACTATTACCTTGGTGTTTTCATCAACCAGTATGACCATCCCGGCTCACCCCCCTCTTCTCGGATGCGAGTTTGACGGCCAGCTGGGCGGCCGCCTCCATGTCTTTGAAAACTTTTATCCCAACTTCCTCGAGGATCTTCCAGCCGATCTCCTCATTGGTGCCTACGAGCTTCACCACCATGGGCTTCTTGGCACCTACCTCCTTCACAGCCTCTACTATTCCCTTAGCTACCTCGTCGCACCTAGTGATGCCACCGAATATGTTTATGAAGAGGACGTCCACCCGGGGGTGCTCCATGAGAAACTTCGTCGCCTTGTACACGCGCTCATGGCTGGCGGCGCCTCCTAGGTCTAGGAAGTCGGCCGGCTTGCCGCCATAATATGAGACCATGTCCATGGTGGCCATAGTGAGGCCTGCCCCGTTGCCTATTATTCCTATATTGCCGTCCAACTCCACATAGGCTAGTCCTAGCTCTGCTGCCTTCTCCTCGTACTCGGTCATCTCTCCACGCTCTGCCCTCGACTCACCGGTAAGGAGGTCGCTGTGCCTGTAGAGGGAGTTGTCATCCACTATGACCTTAGAGTCCAGGGCCAGTAGCCCCTGATCCGTTATAGCTAGAGGGTTTATCTCGGCCAGCTCCGCGTCATAGTCTGTGAAAAGCCTGTAAAGCCCTTGGAGGAGCTTGGCGAAGGTCGAGAGGTGCTCCTTAGGTATCCCTAGCTTGTAGGCTATTATGCGGGCCTCATATCCCTTGAGGCCTAGCAACGGGTCTACCGGGCGCCTAACGATGGCCTCAGGGTGCTCCCTGGCTATTTCCTCTATGTCTACTCCACCCATGGCTGAGGCCAGGATTATCGGTCTTGCGGAGACCCTATCCATGGTTATCGAGAGATAGAGTTCTTTTTCTATAGTGACCGCCTTCTCGACTAACAGTTTATGTACGGGTACGCCCCTGATCTCCGAGCCCAGAAGTTTGCTGGCCTTCTCCCGGACCTCGTTGAGGGCATCGGCCTTGACTATGCCTCCAGCCTTACCCCTCCCGCCCACGAGGACTTGAGCCTTGAGGACTACGGGTGTCCCGAGTTTCTCGGCGGCCGCCACTGCCTCCTCAACGGTTGACGCCACTATCCCCGGCGGCACGGGTATTCCATACTTCTGGAACAGCTGTTTGCCTTCATACTCGTAGAGCTTCACGGCTGGGTCTCCTCCGGTATTTTGCATTGCTCAAAGGTATAGAATCGGGTAAAAACTGTTTGCTCTACCTGGTCGGTGAGGTCGGTGCACATCACGTATCAGCCCGCTCGACTCTTCATCCCACTGTTGGCTTGTGGGTCAGTCGTTTTTATTTCTGATCTACAGCCTCCGGTAGCACCGCTGCGAGCGCCCTCACCAGCCTAGGTATCCTCACCTTGCCTAGGCCCAGATAGTAGTTGAGTATTTCGGCCAGCAACGAGGAGTCTTCCATCACTCTCCTACCCCTGAAATAAACCGGGATGTCTATGCGTTCAGCGCTTCTGAGTTCCACTATCCAGCGCTCACCGTAGGCCACGTGGATACAGGAATATTTGAAGCCAGCTAGGTGCCCGGCCCTCAGGATGGTTCTTGCATCCTCCTTTTCCAGGCAGGCCACGTGGAGTAATGGGCCCTGCGCCGAGGCCCATACCAGCCTCTTGGAGGAGGCTCTCTTTAGCGCCTCGGCTACCTCCTGGGCCTCCACTCTTCTGTGCCACTTGCCCAGGATCCTTGCACCGGGCTTATCGCCTGGCTCAGGAGCCTCGATGACGACTATCCTCCCGCTACAGGAACTAGTAGTGTAGCAGTACTCGAGCCTTTGATTGACAAGCTCTATTACCGGAATCATCTCCTCGTCGACGAGCCCCCTCTCCACGTCCCGCCTGAGGCGGCTAAGCCTCCTCCACTTCTCCTCCATGAAGTTCTTCACACTCCGAGCCACACTTATCCCTCCTACACATGTTTATGGCTAGATTGTATCTGAGCAGCTTGAAGTACTGGTCGTCAAGTATTCTGCCCAGCAGCGCGTAGACCCGTCCGCGGGGCTCCGCGACAAGCAGAGGGGCTTCCCCCACACTGAGAAGCGTGACCCATATCTGTGGGACCTCTACCTCCACGACCTCGGCCTCGATCCGGACCCCTACCAGTCCTTGGACTGCAGGGTTTAAGGGGTCCTCTGACCTAGTAAGGCCGCCGACCTTCCGCAAGGCCTGTCCCTCGAGAATGAGGATCCCGCAATCCCTACTAGTCTTAAGGCTGACCGCTTTCTCCACTCTACAGCCACCGGCCGATGGTATGCCTAGCTCTGAGAACTCGTCCCACTCGGCGGCTCCTGGACAGTAGCCAGGCAGGGGTGTGGAGGCCTGGGCCCAGGCGTCCTCCAGGACCGGCCACCCCAGATCCCCGCAGTTATGGGCGAAGCTCATCGCACCCGCTATACGTGAAATCCTCCTTCCCCTAAACCATGTAACGATCCTGACGGGTTCCTCTATCAAGAGGACCCTGCACCCTTCCTCCAGGGAGAGGCGGACGAGCGTCTTGTAGTGGTCGAGGACTCCTTCGGCACCCCTTCTCAACGCGTCCTCGAAGAACGCTACCCTGTAGCCGGAAGGTATTCTTGGCAAGGCGGCAACCTCCGGGCGGGCCTGGTTCCAATCTTATTATCCAACAATAATCTGTTTTAGGTTGGAGCCTCACTTATTCCCTGGGCTGTGAGTGATGAGCCTTGTAAGGAGCGAGCCTTTCGGCGATGAGCTGCCAGGCTAAGCTGAGGCCGAGTATAGGGGTGGGGAAACGTTGAGGAGATGGCCCAAAAAGCGGGAGTTCCTTGCATACTACCTGCTGTACAGGAGCTTTGGCTGTAGCAGAGACTTGAACCTAGGCGAGCTGCTGGACCGCCTCGAGCCTTACTTCGGCAAAAAGGTCTCAGTCTCCCTTATCCGCCGGCTCACACACCTCGGATTCCTATATAGGAAGAACGCCGTCGACTATAGGGTTGCGTGCCTAGAGGAGGTGCTCGACAGGTATCTGGACGCCTACCTTGAAGCCAGGAAAAGGAGGCGGGGCGCCTACTCCTCCTCGTAGATCTCCACCATCACTCTAGCCTTTACCTTGTCCCTAGAGAAGGGCGGCGGGCTTTCCCCGAGATCCACGGCAAACACCACGGTGTTGCCCATGGAGTCTTGGAACCTAACCTCTGCTATGTACTTCTTCTTGAAGCCCTCCTCCATCGTCTTCATGACTGCCTCGTAGATCCTGGTTATGGCCATCTGAAGCGCTATAGGACTGCTGAAATCCTCCGGCTTGAGCTGTATCTGCGACATGGTGCCTAGAACCTGGCCTACCCTGGCTTCTCCCTCGAATATGGCTATCTTCTTCTCGCCCATCCCTGTGCACCTAGCGGTATAGAATGGCCCGCTATCTTTAAGTTTTCCCGGAGAGAACAGTCCTGGCATACTCGTCGCACACGACCATAACGGTAGCCAGGGTTTCACCCGGCATCCCATCGATCATGGCAGCGACAAGTATGGAGGGAGGCGAGTCTAGGGGGCGGCTCATAGCTAGGGCCTTGCTAGCGTCCTCAACCAGTCTACCTAGACCTGTTTCTAGGAAGTCCTCTGACATGCCGAGGTACGTACACGTGGTTAGAATTAGTTTGGAGAGGAGTTGCCGGGAAAAACCCTCATTGGCGTTTACTCTAGTCACCCTGGCGGGCGCGTTACTCCTCCTTCTTGACTATGGTTATCTCGATGGTCGAGACCCTGCTCTGCCGGCCGTCGGGGTTGGTGATGGTCTGGCTGCCGATAGCGATGTTCTTAACGTCGACCTTGCCGGGGAGGAACCTGTTCCTCACGATCTCGACGGTGTCGACAGCCTTGCTGATGGCCCTGCCCCTGGCCTTGACGACGACCTCGCTGACGCCCTGGTTCAGCAGGGTCAGGGTGGCTAGAACGTAGTTCATTACAGGCTTCTTACCGACCAGTACCACGTTTGTTGGAGTTGCGCTCATGCTCCACCTACCTCGCCTAAGATTTTCTGGTAGCGATATAGTGTGCTAGCTTGTATGGTATTTAAGCGTTTCCCGAACCGTGGGCCTCATGATGGGCGGCAACCGGATCCCTTAGAACAATGGGTATATGCCTGAGGAGGGCTGTGGGCATCGCTGCTCCCTCCCTCCTGTAGGCCAGCATGCCGGCAATCCCGTTAACATATGCTGCAACTTCAGCAGCCTCCCTGGCGTCAAGGGTCTTGCATGCAAATGCCGCGGCCAGGCCTGCAAGCACGTCCCCGGTACCACCGACGCTCATCTCGGGTACCCCGGTCTCGTTGAGCCTCGCCTCTCTGCCTCCCCCGGCTATTACGTCAACCCACCCCTTCAACAGGACCACGGACCCATACTTCTCGGCTATCCTCTCCGCGGCACCGACGCGGGGCTCAAGTTCGTCCTCTATCTCCTCCCCCAGCAGGCGGGAGGCCTCGCCCAAATGGGGTGTGAGGATGAACTTATGAGTAAGCCTGATGTTTTCTCGCCCTACAACTTTGAGGGCGTCGGCGTCAACAACTACAGGCTTGTCTAGCTTGGCCAGCTTGACCAAAAGCTCCGCCACGGCGGCGAATGTCTCTCGTGCGAGCCCCACGCCGGGACCGACAACTATAGCGTCGGCTCTGCCAGCTGCCTCGACCAGCATGTCTACATGCCGCTCCTCCAGTATGTCGCCCTCTAGGGGTGTAACAATTACTTCGGGGCTGAAGCGGTGCCGCGCCACCGGCTGGGGCGTGTAAAGGTAGACCAGATCAGCACCACCAGCCAGCGCTGCTAGAGCTGAGAGCCAAGGGGCACCTATGTAGCTAGCCGAACCCCCTATCACTAGTACCCGGCCGCCCATGCCCTTGTGAGTTTTCCTAGGCCTTCGTGGGATGCGGGCAGCCACGTCCCCTGGGCCTACGTGAGTCCACGCCCTGGGGGGCATGCCTATATTGGCCACCACCAATCTGCCCACGTATTCGCGGGCCTCGTCGCGGAGTAACCCCGGCTTAGCAGCGTGCATGGTCACAGTTATGTCTGCCCTGAACGCGGTTCCCAGAATCTCGCCTGTATCAGGGTCAACCCCTGTGGGCAGGTCTATAGCTACCTTGAGTCCTTGCGCCTCGTTGGCCTGCTCCACGGCGCCCTTGACCGGGTCCCTGAGCATCCCCCGCGTACCGGTGCCCAGCATGGCATCGATCACTACGTCGAAGTTCCCGCTAAGCCTTCCACGCCACTTTGTAAGCTCCACATCCCCTGTTCTTGACAATATATCCAGGTTGCGGGAGGCGTCTGGATGCTTAACTGTTTCCGGCGGGTAAAGAAGGTAGACCCTAACCTTGGCGCCGAGGGCTGCCAGGTGCCGGGCCGCCACAAAACCGTCGCCAGCCTTTCCCCCCTTACCAGCTATAATAGCGATACGTTTGCCTGAAACCTCTTCCAGTTCTCCCTCAACCACCCGGGCCACGCTGGCGCCGGCGTTCTCCATGAGCATTATGGTGGGTACACCCAGGGCCTCCGAGTTTATCTCGTAGGCCCGCATATCCCTCGTCGAAACGATCCTTGGACCCAACTTTTACGACCAGTCTATACTAATGGGGGCAAGCCTTTAAGTACAATCCTAGGCCGACAACAAGCTATATGCCTAGGGGATAGTTGTGGCTAGAGCTGTTTTCAGGGGCCTCTGCCCCAACTGCGGGGGACCTATATCCTCTGAGCGCCTTGCCCTCGGACTTCCCTGCTCCTCATGCTTACCCCAGACACCCAGGCTTCCCTCCAATCTGCCCCGTAGCCTCCTCGTTAAAGAGGTGGGGGGAAGGCTGGCCGAGACAGGCAACCTCAAGGCGTATTGGCGCCTCCTCGACATGGAGGAGGGACTGGCTGATTTCGAATCCTTCTTCGAGAAGGCCACGGGCTTCAGGCTCTGGAGCGCGCAGAGGACCTGGGCCAGACGCCTTCTCCTAGGCGAGAGCTTCGCCATCATAGCCCCCACCGGGGTGGGAAAATCCACTCTCCTAACCGTGTATGCCCTCTACAAGGCCAGCAGGGGTAGTAGGGTATACTTCCTTACGCCCACCGAGAGCCTGGCCAAGCAAACCGTCGCCAGGATCCGGGAACTCGTCGAGAAGCTGGGCCTAGAGCTGAAACTCGCCTGCTTCTACTCATCCCTGAAGCCCGTCGAGAAGGCCTCCCAGCTCGCCTCAATAGAGTCAGGGGACTTCGATGTACTGGTTACAACCTCTTCGTTCCTCTCCAGGAGGTTCAGGCTGGTCGAGAGCTTCAGGTTCGACCTTGTCGAGGTCGACGATGTCGACTCTCTGCTCAAGAGTTCCAAGAACATCGAGAGGGTGCTCCAGCTCCTAGGCTTCAGCGAGGAGATCATAGACAAGGCCCAGAAACTAGTGATAACCAAGATAAACTACATGAAAAGCCGCTTGGCCGGTGACGAGGAGAGGGCATCCAAGCTCCTAGAAGACATGAGGAGCCTCTCAGCCGAGATACAGGGCTTCCTGAACACCACAGAGGTAGGGCAGCTCGTGGTGGCCAGCGCCACGGGCAGGGCTGGCGGGCTTAAGGCCAAGATCTTCAGAGAGCTGCTCGGCTTCGAGGCTGGCGGCATCCATGAGTACATGAGGAAAGTGGACGTAGCGGCGGCCGAGCTGAAGGGGCCCGAAGATGTTGTCAGGATAGTGAGAGACATGGGACCCGGCGGACTGGTGTTCGTGGCGAGGGACCTGGGCAAAGACATGGCCAAGAAGGTGGTAGAGCTTCTCAAGGGCAGCGGCGTAAGGGCCCAGCTAGCTCTTTCCGGGAGGAAGTTCCTCGAAAAGTTCGCGAGAGGCGATCTCGACGTCCTGGTGGGTATAGCCACCTATTACGGCGTCATAGTGAGAGGCATAGATATGCCTGACAGGGTGAGATATACGGTCTTCCTAGGTGTGCCGAAGTTCACCATAAATTTGGAGACAGCAGTTTCTAGCCCCCTCAGGCTGCTCCAGATACTGTTCTACCTAAGCAGCAGAGGGGACGAGGAGGCGTCCAAGTACTTTGCCAGACTCGCCAAGATCGTGGAGAGGCTGAGCTACGGCGAACTCATGGTTCTCAGAATAGCCCTGAACAGCGGCGAGGAGCTGGAGGGCTTCCTCGGCGACGTGGCCAAACTGGTCAAGGAGGCTGGGAAATATGCTTACGGTAGGATGGTCGACATACTGGAGGGGGAGGATGAGGTCGACCTGGGCAGCGCCATCCTCAGGATGAAGGGCGGAAAACCGGTACTAGAGATACCCGACGCCTTCACGTTCATACAGGCCAGCGGCAGGGCTAGCAGGCTCTATAAGGGAAAGATGACCTATGGGCTCGCCGTCATACTGTACGAGAACAAGGTGCTGCTCGACCTGCTCGCCAAGAAGCTGTCCTTTTACATAGATGGCTTCAAAGTAGAGGGTTATGAAGATCTTGACCTCTTCGAGGTCAAGAAGCGTATAGAGGAGTCTAGGAGCGGAGACGAGGAGGAGCAGGTAAAAGTTAGGAGCGCCCTCCTCGTAGTGGAGTCCCCTACGAAGGCCAGAACCATAGCAGGCTTCTTCGGCAGACCCTCACGCAGAAGGATGGGCCAGATAACGGTCTACGAGGTACCATTCACCAACCCGGAGACAGGGGAAACCATACTATTATCCATAGTGGCTTCGCGTGGCCACGTGTTCGACCTGGTCTCCACCGAGGGGATCCATGGGGTCCTCCTCGAGGAGGGCGCCTACGTCCCCGTCTATGCAGCCATTAAGAGATGCATGAAGTGCGGGCACCAGTTCACCGAGGCTGAAACCCTGTGCCCCAGGTGCGGCAGCCCGCTGATCAAGGACCAGAACGCCACCATAAACGCGCTTAGACGTCTAGCAATGGAGGTTGATGAGGTCCTCATAGGCACGGACCCCGACACGGAGGGCGAGAAGATAGCCTGGGACATATATCTAGCACTGAAACCCTACAACCCCAGAATAGGCCGGGTGGAGTTCCACGAGGTCACCAGGAGGGCAGTTACAGAGGCTATCTATAGTCCCAGAGGGTTCGACGAGAAGCTGGTGGAAGCACAGATCGTGAGGAGAATAACCGACAGATGGATCGGGTTCGAGCTGAGCCGCCTCCTCTGGAGAACTTACAACAAGCACTGGCTTGGTGCAGGCAGAGTCCAGACACCCGTACTGGGCTGGATCATTGAGAGATACAAAGAGTGGAAGGAGAAGAAGGGATACATAGTTAGGCTCAAGCTAGACACCGGTTACAGGCTAAGGTTATTCTACAGGGACCGCTTAGAGGCCGAGGAAACCCTGAACGCCGTCCTGGAGAGAGGCGTGGAGATCCGGAGCGTGGAGATCGAAGCCAGGAGAACTCCACCACTACCCCCCTTCACTACCGACGCGCTACTCTACGAGGCCTCGGCCAGATACGGATATTCGGCTGTCAAGACAATGAGGATAGCCCAGGACCTATTCGAAAGTGGCCTAATAACCTACCATAGGACCGACTCCACCTACATTTCGCCCACCGGCAGAGAGATAGCAAAGAGATACATACACGAGGTCCTCGGCAAACCGGAACTCCACATGGCTAGGTCCTGGGGCACACAGGGGACGCATGAGGCCATAAGACCCACAAGGCCACTGGACGCAGAGAATGTTAAGAGGCTGGTACTGGAGGGGTCCCTTAGGGTTCCGATAAAGCTGACCAACGCCCACTACAGGATCTACGACCTGATCTTCAGGCGCTTCATAGCCAGCCAGATGGCCGAGGCCACCATAAAGTATGCCAAGCTCGAGCTAGGGGCAGGCAGCTCCACGGTGGAGGTGGAGGTGCCCGTAGAGGTCGTGAAGCACGGGTACACTGTGGTTATGCCGCCGCAACTCCAGCCATGGGTGCTGGAGAAAAGCGTCGGTGACAAGCTAGTCGTAGTAGAGCACAACCTGGCAAGAGGCTCCCAAATAAGGCTCTACATGCATGGAGACATAGTGAGGCTTATGAAGGAGAGGAAACTTGGAAGGCCAAGCACCTACGCTAAGATCCTGTCGTCAATAAGGAAGCACGGCTATATTATAGAGTCTAAGAAGAGGAAATATCTGGTCCCCACGAGCCTCGGAATAGAGGTCTACTCGTTCCTCTCAACCAGCACACCGGAGCTGGTCTCAGAGGAGACCACAAGGAGGCTAGAGGAGCAGATGGACATGGTCAGCAGCGGGAACGCGGACTACCAGGAACTCCTAAGGGAGCTGATGAACACTATAGAGGGTCTGCTAGCACCTATAACCGAGAAGATCGCGGTTCCAGAGGCTGATGCCGGAGAGGAAGACGCGGAGCAGCGGTCAGATTAAGCGCTTAAGTGTTATTTTTATGAAGGAGGTCCTTCCCCCACTGCCCTGTTCGCTCCCTATCTCAATATTGCTGAGTTCTATAGCGTCGCCCAACCTCCTCTTAAGGGCGTTATAGACGTCCACCGCTCGGCTTATATTGGGGCCTCTTCCCTTCAGAATTATATACTCGGCCCCCTGGTTGAACAATACGATGGCAGCTAACACATAGTTATCGATCGGCTTAGACCCTACTATCACGGTGTTCAGCTGCTCGGCCACAGGCATCCTCCTCCCAGGGAGTCTAGCCTTACTCCTAGTATATAAGTAGTGCCCAGGCTCAGGCGAATCCCGTGACTAAAAGCACCGCGACCACCAAAGGCGGGATTGCCACGTATATGCACCACTTGGAGACCTCAACCACCATCCGCTGCTCTATCCCCACGGACTTAAGGTAGAGGGGCTTGTTAAGTACAGCCGCCATTGTGGCTATCAGTACACCAGCGCTAAGCGTGTGGAGGTCGGAACTCGACGCGACGGTGAAGAGGGAGAGTATAGTGGCGCCAGCGTTGACGAAGCCTCCTATCAGGCTTACAGGTATTATACTAGTGGAACCCATGACTACTTCTAGGGCCCATGCCAGCAGTATAAGTGAAAGATATGCCAGAACAGCCCTGAGCGCAGCGTCGAAGTTCAAAGGACTCGTTATGCTTGCCTCGGTTTTAGCAGGCTCCGTCTCCCTGTACACGGTGAACAGCAGGAAACCGGCAAGGCCTGGGATGATGAGGCCAGGCGCCACGTAGACCAGCACCCTGGACACTGTTTCCTCGCCCAGGAAGACGTAGGCTGCAACAGTCGCTAGCACTAGGTTTCTTAGAACCATAGCAGTGTTCACAAGGATGGTGGCCACCGTTATGTTCCTTCTGCTCTCCTCCACTCTGTCCTTCGAGGAATATATCTCCGCAAGGTTGATCAGAGTTGCCTCGCTGTTGACCAGGCCGCCCAGCAGAGCCACATAACGAAGACCCTCAGCGCCCTTCATCTTAACAGCTATGTAGCTACCAAAAGATATTGTTAGAACTATGGTGAAGAACACGTAGAGGCCCCACAGGCTTACTCCGGCCACGCTTACGTTGCTGGCATAGACCAAGGGACCAAGAATGAAAAATATCAGACCCAGCTCCAGTGCTGAGAGCAGCTCGTTATACGATATCCCCCCTATGAGGTGCTCCAGCGGAAACTTAGCAGCCAGCAGTAGGGCTGTCAGTATCGAGACTGCAACCGCTTCGAGAAGCTTCCCAAGACCCGCGACGTAGCCAAGTATGAAACTTATGGTCATGACAATATAGGTGGTTATGCCTCCGACCTTGAGGATCATGGTCCTATAGATGATGTAGGAGACTAGGAGCGCCATGAAAACGACTATGAAGACGGCTGAGAGCAGAGGTGAGACGCCCTCGACCACGCTGAGATACGCGGATAGGCTTCCGAAGAGGCCGAGAAGACTGAAGCTCCTGATGCCGGGCAACTCTTTAGCACCGGCCTCGCTGACCTTTGCCCTTTCCCTCTCAATGCCTATGAGGGCGCCAGCCACCATCCCTATAAGTATGCGTAGAACGAAGTCGGCCGCCTCGGCGTACTCGAATGCCGCTCCTGTCCCGTTCATCTACTCCCACCTCCACGCAGATCAGCCGGGATTCCTACTCGTCATCCCCCGGTGGGTCAGAGGATAGGGTTGCATCACGTGTCCAGTCCTTCCAGTATCTCGACTATGTCACTATACAGGCTCATTAATCTTAGCCCTGCCTGCTCGAGGAACTCCGGGTTTCGGAGGACATCCAAACTGTAGCTGCATAGAGAGGGTGGGACTTCGAAGGGCGAAATGAGAGCGGAGACCGTTTCCTTACAATATTTACCTAGGAGCTTGCCCGGCTTAAGCTCTCCCAGGAAGGAGAAGCCCTGGCCTGCCTTGAAGAGGAGGATCCTGTTTCTATAAGTCTCGACCAAGAAGCCTTTGGATCGCAGTGTCCTAGCTGCACGTTTAAGATCGACTCTTTTTATGCGTCTCCCAAGCTTGACTTCGAGGCTCCCGGAGGAGAACCACCCCAGCAGATCTGCCAGCTCCTCGGCGCGGTTTAGAGGAGCCTTGAACACTACCCTCCTGGTCTCCTCATCTACATCCACGAGCTTGTAGCCAGCCTCGCCTAGGATCCTTATGAGCCTTACCAGGAGCTTGTCGGGAGACACCGTGGCCACGATTTCCACGTAGGTCTCCCAGCGCGTTTCTGGCAACGTCTCCACACCTCCACGGTCAGTCGGGGATAACTCTCACATTCACCCCTGTCTTCGATTTACCTCGATCACATCATCCCGGAGCGTGTGTCTCGGCAACACGGACCCTCCTCACCCCTCGGTCCGTGGCTTCTCCTCATCGACTTTGGAGGGTTTTCAGATAAAATGGCGGGTCCAACTCTAATTACGTTATCCTAACCGTATCCCTTTAGTCTCTGAATATAGGCTACACCGTTGAGCGCTATGTAGGGCAACACCTTTCTCGGCACATGGTAGTACTTGGGCGCCAAGCTCTTCAACAGGTTGTCGGCAAGCGGCATTACCTTGACCTCGTACGTCTCGTCGTAGGGCACCTTTCTGGCGAACCTTTCCATGTCACTCATAATGTCCTTCGGCGTAAAGAGTATGGTGTAGTATGACTCTCCGCTCAGGGGCTTCAGCATCAGGACGAAGGCCTCATTTACGTCCTCGGGGCTAAACGACTCTACGAACTCCTCGTAGCCTGCAATAGTCTCCACGTCCTTTACCAGCGCCCACCTCCACTCGTTAAAGGACACGTCTATGAACTGGAAGACCCTGGCGGGCGAGCCGGGTTTTCGAAGCTCCTTCAGCTTGCTCTCAACGGTTCTCGGCGGTAGCTCCACTATCTCGGCCAGCTCGTCCACAGTATATGCCATGCCCTCCAGGTTCTTCACTATGAGCAGAGTGGCGTCCCTGAACCAGGGCCGTATAGTGGGCATCCTTCTCAGAGCCAGCGAGAACGGTGATGGTGGGCCCGCCAGCCTCTCGACTACTTCTATCTCCCCTCTTCTCAACTTCTCAACAAACTCCTTTGCACCCTCTATGTCGAAGTAACTGGCTATAGTCTGCCTAACCGCCTCCTCCAGGAGCAACTTGTCCTTCTCCACGTCAGGCTTACCTATCTTACCGAAGCTGTACTGGAGTTCCTTTACCAACACATAGAGCAGAGGCGACCTCTTGGCAGCACTAGCCGCCAGTTCCGGCACCTTCTCCGGCTCGAGGCTGAGCAGCAACCTTACCGGGTCAGAGCTGCGCGTCCTGACCGAGAAGCCATAGTAGGAGGCCCTGATAGCGACGTCCGTCGTGTCCTTTGCCGAAATCATGTGCATGAGGATATGGGCAAGCGTCTCGGCTACATTCTGCCCCATCATAGATATGAAGAACACCTCATCGCCTATCCTCTCTACTATCAGCCGCTTGGTAGACGGTAATGGGATCCCTTTCCTTTTGTGGTACTCCACTAGCTCGTAAAGCTTCTTGGCAGCACTTGGCGAGACGTGGACGTTTTCGGGAACCCAGGCTTCGCGGCCCTCCCAGAGCTCCTCGAGGAGCGACGATACCTCGCTTGCAAGTATTCTGCTCCGCCTCACGCCCTCGCCGCGCCATAGGGGGACCTCGCTTGAACCCGCTTCTGCCGGAACCACCTCAACCTTCATGGACACTTCGTCGATGTCAACTATCCTCCACGACCTGCCTGAAAGCCTGATAACGTCCCCCACGCGCAGATGCCTGTAAACATAGTAGACGTCGAGATCCCCCACGACCCTGTCGCCGTGCTTCACCGTGAAGCTATCCCTCTCACTTATCAGAGAGAAGAACTCGGTGAAACTGCGGGCCATCCAACGCATATCCGAGTTGTCAAACCTCCATATCTTGTAGAAGCCCCTTCCCAGCCTTATCCTTCCCTCCGGCAACTCTACAATCATCTCGTTAAGAGCTAGGTAGTCTATGAGGCTCTCGAGTTCCCAGGGCTTCAGGTCGCGGTAATGATACGTGGATCTGGCTATCTCGTAGATCTCCTCTACGCTCGCCTCCTTCTTCTGGAGACATATGCCCAGAATTGTACGGGCCAGGACATCGAGGGGTTTCTCGAGCCTTGGAGGTGGTTCTAGTTTTTTCCTCGCAGCTAAGCGGGAGAGGGCCACAGACTCCAGGAGATCCATTACCCCTATGTTTATTAGAACGCCCGAAGACTTGCCGTCCACGGTGTGCCCGCTTCTCCCGACCCTCTGGAGGAGGGAGGCCACAGTTCCAGGAGGCCTGAAGAGAACGACGCTTCTGATCTCGCCGACGTCTATGCCTAGCTCCAACGTCTTGGTGCATACTATGGCCTTCAGTTCGCCCCTCTTCAGCCTCTCCTCCGCCTTCTCCCTCATCTGCCTCGACACGGAGGAATGGTGTACAAATATGTCTGATACCCCGATCCGCTCAAGTGACTCGTGAAGCCTCTCCGCTGTAAACCTGGAGTTAACGAATATGAGGCTGGGGGGATTAAGCGTCTCCACGACGCGCCTCGCGGCTGTGTTCCAGGAGTCCTGGCCATCCTCCTCTATGTATTCAACCCTGAGCTCCAGATCTTTAGCCACGTCGGTTTCGATGATCTTCCACTTCCTCCTCGACGAGCCGAAAAGCATGCGGGCGATGGTCTGGGGCTCCTCAACAGTGGCCGACAGCCCTATGACCTGAAAGTCGTGGGACGCAAGCCTGCGGAGCCTCT
This sequence comes from Pyrodictiaceae archaeon, assembly GCA_015520265.1. Lineage (GTDB taxonomy): Archaea > Thermoproteota > Thermoprotei_A > Sulfolobales > WAQK01 > WAQK01. The sequence goes on along the minus strand of WAQK01000079.1, from coordinate 8,817 downwards.
CTAGGAGCAGTGAGAGCTGAACTCCTCTCTTAGAGGAAGCCAGCTCGTGGACCTCATCCACTATCACCCATCTCACGTTCCTGTACTTCTCCCTGAACCTCGTGGCCCAATCGAGGTCTATTTCCAGGCTTTCAGGGGTCAGTATTATTATGTGGGGCGCGTTTCTAAGTCTTTTAGCCTTCTCCGACTGCGGGACGTCGCCATGCTTCCTTGCCGTCCTGATACCCAGCCTCGATGCCCACCAGTTTATCCTCTCAGTTAGGTTGTTGATGAGCGCCCTGAGGGGTGTTATGTATATTAGGGCCACAGGTTCGGGCTTTTCTTCCACCATTTTACTGAGAATGGGGAGAAGGGCTGCTTCAGTCTTGCCGTAACCGGTGGGTGCTATGAGGAGCACGTTGTAGCCGCTGGCGATGTAGGGTATGGCCTGCCTCTGTGCATTGGTTAGGTCCTTCCATCCTCTCTCGGCCACCAGTATCCGCACCACCGGGTGCAGCAGCTTAACGGTCTCGGCCTCCATCAGTATCCACCTGTATCTTCGTACCACCACGGCTTACTGGATCTCGCTTGGGGCGTTCCCTGTAACCAGACGGGTTATTAGAGACAGATACCTTAAAAATGATACGCTTGCACTAAAACCTTTTCGAGGAAGATGCAACGTGAGCGAGCGCATGGAGTGCATAGTCTGCGGACGCAAGTTCTACCGTGGCCAAGGGGTCAGGATAGAGGCGGCAGGAATAGAGCTCGTATTTCATAGCAAGGTTTGCGCACTCAGATTTGTAAGAAGCCTCCTCGAGCACCTGGAGCCCGACGTTCTCAAGAAGGGGGTTAATGAGACCCTCACCGAGTTCAGAGAAGCTAGAAGAAAGCTGGAGGAGTCAAGAGCCAAAACCATTTAAACATTACGTATAGTTTTATAGTGATCTATAAGTGGGAGGACACGCGTTCCGGGCTTTGAAATAGGGTGTATATGGAATGCCTGGACCGGAAAGGATACCAACAGGGATCCCGGGCCTTGACCAGGTCTTGGGGGGCGGATGGATTAAAGGTGGATTCATAGTGCTCTCAGGCGGCACGGGTACGGGTAAGACCACCCTAACCGTGCAATCCGTCTATTACATGGCTATGAATTTGGGCATGAAAGGCTATATAGCCTCCTTCGAGGAGGGCAGGGAGGCTCTGGAGAAGTACATGTCGACCTACGGGTGGGATCTCAAGAAGCTCGAGGAGATGGGGCTGATAAAGATAGAGGACTACTTCGGCGTCTACCGGGAGGGCCTCGCCGACCTGCTGTCCTACATGATTACACGGGCCCTGGAGTTCAGGGCTTCGGTTATGGTGATAGATTCCATCTCAACCATGCTCCTCTACGCCAAGGAGAAGGCGGATGCCAGGACGCTACTGGACGCCCTCAAGAAGATAAAGCCCAGCGACATGACGGTCCTGGCGACCTCCAACGTCTTGGACACCAACAGGTCCAAAGCTGGCATTGAGGAGATAATTGCGGATATGTTGATCTACCTGGATAACGTTATGGTGGGCGACGAGCTGCGTACCAGGCTCCTCGTGGTCAAGGCTAGGGGAGGCAGGCACAGCAGGAAGTTCCACCAGGTCGTCTTCACGAGCAAGGGCGCCGAGGTCATAGGCTGGGTTTAGGGTTTTATCCTGCCCCTGTACCTAGGCATGGGCGTAGCGTCCCTTATATGGTCCAACCCTGCTATCCACATGACCAGCCTCTCTAGGCCTAGTCCGAAGCCTGAGTGTGGTACGGTCCCGTACTTCCTCAGGTCCAGGTACCAGTCGTAGTCCTCGGGATCCAAGCCCTCCTCCAGTATCCTGGAGAGAAGAGTGTCGTAGTCGTCCTCCCTTTGGCTGCCTCCAACGATCTCGCCGTAGCCCTCGGGGGCCAATAGGTCGAAGCCTAGCGCTAGGCGCGAGTCCTCGGGGTCGAGCTTCATGTAGAACGCCTTGATCTGCTTAGGGAAGTGGGTGACGAAGAAGGGTGTCTCGAACTCCTTGGTGAGTTCGCGCTCTTCATCGGCGCCCATGTCGTCGCCCCACTCTATCTCTACACCCTTCTTCTGCAGGATCTCTATGGCCTCGTCGTAGCGTATGGCGGGGAACCTCTCCTCTACGGCCCTCTTCAGGGGCTCCAAGCTTCTTCCAAGGTTCTCCAGCTCCCTGCGCCGCTCCTCCAGCACCCTCTCCAGGACGTGTTTAACTAGCTCCTCTACGATCCTCATCATGTCCCACATGTCCATCCATGCTGCCTCGGCCTCCAGGTGCCAGTACTCGGCGAGGTGCCTCCTGGTCCTCGACTTCTCGGCCCTAAAGCTCGGCGTAACCGCCCAGACCTTTTCAAGCGGGTATATTAACACCTCCAGGTATAGCTGGGCACTCTGGCTCAAGTAGGCCTTGGACCCGAAATATTTGAGCTCGAAGAGGGTGGCGCCGCCCTCCACAGCTGAGCCTGTGAGTATGGGCGGCGTGACCTCCCACCAGCCGTTATCGATGAAATATCTCCTGGCCGCCTGCATGACGCTGTGTTTGACCTTCATAACCCATGTGAGCCTCCTGGACCGCAACCAGAGGTGACGGTGATCAAGGAGGTACTCTATGCTCTCGCCACCCTTTATGGGGAAGTCGGCTGAAAGCCCCACTATCTCCAGATCCTCGCCTCGGAGTTCATAGCCGCCGGGCGCCCTTGGGTCCTCGCGCACCGTGCCCCTCACAACGACACTGCTCTCGAGGGTAACCTTCTCCGCCTCCTCCCAGACCCGTTGGCCAACCTCGGCCTTGTCATAGACGCACTGGAGAACCTCGCCCTCCTGCCTAACCAGGATGAATGCCTTTCCTCCAACTATTCTTTTCCGGTGGACCCAGCCCCTAACGGTAACGGTCCTCCCGCTATGCCGGCCCTCGATGATCTCGGCGATGGGCACCGGGCGATCCATGTAGAGTCTACCCAGTCGTTTAATGGATACAGCAACCACTATAAACCTAAATCTCACTCTGGTGTAACTGGCGGCTGTGAGGAGTGTGGCGGTCCCTGATCCTGAGGCTGATGACTTAGGAGCCCCCTGAGCCGCCCGAATTCGCCGGATTCTCACGGTTCCACGGGCTTAGAAGAGTCAGCGCTTTGGCCCCCATTCATCCCCCTCTGGGTCAGCGCTGGCTCCGCTGAAAGGAGCCTGAATTCATCACGCCGGAATATCTTGATAAGCATGGCGTTAATTAACGCTTAGATCCCGGAGGGCTGGAGGGAGCGGCAGTGGCGAAGTACCTGGGAAGACACCTGATGGTGAAGGGCAGGTATGTGGACCTGATACTCTCTGGCAGGAAGACCGCCACCATAAGGCTAGGGGTGGTGAAGCCGAAGTACGAGGAGATGATAGTCCACGGCGGAGGCAAGCCGGTGGCCAAGATCAGGGTTAAAAGGGTGATGGTTAAACGCGTGTCCGAGCTAACCGACGAGGACGCAAGGCTCGACGGATTCGAGACTAGGGACCAGCTGCTGGACGAGCTGCGGAGACACTACGGCAACTTGAGCGACAACGACAGGGTCACCATCATCGAGTTCGAGGTGGTCCAGCGCCTTGACCACCTGGAACCCCAGCACCCCTACATGGGGCTGGACCCGGCGGACGTGGCCAGGCTAGCCCTCAGATACCTCAAGCCCGAGCTGGAGAGGAGCGAAGAGGAGGTACTTATAGACCTTACAAGGACTAACAGCATAAGGAGCACTACCCTCAGGCTCTACGGCAGCCTCGACGCCAGGTGGAGGGTCCGCCGCGTCCTTAAGAAGGCCCTCCGCGAACTGGTGAGAAGAGGCATAGTTGGGAATAAGGCGTCCTGAATTGCAGTAGCGGTTTTAAGGCCTCCCCCTATTCTAAGCACTCCACTAGGTGCGGGGTGAATTATAGTGGAAGCACTTAGGAGGATAGCAGCCAATATAGAGGACATACTCGGACTTACCACGGCTAGGGAGCCACTCCACGAAGAGAGGCAGGTCAATGCGAGGATCGGGCTCAAGCCCGTGGAGGCTAGGTTCGCCGTCTCCCTCACCGGGCAGAAGTGCCCGAAATGCGGGAAGCCTCTCGTCGACCACCTGAAGCTCAAGGCACCCCTGCTCAGCAACGCCTCGGGCTTTAGGCTGATGATCGAGATAGTCAGGTATTCCAGATGCAGCAAGTGCCAGTACACGCGTGTATCAAGGAAAATACTGCTGCCTCTGGAGGTTATGGAGGCCCTGAAGCCCCTCATGGTGGACGATGCAAGAGGGTTCGTTGACAACGTTTCCAACGTGTCTAAAGAGGTTAAGGGCTTCCTGGAGGCCTTCAAAGCGGAGGGCGGGTGAACCTTTAAAATCAGTGACCCCCTACATTGGCTCCAGGTGGATGGATGGCCAAGTGGATGCTTAGATGCACGGAGTGCGGCACCGAGTGGATTCTTGATGTGAGTTTCTATTTGAAGGACTTCGAGAAGATATACCACTACTGTAAAAGTTGTGGGAAGAACACTTTTCACGAGGTTCTGGGCAGGAAATAGTAGGCTCTAGGATTCTAGGATAAGATTTCGCCGTATCTCACCACGGTTCCCGGCTGCAGCACAGTCCTGGGAGGAACCTTGGATCTCGAACCTATGATAGAGCCCAGCTTCACCCTCTTCGAGGCCCCCAGAACTAGATCCTCGAACCTGGGCGGCGCCTTCACCAGTGGAACCACGTTCAGGGTCAGCACGTAGGGCGAGACGCTGGCCTCCTCGCCCACCACGGTATCCGTGATGTAGCAGAAGGACGCGACGTACGCCCTCGGCTGGAGGACGCTGCGCTTCACCTCGGTGTGCGACCCGACTATAGCTCCGTTCTCCAGCGTGGTGTAGGGTCTGATGAAGGCGTTCATGCCCACGAAGGCCTTCCTGCCAATGTAGGCTGGCCCCTTGATGACCGCGCCATGGTCTATCATAGCCTCGTCCTCCACGATGACGGGGCCCTCCAGCGTAACGGTTTCAGGGATCTTGGCCGAGGAACTTATCCTGGTCTCAGCCAGGGTGTCGAGCATTCCTACAGCCGCCCTCAGGAGATCCCAGGGCTCGTCTATGTCGTACCAGGGGCCACTCCAAATGTAAGCGTCCACGTCCATCTTTTGGATTAGGGTCCTCATGGCCGATGCCACAGAGCCCTGGTCCTTCACCATATCGAAGAAGGCCGGGGGTACAACCATTAGTCCGCCATAGGCGTAGGTCGACTCCACCCTCTCTGTGGGCTTCTCGTGAATACTTGTGATCCGTCTGTCCTCCACCATGACTACGCCGTATGTCTGGAGCCCGGAAGCGACGGGCGTCAGCGCCATTAGAGCTTCACTGGAGGATGCATTGTAGGCGGCTATGCTGCCCGTGTAGAATCCCGGCGGCGCCACTATGTCCCCATAGGCGAGTGCCACCGGGCCGCTGCCAGCAACATATCTCCTAGCCGAGAGGAGGGCTCCCTTTATGCCAGGCGCCTTCTGCTCCACTATTCTGAGATCCACGAGTTCACGGTACCTGGATGTGAGATCCGAGGCCATCTCCGAGTAGTCGCCGTCCACGACCACCACGATGTTCCTTACACCAGCCTCCACTAGGCCCTCCAGGGCATACTCGACGAGCCTCTTGCCCAGCATCTTGAGCCATGTCTTCGGCCTGGGCCCCGTGAGGGGCTCCATTCTCCCCCCTGTCCCGCCGGCTAAAACCACTGCGCGCATCTCACTCCACCGTGACGGTTTTCGCCAGGTTGCGTGGCTTGTCAGGGTTATAGCCTAGGGAAACGGCAGTATAGTAGGCTAGCAGCTGGAGGGGCGGCGTCAGCGTGAAGGGCTCCAGGAGGGGCGGGGCTTCGGGTGCCGGTATGTGTATGTCTGACTCGGAGAGTATCTCCGACCTAGGCGGTCCCACAGCCACCACCGTAGCTCCTCTGGCCTTCATCTCCATGACGTTGCCCTTAAGCTCCTTCAGGTGCTGGTCGACCAGCAGGAAGAACACTGGGAATCCTGGCTCAATCAGCGCTATCGGCCCGTGCTTGCTCTCACCCGCAGGGTAGGCTTCGGCGTGAATATAAGAGATCTCCTTTACCTTTAGGGCACCCTCCATGGCGATGGGCACCCCTATACCCCTGCTAAGTATGTAGGCGTTCCCCTTCTTTGAGAACCACTTGGCCACAGTTCTGACAACGCCCTCCGAGACAGATATGGCCCTCTGGGCCAGCCTGTTGGCCTTGGAGGCGGCCGACATAATCTCAGCCATCTCGTCCCTCGTGATCCTGCCCGATATCCTGGCCGCATGGCCGGCCAGGAGCAGGAGGGCCAGTGCCTGGGTCAGAAAGGTTTTGGAGGCGGCAACGCCTATCTCGGGTCCCGCCCTCGTGTATATTGCTATGCCGCTCTCCCTCGGAATGGCGCTTTCATAAACATTGGAGAGCGCTATGACCCTAGCTCCATGCTCCTTGAACAGCCTTACGGCCTTCAACGTATCCATAGTCTCGCCGCTCTGGCTTATTGCTAGAAGCACGTCTCCCCTGCCGGGCACCCCCTTGAACCACTCGTACTCTGACGCTATGAAGGCCCTAACAGTCCTGCCTGCCAGTCTCAGCATATAGTAGTCGAAGAGGAGGCCTGCGTGGAAGCTTGTCCCGGCTGCGGTCACATATATACGCTCAGCCCCTGCCAGGAGCTCGGCAGCCTTGGCCAGTGACTCGTCGCTGCTCAACCCGTAGAATGTGTCCCTGAGGGCCCTGGGTTGCTCGTGAATCTCCTTGAGCATGAAGTGCGGATACCCGCCCTTTGCAGCCATGGATGGGCTCCACGATATAGTCCTAACCCTGCCCGGCACGTCGACGCTCTCGCCTGTGTACACGTTCTCTATGTGGACCTCTTGGGACGTAATCCACCCGGCCTCGCCGTCCCTCAGAACGATGACTCTGCGGGTATGCTCGAGGAATGCTGGTATGTCGCTGGCCAGGAAGTTGGCGCCTCTCCCGAGCCCCACTACTAGGGGGCTGTCCTTCTTAGCGAAGTAGATCCGGTCAGGCTCGCCCGAGTAAAGCACGGCTATGGCGAAGCTCCCCTCAAGCCTCTTCACAGCCTCCTGGAAGGCGTGGCGGAAGCTGCCCTGCCTTCTCAGCTCCTCCTCTATTAGGTGCGCTATAACCTCTGTATCGGTCTCGCTGCTGAACCGGTGGCCGCGTGCCACAAGCTCCTCCTTGAGCTCGGCGTAGTTCTTAATGATCCCGTTGTGCACCACGGCTATGGAGCCGGTGCAGTCGGTGTGGGGATGCGCGTTAATGTCGTTGGGTGCCCCATGTGTGGCCCAGCGGGTATGGCCTATCCCTGTGGACCCGTTAAGCTCTTCGAACCCCTTGGCCACCACCACGTGCTCTATCTTGCCAGCACCCTTCCTCACGCTGACGGTGCTGCCGGAAACCACTGCTATGCCAGCACTGTCGTAGCCCCTGTATTCGAGCCTCTTGAGCCCTCCTATTATAAGCGGGACAACGTTCCCCTTCTGAGCCGCAACGCCTATGATGCCGCACAAGGCAACCACGCTACACTTCTCTAGTTGTATCTATCCAAATTTAACATTGCCACCCTTGAAGAAAATATTATCCAGCAGACACAATACCCTATAATGAGGCCAGTGAAGATAGAACCCCTGAACCGAGCCGGTGAGGAGCCTTCAGCGGGTCAGAGGCCTCACCCCAGAGACTCCACCTTAACGCCTTCGCCGCCCGTGTTGGCCTCTATTATGCTTCCGCCTACAGCCCTTATGCTCGCCTCGACGTGGCTCCTGAGCTTCTCCGGGCACAGCGCTATCATCGAGCCTCCGCCGCCAGCACCCGTAAGCTTGGCGCCAAGGGCACCAGCCACCTTGGCGGCGTTCACCATGTCGTCCAGCTTCTTGGTCGAGACCCCCAGCGCCCGTAGGAGGGAGTGGTTCATATCCATGAGCTCGCCCAGCGAGTCTAGCCTTCCGGACAGCAACTCGTCTAAGGCCCTCCGGGTGAGCCTGCCTATAGACTCCATAACCATGTCGACAAGGTCGGGGTAGCGCTCTCTCAGCATCCTCACCCTGGCCACGAGCTCCGCCGTGGTGCCCTCGCGTGGCGTGTAACCTATCACTAGCGGCGGGCTTACTGCCTCCAGCACCCTGTAAGGCGGGCTCCTCCCAGGCTCGATCACCAGGAGCCCGCCGTACGTGGCTATAGCGGTGTCCATGGGGCTAGCAGCACCCTGAACCCTCTTCTCAACCATGTGTCCAAGCCTGGCTATGGTTTCCCTCTTCAGCTTAGCACCCCTTAAGGCTGAGTAGGCGGCTATGGTCGCCACCGTTATGGAGGCACTCGTACCCAAACCGGCGCTGACCGGCATGTCGGAGTCTATGGTTATCCGTAGCCCAGGCCTCTCCTCCACGCCTAGGTGCTGGTCGACCACCTCCAGGGCTTCGAGGACGTAGCTGAGGAGTCTTAGGGCGAGCCTCGTGTCGACCGCCGCTCGGATCTCGTCTCCCCGAAGCTCGAGGTTCAGGCCTCTTATAGGCAGGTTGCTCGACGAGACAACGAGCTTGGGCTCGTCCAGCCTCTCCACAACCACTCTGACCCTCCGGCTGATAGCCGCAACCAGGGCCGGGTGGCCGTAGACAACGGCGTGCTCGCCGAACAACGTAACCTTTCCAGGTGCCGTGGCTACGGCTCGCCTAAACAACACGCACTACCGGTCATAGTGTCACCACCCGGATCTAAATATGCATGTTGAAACATTGATTAACGTAGCCTACCAACCCGTTACC
>WAQK01000078.1 GCA_015520265.1 Pyrodictiaceae archaeon | reverse complement strand
GGCGGAGGGTTTCGGAACTCCTCGACACGCACCTGTAGCAATGCCCCAATACTGAAGCTACTGTTAGCATGAATGGTTAGGTTTTAGTGCGGTTTTTACCATTATTTTGGTGGGTTGAACTATGGGTGGGTTTGTATGGTATCCTCCACGAGGACTGGTTGAGGAGGCCAATGTTACCCGGGTGCTGGAGGAGCTGGGCCTGGAGAGCTACCGGGAGCTGGTGGAGAAGTCGGTGGACGAGCTGGAGTGGTTCTGGGACTACGTCAACCAGGTCCTGGGCGTCGAGTGGTTCGAGCCCTACAAGCAGGTGCTGGACCTGAGCCGGGGCGTCGAGTGGGCCCGCTGGTACAGGGGCGGGAGGATCAATGTGGTGCACAACGCCTTGGACAGGCACGCCCAGAGGAGCGGGGACAGGGTAGCCTTCATCTGGAGCGGGGAGGACGGCTCGGAGGCTAGGTACACGTATAGGAGGCTCTACGACGAGGTGAACAGGCTGGCCGACGCCCTCCTCGACCTGGGCGTGGGGAAGGGCGACGTAGTGGCCATGTACATACCCATGCTCCCTGAAACAGTGGTCACCCTGTTCGCCGCCATGAAGATAGGCGCTGCCGCACTCCCCATATTCTCCGGCTACAGCCCTCCGGCAGCCGCCGAGAGGCTCAGAGGCTCAGGCGCCAAGGTCCTGGTAACGGCGGACGGCTTCTACCGGAGGGGCCGCAAGATAGAGCTGAAACCCCTGGCCGACAAGGCCGTCGAGATGGCCCCCAACGTGGAGAAGGTAGTGGTGGTGGAGAGGCTGGGCATCGAAGTGGAGATGAGAGAGGGCAGGGACATATACTACCACGACCTGGTCTCGGGCAGGAGGGGCGCGCCTGAGACCGTGGAGATGGACCCCGAGGACCCGGCCCTGCTCCTCTACACGTCGGGCACCACGGGGAAGCCCAAGGGCGCCGTAATCAGCCACGCCGGCGCGCTGCTCCAGCCAGCCAAGGAGCACTTCTTCAACCTGGACATGAAGCCCGGCGACATCCTGTTCTGGGTTACCGACATAGGATGGATGATGGGGCCCTGGCAGATCATAGGGTCCCAGCACCTCGGCCTCACCCACCTGATAATGGAGGGGGCCCCCGACTACCCGGAGCCCGACAGGATCTGGAGCCTGGTCGAGAAGTACCGGGTCACCCAGCTGGGCTTCTCCGCTACACTGGTGAGGATGCTCCGCCGCTACGGCGACGAGTACGTGGAGCGCCACGACCTGTCCTCGCTCAGGGCGCTGGGCAACACCGGGGAGCCCCTCGACGAGAAGTCGTGGTGGTGGCTCCTGGAGAAGGTGGGTGAGAGGAGGACGCCCATCATAAACCTGTCGGGAGGCACCGAAGTGTTCGGCTGCCTGGTCCTCCCCTCCCCCGTGATGCCGCTGAAGCCCTCGACCCTAGGCTACAACGGCCTCGGCATGGCGACCGACGTCTTCGACGAGAACGGTAACCCGGTGAGGGGCCAGGTGGGCTACCTGGTCTGCAAGAAGCCGGCACCCTCCATGACCAGGGGGCTCTGGAAGGATCCTGACAGGTACATCAGGACCTACTGGTCCAGGTTCCCCGGCGTCTGGTACCACGGCGACTGGGCCCTCATAGACGAGGACGGCTACTTCTACATCCTGGGCAGGGCCGACGACGTGATCAAGGTGGCCGGGAAGAGGGTCGGGCCAGCCGAGATAGAGGCCGTGGTCAACAAGCACCCAGCCGTGGCTGAGTCCGCCGCCGTCGGTGTGCCGGACCCGCTGAAGGGCGAGGTGATAGCCCTCTACATAACCCTGAAGCCCGGCCACGAGCCCAGCGAGGAGCTCAAGAAGGAGGTGGAGAACCTGGTGGTGGAGAGCCTCGGCAAGCCCTTCAAGCCCGGCAGGATCCACATAGTCAGGGACCTGCCCCGCACCAGGTCCGGCAAAATAGTGAGGAGGATCATAAAAACAGTAGCCATGGGGAAGGAGTTCACCGGCGACACTTCGAGCCTCGAGAACCCCGAAGCCATAGAGTATGTGAAGAAACCGCTGCTATAGCCGGGGCATCCCCAGCACGTGGTGGGCCACATAGTTCAGCGCCAGCTGCTGGGTAACCGGAGCCAGCCGCAGGAGGTTCACCTCCCTCCACCACCTCTCCACATGGGTCTCCCGGGCGTAGCCGTAGCCGCCGAACACCTGCATAGCCCAGTATGTTGCCTTGATGGCGTTCTCAACCGCGACGATTTTCGCCATGTTGGCCACGCTGCCCACCTCCCTGTAAGCATAGCTCCTCTCCATGATCGTCTTCGGGTCCCTCACCCTCTCCTGCTCCGGCGGCTTATGGTGGGTGTCGTAGAGCCACGCAGCCTTGTAGGTTAGCAGCTTAGCCGCCTGGAGAGCCGAGTAGGCCTCCGCCAGGGGATGCTGGAGAGCCTGGTAGGCCCCTATGGGCACCCCGAACACGTCCCTAGTCTTAGAGTACTCGACGGCGGTCCTTATGGCCAGCTCAGCGGTCCCTATGGCGCCTATTGAGAAGGCCATCCTCTCGGGGTTCAGTATGTCGAGCAAAACGTACCAGCCGTAGTTCTCGGGGCCGAGGATGTTCTCCTCCGGCACCCTCAAACCCTCTATCCTCACCTCGCACGTGTTGGAGTAGTTGATCCCATGCTTGGCTATGGGCTCCACCTTCACCGCCTTGTTAGGCAAGTCCACGAGGAACAAGGTTAGCCCGTAGGTCTTCTTGGGCGCCTTGTCGAGCGGAGTGGTCCTGGCTATCAGCACCATGACCTTGGCCCTGTCTATCCCCGAGATGAATATCTTGCTACCATTGATGACGTACTCGTCGCCCTCCTTGACGGCGGTGGTAGATATCCTAAAGGTGTTGGACCCCGCGGCGGGCTCCGTGAGGGCCATGGCTCCCTCGTACTCGCCGGACGCCAGCTTGGGCAGGTACTTCTCCTTCTGCTCCAGCGTTCCGTACCGGGTCACCGGGAGGGCTACGAACACCTCGGACAACGTCAAGTACCATGTCCCGGCCAATCCGCAGCCGTGGGCGGAGAGGTTCTCCATCACTGTCAGGAGGGCCTGCACGCCCATCCCGGAGCCTCCGTACTCCTCAGGTATGACTACGCCGGTGAAGCCGGCCTCGCTTATGGCGCGCCAGAACTCTTCGGCGAACTCGTGTTTCTCCTCCTTCTCCCTCCAGTACTCGGGCGGGAACTTGGAGGCGATCTCGCGGGCCAGCCTGCCTATAAGCTCTAGATCCTCAGGTACCGTGAAGTCCAACGATCAACACCTCCGAGAACCCTTCAAAACGGGTTATAATGAATTTATACCTAGATCGATAATATCTGTTATCTGGTGGCCTTGTTTGGTTAGAGTCGCCATTGTCGGCATAGGTTGGTATGGCTTCAAACCATCGGTGCCGGAGCTATCCTTCAGGGAGATGATGTTTGAGGCCTCCAGCAGGGCCTACATGGACGCTGGCGTGGATCCAAGGAGCGACGTCGACGCCTTCGTCTCCTGCCAGGAGGACTACTGGGAGGGGATAGCCATCACCGACGAGTTCGCGCCGGAGCCCATCGGCGGCGTTTTGCGGCCCACCTTCACTGTAGCTGGCGACGGGTTGCAGGGGATTGCACAGGCCTACATGCTGATAAAGACGGGCTACTTCGACGTGGTCGCCGTGGAGAGCCACGCAAAGCCCAGCGACGTGGAGAGCCTCCAGGAGATATACGAGTTGGCCATGGATCCACACTACATCCGGCCCCTCGGGGTGGCCAACCCCTTCTTCATGGCTGGCCTGGACGCGACGGCCTACCTAGAGAGAACCGGGGCGACCAGGGAGCACCTGGCCATGGTGGCTGCTAAGAACAGGAACAACGGCCTCCTAAACCCCAGAGCCAGCTACGCCTCCAGGGTAACGGTGGACGAGATCCTCGACGCCGAGCCAGCCGTCTATCCGCTGACCCGCTACGAGATCGCCAGCTTCGCGGATGCAGCCGTAGTAGTGGTGCTGGCCTCTGAGGAAAAGGCGCGTGAGCTCACCGACACCCCGGTGTGGCTAGAGGGGATAGGCTGGGCCACCGAGGCGGGTACCGGGTCGCCCGAGTGGCATTTGTGGGGCATGATGCCATCCATGAGGGTAGCGGCGGACATGGCCTACAGCATGGCCGGTATATCGGACCCCATGGGTCAGACCGACTTCGCCGAGGTGGAGGACAGGTTCAGCTACGCCGAGCTCGTAGCGCTGGAGGAGCTCAGGATAGCCCCTGAGTCGGCGGCCCACAAGTTGCTGGAGCAGGGCGTCTTCGACTACCAGGGCAGGTACCCGGTGAACCCCAGCGGAGGAAGCCTCTCCATGGGCGTAGCCTTTGAAGCCACGGGGCTGGCGAGGCTGCTGGAGGCGGTGCTTCAGCTTAGGGGCGAGGCAGGGGCACACCAGCTTGAGGGCGTCGAAAGGGCCGTGGTGGCTTCCTGGAGGGGGCCGCCCACCCGTACAAGCATGGTTGCAGTATTATCGGTTTGAGGGGGGTGATGGGTGTGAAGATGAACATACACGTGAAGGACCGTGTAGCAGTCGTGGGTGCGGGTATAACCCTATTCAGGAGGAGGCTGCTCGAAACCCCGAGAGAGCTGGCCTGGGAAGCGGCTAAGATGGCCCTCGACAACGCCGGGCTAACCCTAGCCGATATAGACTGCGTCGTGATAGGCACGGCCCCTGACGCCTTCGACGGCATACACTTGAACGGCGAGTACCTGGCCGACGGAGCGGGAGGCTACGGGAAGCCCACGGTGAGAGTCTACGTCGGCGGCGGCACCGGCGTCTTCGTCCCAATAGCTGCGTGGTGGCACGTGGCCAGCGGGCTCTGCAACACTGTGCTTGCGGTAGCGGAGGAGAAGATGAGCCCAGCCCACCCTCACCCCCAGGGGGTGTTCGCATACATATGGGACCCGGTGCTGGAGAGGCCCCTTGGCCCCAACCTTATATGGATCTTCGCAATGGAGATGCGCCGCTACATGCACCGCTGCGGGGCGACTAAGGAGGACATAGCCCTGGTGTCAGTGAAGAACAAGAGGAACGCCCTAGACCATCCGGCGGCCCAGGCGGCGGCCAACATAACGGTGGAGGACGTGCTCAACAGTGAGACCCTGGTATGGCCCGTCAACAGGCTCGACATCAGCCCCGTGAGCGACGGCGCCGCCGCGCTGATCTTGGCCAGGGAGAGGGAGGCCCGCAGGATAACCGACACACCGGTATGGGTGGAGGGGATCGGCTGGAGCCTCGACAACACCCACTGGTACAACAGGGAGCTAGGGTATCCCAGATATGTCCAGTACGCGGCCAGGATGGCCTACAGGATGGCTGGCATAGAGAGGCCGTGGAAGGAGATAGACGTAGCCGAGCCCTACGACCCCTTCGACTACAAGGAACTCCACCACATAGAGGGGCTCATGCTGGCCAGACCCTGCGAGGCTCCCAAGCTCCTCAAGGAGGGCTGGTTCGACAGGGACGGCGAGCTGCCCACGAGCCCCAGCGGCGGCCTACTGGGCGTGGGTAACCCGATAGCCGCTGCTGGCCTGATGAAGGCAGCCGAGATCTTCTGGCAGCTCCGCTACGAGGCTGGCAGGAGGCAGGTGAAGAAGCCGGTCCACAAGGGTGTCGCTCAGGCGTGGGGCGACCTGATGCAGGTGGGAACAGTTATCGTAATGTCCAACTAGGAGGGAGGTGATGCGTGTGTCTGAGAAGGAGAAGCTTCCAGGACACTACCTGAAATCCAAGGAGATGTACGAGCTGCCAGGCCTGGTGGAGTACCGGCCGAGGGTCAGGTACAGGTTCTCCGCCGGGCAGGCCCAGACCAGGTTCCTTGAGGGCCTCAAGGAGGGCAAGATACTGGGGGTCAAGTGTCCCAGGTGCGGCAGGGTCTACGTGCCTCCCAGGGCCTACTGCGAGTACTGCTACGCCGCTACCAGCGAGTGGGTGGAGCTCCCCGGCACAGGCGTGATACACACAGCGGTGATAAGCTACATCTCGACCTTCAGGGAGAGGATGGAGAAGCCCGAGATCGTGGGCGTTGTGAGGCTGGATGCGCCGGGCTACAAGGAGGATAGCTACGAGTTCGCAGGACTCTTCCACAAGCTCTGCGGTGTCACCGAGGAGGATGTAAAGACGGGCAGGGCGATAGGCATGAAGGTTAAGCCCAGGTGGAGGCCCCCCGAGGAGAGGGTGGGCGACGTCAACGACATAGAGTGTTTCGAACCGGTGGTGGAGGGGTGATCCGTATGAGCTGGGACAAGTTCTGGACGTCGGGTAACGTGAAACACTATCCCGGCAAGATGGAGGTCGAGAAGTACGTCTACACGCCGGGCATCCACGGCTTGGAGATGGCTAAGGCCCTCAAGGACGGCAGGATACTGGGAATGAGGTGCGGCGGCACCATCTACGTGCCCCCCAGAACCTTCTGCCCCGACGGCGAGAAGGGCGAACTCGTAGACGTGACCGACGAGGAATGGATAGTAGCCACCTACACCGTGGTCACCAGGGATATGTACGGCAACCCTGTGAAGCCCCAGGTGGTGGCCCTGGTGAGGCCCATCGACGCCGAAGGAGGCCTGTTCCACTACGTCAACGCCGACCCCGACGAGGTATGGATAGGGATGAGGGTGAGGCCGGTCTTCAAGCCCGAGAAGGAGAGGAAGGGTCTGATAACCGACATAGAGTACTTCGAGCCCGCCTAAACAAACCCTTTTCTCTCACCACACTCCGCGTAGAGCACCACGTCCTTATCGGTCTCCCCTACATACCTGGCCCTGGCCTGCATCCTCTTAAGCTTCTGGGCCCGCTTGAGCAGGGAGTAGACTACGCCCCTCCTGGACACCCTGCACAGCTCCTCCAACCCCCTCTCGGGCCTCGATAAGAGGTCAACGACGGTGAACGAGTACGCCAGCGTGAAGGCCGAGTCCCTGAAGGGCAGGTACTCCAGGTCCCCCTCCACCAGTTCCCCCAGGACGCCTGAAGACCTGAGCCGTGGTACAGCCCTCTCCAGCATTTCAGGGGTCAGGTCCAGGCCCACGTAAACCGCCACACCCTCGAGCATCCCGGTGGCCAACATGTATTCGATGAGGAGGCCGGTGCCGCAGCCGGCGTCCAGCACGACGCCCTCAGGCCTATGCCTGGAGAGGGCGACGGCGTACTTCTCCACCTGCTCCTCTAGGTAGAGTTCGTCATAGGAGGGAGCCGTAACCCCGTACCTAGACCGCATGTACACCTGCTTCTCCAGGGGCTCTTTCCCGGCCAACCTGCTCATCCCTGCTCGGCGAAGAGCCTCTGCAGTCTCCTGAGCACCCTGTTTATGGGGTGCATCCTCGGAGGCCTCCTGCCCTCCAGCCTGTAAAGGTAGGCCGTCAGGGCGTCCGCCATGGCCACGGCCGGCGCGACATACTTAATCCTCTTAATGGGGCCATAGAAGATGAAGTCGGCCCCCAGAACCTGTAGGAGGCTTGCCACGCCGCCGTGGATCGCCGCCGCAGCATCGCCGAAGTTCTTGGAGTTCACGGGGCCCATCGCGTTGGCTGGCGCGCAGCCCGCAGGGAGGCCCAGCCTGTCCTTAACCATCCAGACGGCTGCCGCACTTATACCTATAGAGGCCGGGTCCAGGACAACGATGTCCACCAGCACCTTTTCGACGCCAGCATCCCTGGCCTTCCCGATCAGGGCCTCAGCTATCTTGAGCCTGTCGCCCGGCATCAGACTGCCAGCAGGGTTGGAGGCGTCGAAGGCCATGACTAGCGCCGCCCTCAGCCCGGAGTCCCGGAGCACCTCCAGCTCCTCGGGCTTGCTGGTGGTGTATATGGCGTTGTACACCACTCTGTCCTCCAGGCCCAGCTCGCTGGCGAGCCTTACCGCCCTGATCCTGGCCTCAGGCTCCACGCCGTCCAAGAATATGGGGCCGTCGAAGAGTTCGGCTACCAGGGGCACGATCCTCTCGGCGGCCTTTGCCGTGTAGAATATCGCGTCGAGGGCCAGGACGGAGCCGTACTCCTCTGCCACCCGGGACGCCTTAGCTATTCTCTCAGCAGCAGCCGCCCTGTCCACCAGGCCCTCCTCGTGGTTATACACCACCTTGTCGCCGGCGTAGAACATGCTGCCCACCAGCACGGTGGGCCTCTCCCAGGGCCTTCCGCCGAACACGGCGCCGCCTATCTCGTACTTGGCCTGCTGGGCCTTGAACTCTACGGGCCAGGCAGCCACATGTGTCCACCGCCTCCAAAAGTGGGGCTGGCGGTTCTTAAAGGGTTCCCGCCTAGTCCCCCCTGCACCGCCTTCCCACCGGGTGTATGTAGAGGATCATATAACCCTTAGGTAGCCTCAGCAGGCCCCTCACGTCCTCGTCGTAGAAGGCGCCGACAGCCACGGTTGCCAGGTCCAGGGCCTCGGCCTGAAGGTAGATGTTCTGGCTCACGTGGCCAGCCTCCATGTAGATGTACCGGTACCCACGGTTCCCATACCTGGTAACAGTGCGGGGCGGGTAGGCTACCAGCACGATGTTAACCGGGGCCTCCAGGACCCAGCTCTGCTCCAGGGCGGCCCTGTAAAGGTACTCGGAGAAGTCGCCCCGCTCTATAAGGGTGAGCGTGTGGGACTCCGGGTTATACCTGTAGATCCCGGGAACAAGCTTCTCTACGCCCATCTCCCTTACAACCAGGTAGAGCTCCATGGGATAGGTGGCGCCAGCGCTTGGCGCGGTCCTTCTCCCGCCCTTAACAGCTCCCTGGCCCGCCCAGAGGAGCTGCGACACCTCTTTGAGCGTGAGGGGATCGGCCCTGTAGCAGCGGCGGCTCTTCCGCCTGGCCAGGGCCTCCTCTACCGACATCTCGCCCTCAAGCACGGGTTCGGGGAGCTTTATCTCCACGGCCTCCACCTTTTCCGCGTTTCCAGTGTATTTTTGGTAACCTCTGTAATCTGTGAATCGGAGTATCTAAATCCTTGATCCCGTAAATATTCGAGTTTCCACCAATTATTTTATCCGTACCAGGGATTCGATACCGGGGAAGACCTTGGAGATCGAGAACAAGGTGAGGCTGGCACTGGGCCTGGTACTCATAGCGGTCCTGGTGTACTGGTTCCCCTGGATCCTAGCCGACCCCCTCTACACCTTCATGGGGCACCCCTTCACCTTCATCGCTGTCGCAGCGTTCCTCGCATCGCTGGCTATGATGTTTCCACGTAGAACCAGAAGGTTCCTGGCCAGGCACCGCAGGAAGCTGGTAGTGGTCCTGCTGGCCCTCGCGGTGGTGGCAGCGGCCTCTGAGCTTTCACGCTTCCTCTATGTGGCCAAGACCCTGGAAGTGGTGGAGGTCACCCAGCTGCCCCAGCTGGACCCCTCCTCATTCAGGGTGGTGCCCTATGCCGTGGCCCGCTACTGGGCCGAGGCCTCGTTCACCAGCCCAACCCATAGGCCCGGGTCCTACGTGTTCCTAGGCTACGTCAACGGCACGCCCATTTGGGAGATCCCCATAGTCCCTGAGCCTGGGTTCAACTACTTCACCAAGAAGATGGTGGGATACATAGCTGTATGGGGTGACAGCTTCACCCCGAGGAGGGAGAAGATTGACGCGACATTCACGTACGGAATAGACCACTTCCACGACATAAGGTGGGCCGCCTACATCAAGGCTGGCCTCTGGGGCTACAAGCTCAGCCTGGAGGACGCCTATATTGTGAGGAGCGGTGAGACGTACTGGCTCGCTATACCCGTGGTTGGGTGGAGGATAAGCGCGATCTACGCACTACCCACGGTCAAGGGGGTCCTGCTGGCCTCCCAGGACGGCGATGTGGAGTTCCTGCCAGCGGACAAGGCGGCAGAGGATCCGCGGCTCCAGGGTGTCCCCCTGGTGCCCGAGTCCCTGGCCAGGTGGTACGTAGAGAAGCTCAACTACCGGAGAGGCATAATCAACGCATTGACCTACCACAGGGACATGTTCCAGCTCAAGGACCCCAGCGTCTACAACAGGCAGCCGTGGCTCCTCAGGGACACTGAGGGCAACCTCTGGTGGGTGTTTGCCGCTGAGCCCTGGGGCAAGGGCGGGGGCGTGAACAGAATCTTCCTGGTGGACGCCAGAAGCCCCGGAATAAAGGTGTACGAGTACAGGACCCCCGGCGACATGCTCCTAATAGGTCCGGTGAGGGCTGTGGAGCAGGCGCGGGCCGCCCTCCCCGAGTACGACTGGGAGCGGTTCGAGGCTGAGGAACCGATACCATTCACACTCAACGGGAAGCTCTACTGGAGGGTCGCCATAATACCCAGCGAGGCCAGCACCATAGACAAGCTCATCATAGTCAACGCTGAGACCGGCGAGACCTACATAGTGGAGAACGACGCCACCCTGGCCAGGTTCCTGGCCAGCGGCCAGCCGCAGCCAGTGCCCCAGACGCCACTGGAGAAAATAAAGGAGCTCCAGCGCAGGATACAGGAGGAGATCGATAGGCTCCAGCAGCTCCTCCAGGAGCTCAAGGAGCTGGAAGAGATGCTCACCAACACGACGAGCCGCTGAGAGAGGGGGCCGACGTGGCCAGGGTCAAGCTGGGCTCCAAGATCTTCGAAGCCGGTGCTGGCGAGAATCTTGGCCAGCTCCTGTCCAGGAGTGTGCCGGGCTTCAGGCTGCCCTGCGGGGGCTACGGGTACTGTGGCAAATGCCTGGTCCGGGTCAGAGGCACGGCTTCGCCGCCCAGCCTGATGGAGGAGAAGCTGGGGGTAACGGCCCGCGGCCTCCGCCTCGCATGCCAGGTCATAGTGATGGGCGACGTTGAGGTGGAGCTGGTCCAGCAGCCCGAAGCCGTGGCCGCTCTTATAGATGCGCCCGAAGTGGATGTGCCCGTGGAGAGCCCGGTCGCCACCATTATTGCCACGGAGTTCCCGAAGCCCAGGAACTCGGAACCCCTCACCAGAACACTGCTCTCGGGCCACAGCTTATCCCCCGAGGCTGTCGAGGTTTTCTCCAGGCTCAGGCCCGGCGATAGAACTTCCTACTATGTGAACCATCTAGGCCTGGTCTACCGTGCGAGGCGCGGTGAGCCCAGCGCCTCCCTAGGCTTAGCAGTAGATGTGGGAACCAGCAAGATTGCAGGCTACCTGGTGGACCTGGTTTCGGGGCGCAGACTTGCCTACGAGTACGTGGAGAATCCTCAGACCAGGTACGGGGCCGACGTGGTTACAAGGCTTACCAGGATAATCGAGGAAGACCTGCTGGATGGTATGAGATCTGACACTCTTAGGGCCATAGAGAGGCTCGCTGCAACCCTCGCCGCGAGGATCGGGGCCACGGTCCATGATATAGCCGGAATGGTCGTTGTGGGCAACGCCGCGATGATCCACGTGCTGCTGGGCCTCAGGGTTGACACGCTGGCAACCGCACCCTACGCCCCGATCTTGGGGAGCCCGGTGGAAGGCCCCGCGCCAAGGCTGGGCCTCCGAGCCCTCCGCTACACGTGGGTTCACGTGCCGCCTCCGATCTCCGGCTTCGTTGGGAGTGACGCACTGGCAGCCACGTTGGCCTCCGAACTCCTCGGAATACCAAAACCCTATCTCCTCATGGATCTGGGGACCAACACCGAGCTAGTCCTCGTGGCCGGAAATAGATGCCACGTGGCATCAACCCCTGCAGGACCAGCCATAGAAGGCCACGTATCCAGCGGCATGACGGGAGCCTTGGGCGGCGTAGTGAGGGTGGAGCTGGACGAGGAAGGGCGGGCAACCCGGCTCGAAGTGCTGGGCGGCAGCGAGCCCCGCGGCTTCACGGGTGCAGGCGTGCTCAGCCTGATGGCCGAGCTTGTCAGGAAGAGGCTGGTGGATAGGGGTGGCAGGCTCCGCATTGGCGAGAAAAACAGTGAGGGTATCAGAGTGCTCCGTGTCGCTGATGGCCTGGTTTTCACACAGCTCGACGTGAGGGAGTTCCAGAAGGCCAAGGCCGCCATCCATGCTGCCTGGCAGGTGCTACTGGAGGAGGCTGGCTTCAAGCCCGACGATCTGGAGGCAGTGGTTCTGGCCGGGAGCCTGGGCACAGCGGTGGACCCTAGGGACGCTGCCGAGCTGGGACTAGTCCCCCGAGCCCGCCGCCTCCTTCAGCTAGGAAACCTGGCAGGGGCTGGTGCGGAGGCGATGCTGAAGAGCGGGGCGGCCCGGAGAATGGCCGCTAAACTGGCTGGGAAGGCCGTCCACGTGGACCTGGCGTCCAACAAGAAGTTTAGGTCTGAGTGGATACGGAAAACCATGTTGTACTAGGTTGTACTAGGGCTGGCCCTCGTACGGCGTGTTCAGCACCTCGTAGATCTCTTTGGCTCTCTTCTCGCCTATACCCTCCACCTTGAGCAGCTCCTCGACCGTGGCGTTGGCCAGCCTCTTCAATGTGCCGAAGTGGCGGAGCAGCCTCCTGGCCAGCACAGGCCCCGCGAGGCCCTCGGCCACGTAGAGGGCCCTCTCTGCAGGTGTGAGGGGCTTCTTCTCCACCCTGAGCCTCGGCGGCCTCTTCCTCTCACGCCGCCCAAGACTCTTGGCCTTCGCGGCTAGCCAGCGGGCTGTGGCCTGGGTGTTAGGAGAGGGCAATATGGGTACGCCCCAGTCTAGGAGGACCTCGTCGAGGATCCTCAGTACTGCTTGGATTCTCCACGACCTGTACTTCTCCACGGCGCCGAGCCATCCCTCTAGGACTATGACGAGATCCACGCCCTCCTTCTCGGCTGCTTCTTTGAGGAGTCTAAGCTGGTTCCACAGCCTGTTGTCCCTAATGCTATTGAGCAGGTCTGTCACGGTCTTCCTCTCCACCAGGAGAGGGCTGGAGCCCTCCTCTGCCAGCAGGTAGTAGTCGCCGGCAGAGAGATGCGCAACTGCCACCTCCAGTCCTGCCGCGCGCAGCCCGTCAACTATCCTGCCCGCCTTTGCTGCCTCCCTAGAGTCGACCACCACATCCACGGGGACCAGAAGCTTTTCGGCCAGGAGTCCCAGAGCTGGTCACCCCCTTCTCTTGAGAATGGATGCCGCAGCTAGGACTGCTACGGCCAACAGAACGGGGAGGAGCATTGACCCATACCCTGTGCTTCCGGACTCCGTGGTGGCTGTAGTTGTCGTAGTTGTAGTCGTGATGACGGCGGGCCTGGCTGTTGTTGTCGTGGCTGTTGTGGTCGGCCGAGTCGTGTGCCACGTGGTGGTTGTTGTAGTTGTGGTGGTTGTTGTGGGGGTTATCACGGTGCAGGGCGCCTTACCCTCATAGTATGTGTAGTAGATGAGCGACGCATTGCTCTCAACAGGGTTGCACGCGTTGCCTGTCAGCCTGAGGTCAACAGTGCCTGGAGGCGCTAGGAGCACGATGTTCAGCAGGCCGTCCTCGGTCTCTACCCTAACCCTGACAGGCACAGTGGCCGGGTTTCCATAGACGTCCAGCTTGGTGTTCTCCACGACAACAGTGTCTCCCTCAACATCTACTCTGTTCCCGCCTTCCAAGGAGAGGGGTATCAGTGTGTAGGTTCCATTCGGAAACATCACCAAGTAGGCGTAGCTGTAGACGCTGGGATAGTCGCCGTAGCTGTAGAGGGGCGCGCCGCCACCGCCTACTATAACATAATGTATCCCGCCGACCCGCGCCTCGGCATAGCCGTGCCAGTGGCCCTGGAGGACAAGCGACACGTTGGTCTCCTCTAGGATCTGTTTAAGGAGATTCTTGACCAGGGGACCAAGATTGTGGTTGACGTAGGGCTCCAGGGGCCTGTGGATCACCACGATCTTGTGTCTGCTGGTCTTGAGGGTGGCGTTGGCGAAGCTAAGCATGTCCGCGGGCCGGGCCTCCGAGTTCAGGAACACTATCCTCCAGCCAGGTATGTCGTCCCTATAGTAGAAGTCAGGGGCCACGTTCTCGGCCCAGTAGTCCCTATCGCCTCGATAGTCGTGGTTTCCAGCTACAACCCAGACATTGCTCAGCCTTGAAACCGAGTTGATGAACACCTCTATCTGGTCCCGCCTACCCTCCCCTGTGTGATCGCCTGTCCCGATGACGGCGAAGGGGTTCGACACGCTGAGCTCTTCCAGGATCTCGTGGAAGGGTCTGGGCAGCTCGGTAGAAGAAGTGTCGGCCGGACGGTTGTCGCCGAAAATGGCTACGAAGTACCATGGGAGGCCGCTTGGCACAGCCTCCTCCACCCCGAGCCCGGCGGCGTTGGCCGGACTGAGGCCCCACGCCGCTACTGATGATGCCAAGATAACTGTTAGGACAGCCAGTACCGATACGGCTCTATCCACTGGTTGGGCACCTGGATACTGGGCGGAGCCGTCCATTATTAGGGTGTTTCCGCCCAACGTAGAACCAGCGGCTCACTTTCTCCTAAAGGGTACGAGCCTCCTGAGGATCCCGAACCGGTTGCTACAACCCTGCCGTGCCGGCGCGTGGATCCACCAGACGTTGTGCCTGTACGTGACCCTCCTTCTGGGTTCCTCCTTATCTAGGGGGAGCCTCCACCACGAGGTCAAGCTTTTCCCACCAGGTTTCTCCGGGTGCGGAAGGGTCTTGGGGGATTAATAAAGGTATGGCAGAGATCATCTAGGGGCCTAAATGTGGGCGCCAACCACCTCCGCTGGCCCGGCTACCCGTGTAGCTTTAGCTGCTGCCTCGAGACCGCATGAAGAGTACGCCTCCTCCAAAGCCCTTGCAACAGGCTCCGCCGCCTCCGGCCCCTCCACGAGGGCCAGCATGGAAGGGCCGGCTCCGCTTATAGCTACGCCCAAGGCTCCGGCCTCGACGGCGGCCTCCCTTACCTTATCATAACAGGGTACGAAGGGAGCCCTGACAGGCTCCACTATGTTGTCCCCCATCATCATCTCGCCCGCAAGCCTGTAATCCCCCTTGACCAGGGCAGCTACTAGCATGGCCAGCTTCTGCCAGTTACCCACAGCTCTACCCAGCTCCACTTGCCGCGGCAGAACCCCCCTCATGACACCGGTCTTCCCCCGCCGGGCGGGGACTTGGGGAACCACTACGACGAACCAGGCGTCGAGAGGCAGGGATAACGCCTTGACGCCGTGGGGCATAGCTACTACTACAGCTAAGCCCCCCAGCAGGCTGGCAGCAACGTTATCGTAGTGGGAAGTGCCAGCACTAACGCTCTCTCCGCGGCCAGCAGCCTCGAGGAGGACCCCGGCGCCCGGCGAGGTTCCAAGGAGCCTGGAAACAGCAACTACGGCTGCCGCCGCGCTGGCGCCGCTACTTCCAAGGCCGCGTGAGACCGGCACACCCTTCCAGATCCTCAGAGAGACCCCCTCCTCCGCCCTGCCTAGCAGCGCCAGTAGTATTCGTGCAGCCTCCACAGCAGTATTGGCCTCTAGGTCCACGTCGCTGGCATGAGGTCCGCTGACGCCGTCAAGCCATACACCTCTGGCGCCCGGCTCTAGCCTCGCCTCCACCTCGTCGTAAAATGCATCCAGTGCGACTGCTAGAGCGTCAAACCCGGGGCCCAGGTTGGCGCTGCTGGAGTAGGCTCTGACCCTAACCCATGCACCCGTCATCCGCGCCCCTCCCCCATCGATACCAGGATTCTGGAGGCCTCCAGGGCTCCATTGGCTCTCAGGAAGATCGTTCCTGCAGCTACGGCCGCCTCGGGGTCCTTTAGCCCGTGGCCCGTTGCCACCAGAACCACGTTGTCGCCCTCCCCGATGAGACCGCCTTCCCAAGCCCTTTTCAGGCCTGCGAGGGGCGCTGCGGCCGCCGGCTCCACGGCCAAGCCGGCCAGGCGCGCCATCCCCTTCTGCGCCTCCAGGATCTCGTCGTCTCCAACAGCCAGCATAAACCCCCTCGACTCCCGGACAGCTCTCAGGGTTTTCGGCCAGTTAACGGGCCTCCCAATCCTTATCGCCGTGGCGACGGTTTCAGGCTCCTCCACCCATCGTGGCTCCTCAAGGCCTCTCCTCCACGCCTCGACCAGCGGAGCAGCCCCCTCAGCCTGGACACCAACCATGCTGGGCAGGCTCTCTATAAGGCCCCACTCGTAGAGCTCCCTGAAGCCCTTCCATATGGCGGCCAGATTGCCCCCGTTACCCACAGGTACGAAGACATAGTCCGGCACACCTCCAAGCTGCTCCACCACCTCGTACGCCAGGGTTTTCTGGCCTTCAAGCCTCCAAGGGTTGAAGGAGTTCAGAGGGTAGACACCGCCGCTCCTGGAGGCCTCCAATACAGCCTTCAAGGCGTCGTCGAAGGATCCTTCCACCTCCACCACAGCGGCTCCGTGGAGTACTGCTTGGACCAGCTTCCCTTTAGCCACCTTGCCCTTGGGCAGAACAACGGCGCTCTTGAGGCCCGCCCTAGCAGCGTAGGCGGCCAGCGAGGCCGAGGTGTTCCCTGTACTGGCAGCCACCACCAGCCTGGCCCCGGCTTCCCGGGCCACGGAGACCCCTACGGTCATGCCACGATCCTTGAAGCTGCCAGTAGGGTTGCTTCCCTCAAACTTCACCCAGACCCTAGGGCCCAGTCTCTCCGCCCTTACCAGGGGGGTCCACCCCTCCCCCAAGGTTACCGGGCTCCTGCATGGAGGGAGCGCCTCCCTGTACCTCCAGACCCCGGGATTCCTGGCTCTCCACCTGTCCCACGCAGGCGTGTTAGCTGGCTCCACGAGAACCTCGAGGAGGCCTCCGCACTCGGGGCAGAACCAGGTGTAGAAGTCGGGCTCTAGGAGCTGCCCGCAGGAGATGCATCGTAGCCTGTAAAGGGCTCTGAGGTTGGGGTTGTCGAAGCTCCTCACCCCCTCGGGGTCCCGGGGGGTGGGGTGCATGGTATTTAAAGATATCGTCATGGGTTTAGGGTGGGCCCAGTGTCTACAGGCTACTCCTCTTCCAGCTCCTCCAGCTTATCCATAACGTCGTTGATTACTCTGGTAATGGACTCCACCACGTAGCCCTTCTGCCTGGCCAGGTGCCGCGCGCAGGACTCGAGTTCGGAGAGCGCCTCTTCGATCACGCTTCTAGCGTCTTCGCCGCTGTCCAGGAGTTCGTAGATGTAGTCCTCCAACTCGTCCTCGCTGTAGGACAGGGTGACCACCCCGTTCTCCTCGTCCACCTCCACCCACATGGGTGCTGAGGGGTGCCTATACAGGGTCACGCCTGGGTGCTCCTCCTCTACAAGCCACGAGCACTGCTCCACCGGCACCTCCACCACCCTATTCGGCTATGATTTTAGGGAGGTAAGAGTTTTGATGAGGACCTCCTTCGGTGCGCCCTTGTGGAGTATCTCGTACACCGTGTAGAGTATGGGCGCGTCGCCCCGTCCAAGGCCGCGGGCCTCTAGGTAGCGTATGAGGGTCTCGGAGTTCCTGTACCCCTCCACCACACCGACACCTCTCCTTTCCATCTCCCTCAGCGCCTCCCCGACCGTTAGGCCGGAGCCTATGAGTCTACCAAACATGCTGTTCCTACCGCCCATCATGGTCACATATACATCACCTATCCCCGATAATCCGTAGACCGTCTCCCTCCTGCCTCCTAGCCTTTCCACTATTCCGGCCATCTCTCCAAGTATGTGGGCTACGAGCGCCGCCTTCAGGTTATTGTATCCGCCGCCCTCCATACCGTCAATAATGCCATAGGCTATGGCGTAGGGGTTTTTTAGTGCAGCCGACAGGCTAGCGCCCAGAACGTCGTCGGACACGCTTATCCTGTAGTAGCTGGTCTCCATGACCTCCCTGAAACCCTCGGCATAGACCCTGTCCTCCGAGGAGTATACTGTGAAGGTGGGCCTCCTGGCCGCCAGCTCAGCCGCCAGGGAGGGGCCTGACACGTAAACCACCCTGCGGGTGCCCGAGTACTTGGCGACGACCTCGGCCATAGTCATGGGCTCGCCCTCGACAAGCTCTATCCCCTTGGACACCACCGCTACGGGCACATCCCTGCCGGACATGGCCCTGCTAAGCATTCTAGACACAGGGTATACACCCTGCGAGCTCACAGCCAGTATCAGTAGGTCGGCAGCTTCGACCGCCTCGTCGAACTCCTCCGGCCTGTACAGCCTGACGCTACTGGGGAGCCTGACCCTGATCCTGGGGTGTGGCTCGCCCCTCCTCAAGGCCTCATAAATGCCCAAATCGTACTCTGTGAACCATAGGCCGACCTCATTGTTGTTCTCAGCGGCTGGCACGGTGAGTGCCGCGCCCATAGCTCCTGCGCCCAGGATGAGGATTCCGGCCATCCGAGCTCACAGTCTAGATGATCGGATCTCCCGGTATTTTAAGAGAGTCGTGAGACCGTAATGTAACGATAGTCGAACCTACAGCCTCCAAATAGTTGGTTTTTTCCAAATCCGAGCCATTGCTATGTATTTGTCATCATAAATTATTTATTGTATAGTATCGAACCATAATAGCAAAGTGTTTAAGGGGTGTACAATGTTGGAGTCGAAAGTCCTGGCCATGATACTCGTCGCCCTGATAGTCGGGCTCTCCGTGGGCTTCCTCGCAGCCCCCGGCAAGGTTATCACAACCACCGTGACAACCACCGTGGGTGGAGGAACAGTCACCACCACGGTGACCCAAACGGTAATGCCGGAGCTCCCCCAGGAGCTCAACGAGAGGAACGTCTACTCGCTGACCTGGGACCAGATAGTCCAGATGGCCAAGAAGGAGGGCAAGGTTGTCTGGTACGGTTTCGGTAGCACCTATGAGAGGGACTTCTTCACCAGGCTCGCAGAGATGTTCAAGGAGAAGTACGGCATAGAGGTAGAATACGTGCATGGAAGCTGGTTCGACACTGTGCAGAAGATAATCAGCGAGAAGGAGGCTGGCAAGGAGGTCGGCGACATCGACCTCGTGCTGGCCTGGTCCAAGCCCTTCGCCATGGCCTACGAGGCTGGCGCTGTCTGGGACGTCAACCTGGCCGAGATCGTGCCCAACGCTAAGGGCATACCCTTCGTGGCCAGGTATTTCCACGACATGTACCCGACCAACGGCAGGCACCTGCCCATACTGGCGTGGTGGGTTGGCTTCCTCTACCGCAAGGACATGTACACCTATCCAGACGACCTGCCCAAGTCCTTCGACGAGCTCCTAGACTGGGTGAAGAACCACCCCGGCCAGTTCACCTACTGTGACCCCAACAAGGGCGGCAGCGGCCACACCTTCCTCATAGGCCTGGCCGAGTGGTTCTACGGCTACGACACCTTCGCTTTCGCCGAGTTCGACGAACAGAGGGCCCATGACATCTTCTACTCTCCCGGCAAGTACGGCATGACGTTCTGGGAGTACCTGAACGAGCTGGAGAAGTACATGTACCAGCCCGGCAACTACCCGCAGGGCAACAAGGCCACCATAGAGCTCTTCGAGGCTGGTGAGGTGACACTGATACCGATGTGGATCTCCATCACCATGCAGGAGGTGAAGACCGGCAGGCTGGATCCCAACTGGGTCGGCATGTACATACCTGAGCCAACGATGCCCGGCCCCTTCGACGGCGTCTTCATACCCTACAACGCGCCCCACAAAGCCGCAGCGCTGGTCTTCATCAACTTCCTCCTATCCGACGAGGTGCAGGCGCTGATACCCCAGGAGATCGGCGCCTACCCCGCTGTGACCAAGGCCTGGAACCTGGTTCCCGACGACGTTAAGAACCAGCCCTGGTGGCCCATCAACGAGCCCTACAAGGACCTGATAACCTGGAGGAAGTTCGGCCCGCTCTGGTACAGGCACGCCGACTACATGTTCTACATGATGCAGACCTGGGTCGACGAGGTGGCGAGGAGGTAGGGGGCGAGAGGATGCCCCGGAAACCCGACCTGATAACAGTATTTTTTCTCGCACCCCTCTACCTGTTCCTAGCCTTCATGGTTTTCCTCCCCCTGGCCAACATCGTTCTGGGCTCCTTCGGTACGTCGATCTTCGAGCTAGTCGACGGGGGAGGCTTCAACGTTACCCTGGAGGGCTACCGGGAGTTCCTTAACCCGGACAGCCCGTCCCTGGAGTCACTGTTCTTCACTATATACATCAGCGCTATATCCACTGTTATCAGCGTGGTGGCAGGTTACCTGTTCGCCGTGTATCTCACTATAAGGAGGCCCCCCGTCTGGCAGAGGCTGTCAACCATCCTTACCATACCGCTCTTCGTCCCCTACGT
>WAQK01000077.1 GCA_015520265.1 Pyrodictiaceae archaeon | reverse complement strand
GACAGAGTTGTAAACGGTCTCGGCCCCGCTCTTCGAGAAATTAGTAGCAACAGCCGCAGGGAGTAGTATGAGTACATGCTCCAGGACGAATCCCACCACCCTGATAAGACCTATAGCCGCTAGAGCTAGAGCCGTGTAAGCCATGTAGTCGTAGAGGGATGCCCTGAGCCCTGTGAGCCTGGCGGAATCCCTGTCAAGCCCTAGCAGTACGTGTTCCCTCATAAAGGGTAGAGTCATAGCTATAACCATCGCGCTGACAGCCGCAGCGTAGGCGGTGTCCCTCCAGGTTACTAGGAGGGGATCCCCTATAATGTAGGACCAAAGACTGGTCTCGGAAGGGTACCTCGTGAGCACCAAGTATATGGCTGCTATGCTGGCCGATGCCGTGAAGGAGACGAAAACCGAGGTAGCAGTCTCCTCAGGCACACCACGTCTAACGAGGATAACGACCATATAAGTCAGAGGTATCCCAACAGCGAGAGCACACAGGCTGGGCGGTAGGCCCGTAATACTCGACAGCGGGATCCCTAGAACCGTCGCGAGGAGGGCGCCGTGAGGCAGGGATGCCGCCAGGAACTGGAGACGCCTAGCAGACACGACGGGGCTAAGGGAGCCATAGGCAAGGGCTGCAGCGCCAACCACCACAAACCAGCGGGGCTCAAGCAGCATGGCTATCCACCAGGTGGACACACTTCTCCACCAGTATGACTGAGTCGCCGTAGACCTCGGCCAGCTTCCTGGGGTCGAGAACCTCGCTAGGCGGCCCCGCAAGCCTCACGCCCCTATTGACCACCACTATTAGCTTGGAATGCCTGGCATAGACGCCGGGGTCGTGGCTCGCCACCACAACCAATTTACGTGTGGAGAGCTTAGCTATTAGTTCTATCACCTCCATCTTCCCAGCCGGGTCTATGGCAGACACCGGCTCATCTAGGAGCAGTATTGGCGGGTCCCAGACCAGTGCACGGGCTATGAGAACCCTCTGGAGCTGCCCGCCACTGAGCCTGCTTATGGGCTTGTCCGCGTAATCCGAGGCGCCCACAGCCTCGAGCGCCTCAGCAGCTGCCCTCCTTATCTCCGGTGGAGTGCGTAGCCTCGGGGGCTTCAGCCTGAGGGAGAGGGAGGACTCCACCAGCTCCCTCGCCGTTATGGGGAATTCGCTGTTGAAGGCTGAGAGCTGAGGCACGTAGCCGATATGCCTGCCAGCGGTCTCCGGGTTCCCGGTCACATCCCTGCCGTTGACAAGCACCCTGCCGCGAACTGGCTTGATGAGGCCCATTATTGTGCGGAAAAGCGTGGTTTTGCCGGACCCGTTGGGCCCTATAACCGTGACCAGGCCCGGCCCCTCCAGCTTCAGCGAAACCCTGGGTATAATTATTTCTCCCCCAATCTCCACCTCTACATCCCGCAGCTCTATCCTGCTAGACACCCCGCACACCGCTATGCACAGATCCCCCCAGCAGCTTATATATCTGTGCACAGATTTTTTAGGTCCCACAACTCTCCACTAAACGGTGTAGCGCCCTGAGACCTCCAGCGGCCTTCGCCTCCATAACCGTGGTCGCGCTACTACTGGCGCTACTGCTATCCGTCTCGGGGTCAAGCCCTCGGGGCGGAGCTGTGGTGGTCACCTATCCGGCCCTAGCCCCCGACGTAGAGCAACTACTATGTAGCGGTGACAAACTGGAGGTCTTGGTACCGCCAGGAACGGATCCCCACGAGTACCAGATAACCGTGGAGGGTTTAGAGAAGCTCAAAGCGGCCCGCCTAATAGTCTCCTCCGGACACACGCCCTTTGAGAACGTGATAAGGAGGCTTCACGATGAGGGAGAGCTTGGAGAAGAGCTTCTCGACGTGCTGAGACTCGAGGGTGTAAGGGTGCGGATCAACCCGGTTACCGGCGGCCCCAACTACCATGCCGTCCTCTACGATCCCGTAAACTACAAGGTGTTCATAGAGGCCCTGGCCCGCCTCCTCGCCGAGACTAGGCCGGACTGTGCCGAACACTACCTGGAGAAGGCCCAGCAGATAATCGGGCGGGTAGAGGACATTGTCAACAGGACGCCCAGAATTAAGGTCGTTGCCGCGGCGACCTCACCTCTAGCACAGTACGCCGTTGAGTGGGCCGGGGTGAAGGTCAGATACCTGCTAGTGGAGGAGCACGAATCCCCTCCCACGACGCGGAGCATGGAGCTGGTTGAGGAGGCTGTGGCCAGCGGGAGGGTGGATCTGATCGTTGTGGTGGAGGGTGAGCAGGCGTCGATAGAGGCCTGGGCCGCAGGGCTGGCCCAGCGGTACGGGATCCCCCTAATCAGGATCCCGAGCCCCCTCTCCGGCGACACCATGCTGGAACGCATCGAGGAGGTATCACGTCAGCTCGAATCCCTGGCCTCGGCGTACCGGTAAGGTTAATACCAGGGTACCTCACCCTATTAGAGAAGCAACGAGGGGTGAAGTG
>WAQK01000076.1 GCA_015520265.1 Pyrodictiaceae archaeon | reverse complement strand
TCGGGGGTTAGGAAGAGAGCCATGTAGGGGAAAGCCTTGGGCGGGGGCCTGAGGGAGTACATTATGAGGGCAACGGCCCCGGCCTCCACAGCTTTACGGTAAACCGTTCCGAGGGGCCCGCTACTCAGCAGGATCCTCCCCTCGGCCTTCCTGTACATGTTGCTTCCAAGACCCCTGCCTACGTCTAGGAGAGGTGCCTCGGCCTCGCCGGACGGGCTGTGGCCCACCACTAGGAGGGGTGACTCCAGGGTAGTGTGGAGCACCTCCCTCCGGGGGCTCACCAGTTCGAGACGGCCCCCTATCAGGCGCCACTCGACGAGGCGTGGCATTCCGTAGCCGTCCACATGGGTTGCCTCACCCCGCTCCACCGCTAGTCCCTGGCTCTCCAGCCAATCGGCCACCAGGTCGCGGGCCTCCCTCATGCCGGGTGAGCCCTGTATCCTGTGGTGGGTGGTTATTGTTTTCAGGAGGCTATAGGCCCTGTGCTCGGAGAAGCCCCTATATATGGCGTGTGCGGCCTTTTTCACGAGGTCCGCGAGCCCGGGCAATAGTGGCACCATGCATGGGTGTGGCGGTCTTTGTGGTAAAGTTTTCGGAGTCATATTGGATAACTTGGGGTTATCACTACTTTAATAACCTAGTGTATCCGGGGTAATTGCAGGGCTCGAGATGCGGAGGGACACCATCAGCGTGCACGGGGACTGGAGGTTTGACCCCTATACAGGGTCCCTGGAGCCTCCGATCCACGTGTCGGCTACCTATAGGTTCGGAGAGAAACCCTTCACGCCTAGGGGCAGGATGCTGAAATACTCTAGGGAGGACAACCCCACAGTCCACTGGCTGGAGAGGCATGTAGCCCTCCTCGAGGGTAGTGATGACGCTGTCGCGTTCTCCAGCGGGATGGCGGCCATTGCAGCCACAATCCTAGGCTTCGCCGGGAGGGGTGCCAGGATCCTGATGCCCCGCGAAGTCTACGGCGTTACGCGGGCCCTGGCCGAGAAGCTCGCCTCCAGGCTCGGCGCCTCCCTCGTGCTAGCCGGGCCGCCCTGGGACGAGTTCCTGGAGGAGGCGTCCCGCGCCGACCTAGTCATGGTTGAGACCATAACGAACCCACTGCTCCACGTCCCCCCTCTCGACGAGATAGTCAGGATAGTCTCCGAGAAGGGCGGCATGCTGGTGGTTGACAACACCTTCGCCACACCTGTGCTCCTCAGGCCCCTGGAGCTGGGAGCCGACATCGTCATCCACAGCGCAACCAAGTATCTCTCAGGCCACAACGACGTTGTGGCAGGAATCGCTGCCGGGGCCTCGCACAGGATTGAAGTGGTGTGGGAGTGGAGGAAAGTGCTGGGCTCCCAGCTAGGCCCCTTCGAGGCCTACCTGGCCCTCAGGGGGCTCAAAACCATCCACCTCAGGGTTAGGAGGCACTGCGAGAACGCCAGGGCGGTGGCCGAGTACCTGGAGGACCACCCCAGGGTCACGAGGGTCTACTATCCTGGCCTCCCCAGCCACCCCGACCACTCCACGGCCAGGAGGCTACTGGCCGGGGGCTACGGGGGCGTCGTGAGCTTCGAGGTTAGGGGAGGGGGCGAGGAGGCCCTCAGGGTTATGTCTAGGGTCAGGCTGATACGCCCGGCACCCAGCTTAGGCGCGCCCAGCACGCTGATAATACATCCGGCCAGCAGCTCCCACAGGGACCTGCCTCCAGCCGAGAGGCTGAGGCTGGGCATAACTGACGGTCTTCTCAGAGTCGCCGTGGGGCTTGAGGATCCGGAGGACATAGTGGAGGACCTGTCTAGAGCCCTGGCGGGCTGAGGTCCCCTGGACTAGGAGTCATCACTCCTTGGGAAGGCTCAGACCCGGATTTCCCCGTCATCCCTCGCCAGGTTGTTTCTCCCTCCCCACTTATATAGGGTTTCAGGGGATAGTTGCCTAGGGGTGCCGGGCTTTGGGGATCCAGGGAAGGGGTGCATGGCTCGCCGTTGCCCTGCTTGTTGCAGCAGTCTTCACGCTCTCGGTGTTCCCTCCCTCCAGCAGTGTCACCATGGTTATCGACGGGCCCCGCGAACTGCCGCCAGGCTACCGGGACTACATACTCGTAGCCTCTGTGGCCGGCTCGCCGGGCCCCGGCTACGGCGTGCCTCCCGTGGTCTCCACCTACCCTGCGGACCCTGTACCCCTGGAGCCCCGCACCGTATACTCTAGCAAGCCAGCTATAGGCGTCCTGGTGTTCTCAGGCCCCGTCTTGGCAGCCGTTCTCTCCGCGTTGATCTCTGCCGTTGCCCTGGTTCTGGCTCTCCGGTCGGGGAGCCTGGTCACTCTGGCCCTGGTCGTACTGGCCGTCCTGGCTGCGGCCTACGCGGTGCTGGGCCTCTGGCTGGGTGTAGAGAACCGGAGCTATACGTTCAAGTACGAGGTGGCCGGGGTGAGGTCCATAGAGATCCCCCGGGGCAAGTATTATCTACTGATCTCGGTTGAGGGTGTGGCGGGGGTACAGCTAAGGGGCTGGCTCAACGACACACTTACCAACTCGTCCACAGGGTTTTACGTCAGGCTGGAAAGTCCGGGGACGCTGGTTATCTCGGCGCCAGCGATCCTAGGCGGCTCGACGGTCTACGTCTCGGCGGTGTACGAGCCCCGGATACCCGACGTCTCCAAGCCCCTCCTCGCCTCCCAAGCCCTCTCCCTCGCAGCCCTCGTATCGGCGGTGGCCCAGTATCCTAGGAGGAGGGGGTCCGGCACCCAGGTTTAAATGGTAAATAGCGTGTAAGGAAATAGTTACGGGGCTGACCGCATGGTGGCGAAGGACTACCTGCTGGAGATGCTGGTGGAATATACGGCCAGGAAGGCCACCAGGATGAACGCGTCCACCAGGAAGCTGGAGGCCATAGCTGGCGTGCAGATGGCCAGGGTCGCCGTGGAGGTGGGCGACAGGATTGCTGAGAGCCTGGTACACGAGAGCCGCGGCCTGCCAAGGTGCAGCCTGTGCGGGCACGGCCCCTTCACGTATAGGGGGCTCTACCTGCACCTGCTGAGGAAGCACTACGACGAGATAAAGCAGCTGCTTGAGGAAGAGTTCGAGTACACGATCAGGATGCTGAAGTTCGTCGCCCCCTAGCTCCAGCGTCCTGGGCGGAACATTTTATCTATCAGTAGTTGTTCCTATACCTCTGGGTGCCTAGGAGTTGAAGGTGCTGCTGAGGACAAGGGTTCTCCGCCCCCACGTTCTCAGACTGGGCCCCATCTCGGTTAGAGGGCTGGTCGTCGAGGACGAGTCCTGGGGCGAAACCAGGGTGCGGGAGAAGAAGGACAGGATCAAGCTCATCCACAGCCTCTACAACGTGGCCTCCAACAGGACATACAGGGCCGTGAAGAGCATAGGGGGCTTCGTCGAGACAGAGGCTGTGGGGATAGGGGCGGCGGCGCTGGACGGCGACGGGAGCTACAGCGAGGCCCGGATCCTGCTCTACCCCAAGCCTTCCAGGCTCCTAAGGGTGGGCGTCGCCTGGGCCGACGAGAAGATGGAGAAGCTGGAGGACCTGGACTGGTACGAGGTCCCCGCCCACCTGGAGTTCTACGTCTACGAGGGGGTCATAGAGGCTGAGAAGCCCTGGGACCTCATAGTCCTCGACCTAGAGGACGGGCAGAGAATAATACTCCCCTCGGAGCTCAAACCGGCCAAGCCCAGGGCCGAGGAGGCCCGGAAGAAGGGGACCCGCCGATACAGGAAGAAGAGGAAGAAGCAGAGCAAGACCAGTAAGAAGGGCGGGAAGAAGAGGAAGAGGAGGAAGCGCGGGAAGAAGAGGTAGGGCTGCGGCAACCCTTATTCGCCTTAGCCTCACAGGTTTATGTGGGATGAGCTGAGACTCCAATAGAGACCCTCCCATCCCCCTGGGAGGGGGTGACCGGACTCCACCCCTAACGACCGCCAGCTATGAGCTACTGCTTATATATCAGTTATCCGTTTTAATGGTCAGGAGAACCATTAACAGTTAGAGGTGGAGAGTTGTGTCGAATCCCCCTACACTCAGCCTAGCCCCCCACATCTTGGAGGTTGAGGGAGAATCCGCGTTCACGTATCTTGCCAGGGCCAAGGAGCTGGAGAGGCAGGGTATGAGCATAGTAAGCTTCGGCATAGGGCAGCCCGACTTCGACACCCCGGCCCACATCAAGGAGGCTGCCGCCAAGGCCCTGGAGGAGGGCTTCACAGGCTACACGCCCACAGCTGGTATAGCGGAGGCCCGGGAGGCGGTCGCCGACTATTTGAACCAGCGGTACGGGGCCAGCGTCTCGCCCGACGAGGTCCTGATAGCCCCCGGCGCCAAGGGCGCCATATTCACGGGGATGCTGGCCTTCCTGAGGCCCGGCGACGAGGTCATAGTCCTGGAGCCCAGCTACCCGGCCTACGCCCAGATAGCCAAGGCGCTCCACGCCAGGCCCGTCTACGTGCCGATAGAGTGGCACGGCCCGTCGGAGGGCTTCAAGATAAACCTGGGCTGGGTTGAGGAGGCTCTCACCGAGAGGACCAGGATGATAGTGCTCAACAACCCCCAGAACCCCACAGGCGCCCTCTTCAGCCCCAAGCAGGTCATGGAGCTCCTCGACCTGGCCAGGGAGAGGGGCTTGATCCTGCTGGCCGACGAGATTTACGACAACTTCGTATACGACGCC
The DNA here is from genome assembly GCA_015520265.1 of Pyrodictiaceae archaeon. Taxonomy (GTDB): domain Archaea; phylum Thermoproteota; class Thermoprotei_A; order Sulfolobales; family WAQK01; genus WAQK01. Next base: position 22,243 of record WAQK01000076.1, on the reverse strand, counting down.
GAGTTCAGGAGCGTGCTCCAGGACCCGGCTTGGCGGGACACAGTGGTGTACATCAACGGGCTCAGCAAGACCTTCGCCATGACTGGGTGGAGGCTCGGCTACCTGGTGGCCCGCAGGGAGATCATGGGGAAGATGGCCGAGCTGGCCGTCAACATCTACAGCTGTGCCACCAGCTTCGCCCAGAAGGCCATAGTCGCGGCCTACAAGGGGCCCTGGGAGCCCGTCCGGGAGATGGTGGAGATATTCAAGCGGCGCAGGGACATGCTGCACGACAGGCTAAGCAGGATACCGGGCTTCGAGGTGTGGAAGCCGCTGGGCGCCTTCTACATGTTCCCCAGAGTCAAGAAGCTCCTTGATGAGGCGGGGATGACCAGCAAGGACCTTGCCACCAAGCTGCTGGAGGAATACGGAGTCGTGGTGCTGCCCGGCACGGCGTTCCCCGACAAGGCTGGCGAAGGGTTCCTGAGGTTCAGCTACGCCTCCAGCTTCGAGGACATCGAGGAGGGCACCAGGAGGATAGCCAGGGCAGTGGAGGACATACTGTCCTCCGCTAAGAAGTAGGCCTGCCCGGCACCTCGTGGTGCCTCCTACACCTGGCCTCATACGCCTCTTTCCCACCCACCAATATCCTGGGGCTATCGTAGGGCGCCGGCCTGCCGTCGATGAGCCTCTGCGTCCTCGTCGCCTCGCCGCCGCACACGGTGCAGACGGCCGTAAGATAGGTTATATGGTCAGCCCTGGCGAGGAGTTCTTTCACTGTCTCGAAGGGCTCGCCCCTGAAGTCCAGGTTCAGGCCGGCCACAATGACTCTCACGCCCCTCGCCGCTAATGTGTCGAGGGCGTCCACCAGGTCGAGGGGGAAGAACTGGGCCTCGTCCACCCCTATGGTCTCGTAGCCCTCCTCCAGGGTCTTCTCCACGATCTCCTCCACACCCTCCTTCGACGCTGGCACGATGTAGGCGGGGTATGAGAGTCCGTTATGGGTATGCACGTGTGTCGCACTATACCTGGTGTCGAGGGAAGGCTTGAACACGCTCACCCTCTTCTTGGCATACCTGTCCCTCTCAACCCTCCTGATAAGCTCACTTGTCTTGCCGGCGAACATGGGGCCAACTATGACCTCCAGCAAGCAGGTCACCGGGGCTAGATGTGTGGTTGGGATTAAGAAAGTAGCGCTGCCCTAGACGGCTACTAGATCCTCGAGGTCGACGACTCCCTCCTCCATCTCCACCTTTACTGCTCGGCCTCTCCTCCTGCCGGAGGAATCGTAGATGTATACGGCTCCGCCCTTTTCGCCATCCGTCTTGAGGTGACTGCCGTCGCAGAAGGGGTAGTTGCCGCTCAGCCCACACATACAGATAACGACCACGTCGCCCTTTGGTGTACGGTGGACCAGGGGGCTTCCCCGGGTGTGTATGATTATCCTCGCCAAGCCGGGCACCGTTAGAATATAGGAGTGTATGGTAAAAACAGTTGGCCCTCAAGGGTTACCTCTTGTACCCAATCTTTCTCAGGAACTCCTTCCTCTCCTTCACGTCCTCGGGGCCCTCTATGCCCACAGGCGTGTAGCCGTCCACCACGCCTAGGACTCCCCTGCCCTGGCTGGTCTCGGCTACTATGACTTGGAGGGGGTTGGCGGTGGCGGCGTAGATTGTGACGACTTCCTGTACCTGTTTTAGGGCGTTGAGCACGTTTATGGGCCAGGCGTCCTTGATGTATATGACGAAGAAGTGGCCTGCGCCGACCTTGAGGGCGACCTCGGCTGCCAGCTTCTCGAGTTCCTCGTCGTTGCCGTCGTGCCTTACTAGGCGCTTCTGGCTGGCCTCGCAGAACCCTATGCCGAACTTGATGCTGGTGGAGCTGGTTACCAGGGCTTCGTAGAGGTCCTCCACAGTCTTTATGAAGTGGCTGTGCCCTATGATCACGTTGGTGCCCTCGGGGACCGGTATGTCTACTACGTGGAGCTTGACCTCGGACACGTCTAGTCACCTGTAACAATAATATGGTGTGTCGTTCCTATAACCGTTAAACCTCCCTATACTTCCATTATTATGAACCTGGGAGGATCTATTCTCTGGCTCCCGCATCGGGGACATTTGCTGGGTCTCCTTGGTTTGTTGAGGCTTTTGAACACGTAGCCGCAGGCCCTGCAGCTTGGGGGCTCCATGAACACCTGTTTTCGGCCTCCGCTCCTCCTCCACACGGTTCTAGCCACGTGGCTGAGGTGCGTGTAAACTTCTTTGGCCCCTGTACGGGGGTCGAGGCCTAGGAGGGCCGCGATTTCCTCGGCGCTGAGTGGGTGGCCCGCCTCCTCGAGGAGGCGGACGATACGCTCCCTTACAGTCTCCTCCAACTAGCTGCACCCTCTGGTGCTAGAGGGTGATGCCTCCTGCGAGGCTCCTTATGCTGAAGAAGTCGGTGACCGTGTGGTCGAAGATCTCGCTGAGCCTTGCCAGGGTCTCCCTGCTGTCTATGTTGCTCCGGGGCGCGTAGGCCCTCACCACTATGCTGGGCACGAGGCCTTCGCGGACCATGAACTCGTATATGTTGAGCCTCCTGGCCTCGGCAAGCTCGCCGCGGATGAACTTGGCCTCGTAGAGCGGGTAGGTCCTGCTGAGACTCGCCAGGGGGGCCGGGTAAAGGACATGGCTCATCACCCAGATGTCGCTGGCGGCATCCCCTATGATGCTGCGGGCCTCCTGGCGTAGCCTCTCCTCCAGATCCCTTCTCCAGTCCTTGTGGTACTTGAGGGCCAGGGCTAGGGGCTGGGGGCCGCCCTCACCGGTGAGGAGGGGTATCCTGCTCTCCCTACCGATCCTCTTCCACGGGTTCCTCCTCTCCACCAGGCACATCACCTTCTCGGCTATCTCGGGGTCCAGCTGGTCCCTCCTCTCCTCGAGCAACACCATTACCCTCCAGTCGTCGAGCCTTATGTAGGGGTCGGGGTCCCCCTCGGCGAGCCTCTCAACCGCCTCGGTCAGGCCTAGGGCCTCGTCGCCTCCCCTGAGCACGTCGACGAGGAGCCTGCTGAAGGCGACGCCCACGGGGTGGAGGTACACGTGCTCGTACATGGACACCCTGCTGTAAAGGTAGCTCCGCAGGGCTCCGAGGGCCTTCCTCTCCAGCACCACCTCGTCGTGCTTGCCCAGCTCGGGGTAGGGGTGGGTGTTCCTTATCAGCCTCTGATAGTCTATGACGCCGTACTCCTTGGTTCCCGCATAGTAGCTGTCCCTCATCAGGAAATCCATCACATCCGCCGGATACACCCAGGCCTTAACCACCTTGCGGAGAAGCCTGATCACCTTCTCGCCCGGCTCATCCACGCCGAGGAGCTTCACCACCAGCTCGCCCAGGTGAGGCATGCCATGCTTCTCCTCCGCATCCCTGAGGACCCTGGAGACCTCGGTGTGCTCTATGAGGACCAGCCCTATCCTCTCATGGTCGCCTAGGCCCTTCTCCTCCAACCCCCTATTGTTCTTCAGTATGGCGTCCTCGAAGGCGTGGCTGAAGGGGCCGTGGCCCAGGTCGTGGAGGAGCCCCGCTATCCGGGCCGCCTCCACCAGGACGTGGGGCTCGAATCCCTCCAGGGCCTCCGGCCCCACCAGCGTGGCCAGGTCGCTCACCAGGTGGGACGCGAAAACGCCGGCGAGGTGCATGACGCCCAGGCTGTGCTGGAACCTAGTGTGGTCGGCTCCCGGGTAGACAAGGTAGGCGAGCTGGAGCTGCCTTATCCTCCTCAGCCTCTGGAACACCCTGGTATCTATTATCCTGGCCTCCACCTCCTTGTTGTACTCCACGTAGTCGTAGATGGGGTCCCTCACCGCGTCCCAGGTGAGCCCCGCGGCGCCGGCATCGATAATTCTCTTCAACGGGTGCACCACGTTACCTAGAGATTTACACGCATAATTAAAAGCATAGGCTCCACGAGTTCGAAAACGAATTATACTCACCCGCCCATCCCCTGGATCGGTGCGCACAGGGTGCCCGAGAAGCTTGCCAAGGACCTCTACCTGCTCAGGGTCAGGCTTCCCCGCTTCAAGCCGCCCGTGCTGAACGCCTATCTCGTGGCGGGTGACAGGAGCCTCCTAATAGACATGGGGCTCTACTCCCTCGGCGCCCTGGAGTCCCTCCTCGCCGAGCTGGGGGAGCTGGGCTTCAGGCCGGCCGATATTGATGAGGTCCTGGCGACCCACTCTCATATCGACCACATAGGCCTCGCCGGGATAGTGGCGGAGTGCCGGGGTGCACCCGTAAAAATGGGTGCAGAGGAGTGCAGCATACTGAAGGAGGGAGGGTTCCAGGGCTACATGGACAAAGTGGCCCGCGTCCTGGCCATGCAGGGTATACCGGAGGAGGTGGTGAGGGGGATGATGGCCAGCATCGGCGACGAGTACCCGGTGCCCGGCGTCAGGAGGCTGTACACCGAGGTCCTGCCCCGCTCCGTCTCCTGCGTCTTGAGGGAAGGCGACACTGTTGAGGCGGGACGCTACTCCTTCAACGTCTACGTGGTCTCGGGCCACAGTCCCGGACACGTTGTGCTCCACGACCCGGACCACGGGGTCCTAGTGGTGGGCGACCACCTCCTACCCAAAACCACGCCCCAGGTCTCTCCCCTAACCCCGGAGGACAACCCCCTGGCCAGGTACCTGGCCAGCCTCGACAAGCTGGAGAGGCTGGATGCCAGCCTCGTGCTGCCTGGCCACGAGGAGGTCTACAGGGACCACAGGGCCAGGATAAGGGAGCTGAGGAGGCACCACGAGGAGAGGCTTCGCGAAATGCTCAAACTGCTCAGGGAGGGGCCCCGCACAGCCCTCGACATAGCGTCCAGGGTTAAGTGGAACGTCGATTACGCCTCGTGGGACGAGATGCCGCCCATGGATCAGTACTTTGCCTTCGCCGAAACCATATCGCACCTCAACTACCTAGTTGCCAAGGGGCTTGTTCGCTGGGAGGACCGCAGCGGAGCAAGAGTTTACCTCCTCTCCGGGCAGCGAGGCACTGAATAAATATAGTCCGTGGGTCATCTGGTGTCCCGGTCTTCACGAATATGCTTCGCTACCTCTTCGTCGGGTATGTGTCTTACCTTCCTGCTTAGTTTCTCTGCCTTCTTTTCGAGTTCTTCGAGTGTTTGTTGTTTAGCTTCCCTTTCGACCACATCTATATGGGTTCCTGAGATCATTGCTCCGCCCACCCGCAGAGTACAGGTTATTATCGTGGTTAAATGTCATGCCATTAATGTGCGGGTTGTTTCGCTTTGTTAACATCCGGCTCTGATGAGCCTCCATCCCCGCCTGCCCAGTATGATCCCCTTCCCCCTGAGCTCGGCTATGGTTTGGGCTAGCTTTTCCTGCTGCTCCCACTGGCCGTAGAGGCCTCCCAGGCCTATGAGGCGGTAGAGCCTCTTCTTGGCCCACCCGGGTATTTTTCCGGGCGGCGCGTCGGCTAGGGGTGAGCCGGGTAGGGGTAGGAATGTGTGTGCGTGTATCCTGGCGCCCATGGCGACGAGCTTCTCGGCGAGGGCTAGGCTAGCCTCTATGTCCTCCCTCGTCTCGCCTGGTAGGCCGAAGATGAAGTCGACGTCGCTCCTGAAGCCGTGTCTCTTGGCGGTCTCCACGGCCTCTAGGACGGCCTCGACGCCATGGCCCCTGCCCAGCAGCTTGAGCATCCGCTCGCTGCCGCTCTGGGCGCCGAAGATTATCGATGTGTTGGCCACCCTCCCCTTGATGAGCCTCATGGTGTCGTCGGTCACGAACTCTGGGCGTACCTCGCTGGGGAAGGTGCCGAAGAACAGTCTTCCCCCATATTTCTGGGCTAGCCTGTTGAGGGTCTCCACCAGTTCCGCCAAGGCGTCGAAGTTCAGCCTCCTTCCGTCGCCCCCGTAGGCGAAGGAGTCCGGTGATATGAAGCGGAGATCCCTCATCCCGGCCCTGTAAAAGGCCTCCGCCACTTCTGCCACCGCCTCGACACTCCTGTGCCTCAGCAGGGCGCCGTGCATGTAGGGGACCTGGCAGTACCTGCATCCCCAGGGGCAGCCGCGGGTGATCTCTATGGGGCCGAACCTCCTCTCCCAGTAGGGGAAAGGCGGGTACCTGTCGAGGTCTACCGGCCTGTCCTTACCTGTGAATACGAGGCGGTCCCCGCACTGGTATACAATACCTCTAACACTGGAGAGATCGTCGCCGTCCTCCAGCGCCTCGACGAGGCGGGGCAATGTTTCCTCGGCCTCGCCCAGGAAGGCTACGTCGAAGCCTAGGGAGAGGATCGTTCCCGCAGGGTCTCCTGAGGCATGGGGTCCTCCGAGCACCAGAAGCGTGTTCACGGCCTTGGCCTTCCTGAGTTCCTCTATGAGGCCGAGCCTTGATGGCAGCTGGGTTGTCATCATGCTCATACCGATCACTAGTACGTCGTACTTCTCCCTCAGCCTAGCAGCTGCGTCCAGGAGCCCGCTGCCCGTGGCAGCCAGGTGGAGGTTCCCACGGTAGCCGTGCCTTTGGAGGGCCGCCACCAGCGCGTTTATGCTGTACTTGTTCTGGGGGTCGTCGTAAAGCAGCACCGCTACCCTGCGGCTGGCCATGGCGGATCCTGCCGGATACTTGGTGTGGGCATGAATATATTTTGGGCCCCGGGGCGCATGCATCCATAGTGGTGGGCTTGGAGAGGATGGCTGGAGACACGCGCAGAATAGTGGTGCTGGGCGCAGGGGTGGCGGGCTCCGCTTTCGCCGCCCTCGCCGCCTATAGGGGGTTCCGGGTGTCGGTCTACGAGGCGAGGAACAGGTACTTGAAACCTTGCGGCGAGGCCATCCACGTGTCTCTGAGGCCTAGGTTCGTGGCTCCCAGGATAAGGGCTAGGATCAGGAAGTACGCGTTCTACGTGGACGGCGAGCTCTTCGCTGAGCTGGTGTTTGACGAGCCGCGCTGGCTGATCATAAACAAGTCGAGCCTGGTGGATGAGATGAGGAGCGTGGCCGAGTCCTACGGTGCCAGGATATACTACGGTGTCAAGGGGCCCAGAGTCCTGGAGGGGGTCATGGTGGACGCGCGGGGCGGCTTCCTGGAGGATGGTAGGAGGAGGGTGCTGGTCAACAGGGCCATAGTGGAGGGTGTCAACGTGGACCCGGAGAGGGTCGAGCTCTGGTTCGACTCGAGGAGGGTGGGGTTCTACTGGGTCTTCCCCTACTCTTCGAGGGGCGACACGGCCAACGTGGGTGCCGGCTTCTTGGGTGAAATGCACCCCCACAGGTTTGTAGCCAGCTTCGTCTCCAGGCACCCTTCGCTGGGGGGCAGGATAGTGGACTCCAAGACCTCGGTCATAACCATGGAGGGGGGTAGCCTCTACTCGGACGGCGCCTTCAGGATAGGGGAGGCGGCCGGGCTTGTTAACCCGGCTACGGGGGAGGGCATAAGGCCAGCCATATTGTCGGCGGAGGCCCTGGCGGACGCCCTGGTGGAGGGCGGGGGCAGGAGGGTTGTGCTCCGCCGCTACGCCCGGAGGGTCTCCTGGCTTAGGAGGAGCATATCTCTTCAGCGCAGGATCCTGGGGATGTTTGAGAAGATGGGTGCGGAGGAGAGGGCCAGGACCATAAGGTCTACTCCGAGGAGCCTGCTGGAGGAAATATACGTGGAGGGCCGGCTGGGCTACCGGTCGCTGGTGGTTGCGGGCCTCAGAAGGCCCGGCCTGGCGGCCAGGATGGCCAGAGCCCTTCTAGGGTAGCAGGTTCATGATCTTCTTAACCAGCGCGACCACTTCGCCCAGGCTGGTCAGCCTTTCCTCGCCCGACAAGCTATAAACAACCCTGTACCCCGCGTCCTCCGGCGACACCTCTATGACGGCGCCCCCATACTCGATCACCACCTTGCCCTCCAGCCTCCTCACCCTGGCCCCGGGCGGCACGGCCGAGGATATGGCGTCGCCCAGCTTGGCCAGGGGTTCGGGCACCGCCTCCACCCTGCCCTTAAGCTGTTCCAGCCTCTTCTTGGCAGCCTCCACGACCTCGGGGTAGTCCCTGTAGGCCTCTATGACTTTCTCCAGGATCTCCTCGGCCACCTTGACGAGGCCGGAGTCCCTGAAAATGCTTAGGACGTCGTCGAAGTCTCTGCTGGACAGGTACTCGGCAAGCCTCGCAGGGTCTCCCCCATATATGCTGAACTTGTACTTGTCCTCAGCCTGCCCCACGAACTTCCTAATGTCGGAACCGACCTGCCAGGGTATCTTCCTCTCCGCCAGGATCTTGTTGACGATGTGTCTCAGAAAGTCCGTTCTCCCAGCCACCCTGACCGCCTCCCAGGCTAGGATCTGGTACGGGAGGGCAAATATCCTTGATGATCCTCTGGGCTAGCACCCATAGTCGGCTCTTATCATGGACTCCATGGCCTCGAGCCCCTGGATCCCGGGGAGGCCTGCCAGCCTCCTCCTCTCAGCCTCCACGACCCCACGCGGGGTTTCCGCTGTCTTCACGTACCTCTCCCAGACAACGGCTGTGCCGACGCCGCGCCAGTCCGTGGAGACCTCCACCCCCCGGGCCTCAAGCTCCCCGAGCAGCTCGGCCAGCTTGGAGCGGGGCCTCGGCCTGAGCCCCAGCGCCTTGGCCAGGCTGCCGGCATAGTTGCCGTATCCAACCCTGGCCCTGTACCATAGGTACCTCGACGCTTCGCAGGGATCCTCCAGCGCGATGATGCGGGAGTCGAAGTAGACGGGCACACCCAGCCTTGTGGAGGCCTCGGCGCCCGCTATGGATGCAGTGATACTCACCAGTTTCTCCACCCTCCCCGAGTAAGGGAGAGGGGGCCTCAATGCATAGATGTTTATCTCGTCGCTGACTACGTGGGCGGCGTAGAACCCGTATCTCCTCACTATGGTCTTGGCTGCCTCTACGAGTGCTTCGTGGACCCGGGGATCTCGGGGCGCCTCGAAGCCGGCCTTGGCGAGCCTGCTGAAACCCACTCCGTCTAGCCTTATCACGGCTGGGGCCTCAGCCAGGAGCCTTGACTCCCTACGTCTGAACCTTTCCTCCAGGGCCGCCACCTGCACCTCTAGGAGGCGGGCGGCAGATGCTGAGGGCAACACCCGGGGGGCCCGGGGCAACATGTGGGTGGAAACTTTTATAAGACCTGCCCCTTAGTGGGCTACCAGGTCAGAACTTGTCGTACGATACAGGTGTCTTGGCTCGGGCCACCTGGAGGGCCCCTATAGCACAGCTTCTCGCCGGAAGGGTGTGTGCAGGGTGACCCGGTACAGGAATAGGAAGGACCCGTATAGCAGGGACATCTACCGGTACAGCATCTATCCCCGGATACCCAAGCCCAGCGAGGCTGGCGAGCGCAGGCTCAGGCCTGGCGACGTCCTGGAGGTCGAGATCGTGGACGTGGACGACAAGGGCAGGGGGGTCGCCAAGTACCGCAACCTAAGGGTCCTCGTCTACGGCGGGGCCACTGTCGGAGACAAGGTGCGTGTGCGGGTTGAAAGGGTTCTCGGGGAACAGGTCGTAGCAAGGGTCACCGAGTGGGCCTAGGGGCCTGCAAGGCCGTGGCTAATCCTCCACACTATTTTATCCATCCAGTCCGCCGAGAAGCCCCTTTATAACCCGTATACACTGTATTAGGTAATTAGGAGCATCGGCTGGTGATGTATGCTTTGCCCGTCACCCACGTCGACGTGGAGGCTCTAGAGGTCTCGGGCGACAAGGTGACGGTCCACTGCTGGACACGTGGTGACGACTATTTCCACCCCGACCCTGTCAAGAGGAACACCTACCGTTTCGACCGCCGCGTCGTGGTGAGGGAGGTCAGGGTTGACCCTTCACTGGCCCAGCTCTACGACGCCGAGGATATAGTGAAGAGGCTCAGGGAGGAGGGTAGGGTGGGCCTCCGCAGGGGCAGGTTCAGGCCAGGCATTCTGTTCGACTACGAGTTCGGCGGCAACATTGTCTACGTGACGGTCACCATAGTTCCTCCAGACAAAGTAGGGGTCCACGGGGAGGAGCAGGCCAGCCCCTTCACGTGAGAAGATGTGTAGGATGTGTGGGCCGGTCCGGACCCGGCCTCACAATCCACCCTCCACCAGGGTTTCACCGGTCAGCCGGGCCACCGTGTATCCTTCTAGGATCCCAGGAGCGGATAAGCGTTGCCCTGAGGTGGAGATAATAGGGGGCGCAGCGATATGGGAGGCTGGGAGGGCTCGGGGTTTGAAGAAGGTTCTACTGTTCATCGAGAGGAAGAGGGTGAGCCTCCTCAGGAGGAGGCCCGTGGGTGAGGGCGAGAAGGAGGTACCTGCCACAGCGATGAACGTTCATTACACCGTCTATGGCAGTGAGGGCGCCAAGGAGTCCGAGGGCGAGGAGGAGGGGGTCCTCGAGCTGGAGCTCAGGGGGACTGTGAGGCTGTCTCTCGGCCTCACCGACACGCTCACCTTCGTGGTCGAGGCGGAGGAGGGCAGGGTGGAGAGGAGAGGCAACCTCCTGGTCGTACACTAGGTGTGGGGGTGCCTGGGCTTGGAGCTGGTGGAGGAAAGGTCTTTCAGCAGATCCGGCAAGCACGCCGTGCGCCGCCTCGTGCTCGTGGTTTCCAAGGAGGGGGTGCGCGAGCCTGAGGCCAAGAGGATCAGGGTAAAGCCACTCTATGTAAAAGGCGAGGCGTACTTGCTGAAAGACGTTAGGGTGGGCGAGGGCGAGTACCTGGTCCAGGCCAGCTTTGTGAGGAATCTGAGGGGCCACGTGAAGGGGACAATGGAAGTCTACACGGGCGACGGAGCCCTCGTCTACCGTGCGGTCTACAGGAAGCTGAAGGTCCGGCGCAGCATGGGGGACCCCAAGTACGCTTGGGTCGTCAAGAAGGTCGTGGAGCACCTGAAGCTCCCGGTCAAAAGGATGAGCCTCGGCTACGGCTACTAGCATTACCTTTTAGATAGGAGTCTCAAGGCCTCCACCAGGCCATCGAAGTCTAGGGGCACTGAGATAAGCACGCCGTCTGCAAGGCCTTGGAGCTCCTCCACCATGCCTGGCACCCTCTCTACGGGGGCGAACAGCTGGGGGTTAAGGCTCCGGGCCAGAAGGTCGCGGTTCTTCTCGGTCGACACCACGATGTAGGGATAGACCTCGGCACCCCTCCTCCTCGCCTCCTGGATGGGCGGTCTATCCAGCTGGCTGGGTACGGACAGCCTGGTGGCCAGGTAGAAGTCGGCACCTATCCCCATCCTCTCCTCCAGCTCGGCGTCTATCCTGGCCAGGCTCGCAACGGCGCCCACCCTGAGCCCAGAGTACCTGGACTTCTCCTTGACGAACCTGACGGCCTCCTCGGTGGATATCTGGTCCACGGAGCTGCCGCGGAGCGGCGGGTCTCCCTGGAGCACCACCACCTCGTCCACGCCGAGCAGCAGGGCGGCGCCCAGCAGGGACTCGAACCCGGTCCAGTTGACGTCGATGAGCCTGATGTGGGCTATGGCGTCAATTCCGAAGTGGTGCTCCACCATGTGAGCCACAGCTATGGAGTGGGCGCCCGGCCTGGCCAGCGGCGCCTCGGGCACGTCGACCGCGTCCACCAGGCCTCTGAGCCTAGCCATCATGGAGGCCAGCCGATCCCTGCTCCTTGTTGGCGCCACCTCCGCTATTATCCGCACACCCTACCCCCTGCACCGGCTATGCGAACCGGATTCCGGGTTCCCGGGGTGTGATAAATTTGTTGCCCTGGACAAGTGAATGTTTTAAAAACCAGGAGTAATCACTTGATCGTGACGGCGGGGCCCTCGCCCCTGCAACGCGCCCGCGTCGCCGGGCTAGGGATGAGCGGGGGTTCCGTCGGGTGGCGCCACCCCTTACCCATCTTCTACCAGGGATAAGCTACGGCTAGGCAGGAAACTGGGTAGGTCCCCCGGTCCGTGAATCCCTCATCGCGGTGTGGGGCTCGGCTCCTGGCTTGAGGTCATCCCTACGCTTAGAAGGTTTGACGCGGGGGTGGATAAGGGTTCCTGTCCCCCTAGGCCACCGGCGCGCCAAGGGGCTCCTCTACCTCGGCCTCGGGAGCCGCAACACCTCTCAGCACAGTCTCCACCAGGCGGAGGGCGGCTGTCCTGGAGAGCACCCGGTTGTTGTTGCCGCAGTAGGGCGAGTATACGCATCTGGGGCAGCCATCCTCGCAGCTACACTGGACTAGGATCTCCCTGGCCACCCTGTGGGCCTCCTCGAGCCTCCTGTAGAGGAGCCTGGCCAGGCCGCTGCCCCCGGGCGTTGAGTCGTATATCACAACGTGGCCGGAGGGGTAGCTTATCCCTCCGAGGTCGGTCATGCCTGCGCCAGCCACTATCCTGGCCGCCGATATCACTGTGTGCTCCAGGGCGTGGATGGCCTCCATGTACCTCAGGGGGCCGAGGTCGCGGAGCACCGGGTACACCGCTATTAGGGCCCTCGTCCTGTAGCTCCACGTTACGGGCTCGGGGAACAGGACCTTCTCGAGGGGTTTCTCCCCGCCCAGACTGTAGAGCATGTAGCCGTCCACGCTTATGTGTAGCCCGGCATCCACGTATGCCACCGGTATGCCGTCCGCCACCCTCTTCTCGAGCACTGAGACTTCAGCCACGTCGACCGTGTAGAGGGGCCTAGTGTAGAATGGGTGATCGTCGGCTATCCTGGCCACACGGGCCTCCAGCCTCCGGGGATCCAGGCTAAGCACCCTGTAGACCCTGCCGCCGTGCAGGTAGACGGCATCGGGGTGGAGGTCGTAAAGGGCTAGGGGCAGCTCCCTGGACCCTATCACCCTGCCCGTGCCCTCATCCACTATCTGGACCTGGGGCCCGGCGCCCCTTATGGAGGAATGCTCCTTGAAGAGCCTGTAGGCCTCCCTCCTATCTGCGACTATGTAGCGGCCCCTCCTCCTGGCGAGGCCCTCCTTCACCAGCTTCTCGAAAATCCTCCTCCACCTCTCGGGCAGCCTGTCTGGGAGAACCCAGACCCTCTCCAGCAGCATGGCGACCGCGTGGATCCTGAGGATCTCCTCGTTGTCGGGCTCGAACAGCGTGGGCGTGAGGCCCCGCTCGAAGAACTCGGCGGGCCTCCTCTCATAGTAGGTGTCTATAGGGTCATCCCCCAGCAGCGTCACTATTATGCCGGGCCTCCCCCTCCTCCCGGCTCTGCCGGCGCGCTGAAGGTACTTGGTGTAGCTGGGCGGGGGCGCCGCCATGACTATGGCGTCCAGTACGCCTATATCTATGCCTAGCTCCAGTGTGGGTGTGGCCGCTACGCCCGGCACCTCGCCCCTCCTGAGCCCCTCCTCTATCCTCCTCCTCTCCTCGGGCCTGAGCCCGGCCCTGTGGACCTCCAGGGGGAGACCGTAGCTCCTCCGGGCAATCCTCGCCACAACCTCGGCCATCTGCTGGGAGTCGGTGAACACGAGAACCCTCAGGCCGAGCGTGTTGAGCCTGTAGGCGAGATACGCGGCAAGGCTCCACCTGCTATAGCCCCCCGTGGAGACGAGTACGTGGCAGGCCTCACCCCTCCTCCACTCAGGCCCCTTCACCACGCGGGGCCTGGAGCCGAAGAGGAGTTCTCCAAGCTCCTCGGGGTTCCCTATAGTGGCTCCGCTCGCCACGTAGACCGGCCTGCGGGGCAGGAAATGTTCGAGCCTCTCCAGCACGGCCTTGACGTGGGAGCCCAGTGCGCCCTCGTAGACGTGTGCCTCGTCGAGCACCACGTACCTGGCCGTGGAGATGAGCCTCCGGAACCTCTTGCTGTAAACTAGGCCCACATGGATCATGTCAGGGTTGGTGACCAGTATCTGGGGCGGGTGCTGCGAGATCCTCCTTCTCTCCTGCTCCGGTGTGTCGCCGTCGTACACTGCCGCGTATAGGCCCAGCATGCCGGGTATGAGGCTATTAATCCTGGAGAGCTGGTCCCTGGCCAGGGCCTTGGTCGGATACACGACTAAGGCCTTGACGCCGGGCCCCGGCTCCTCCATGACCTCCTGGAGGATGGGGAGGAGGAATGCCTCCGTCTTCCCCGTGCCTGTGCCCGAGACTATGACTGTGTCCCTCCCGCCCCTGATGCTCCTGTAGGCCTCCCACTGGAACCTATAGAGTCTCTCTATGCCCCTCCTCCTCAGAGCCTCGGCTACGGAGGGGTGGAGTCCCGCCTCCTCAAGCCCCGGCCCCGGCTCGGGGTCGGGATGAACCTCGCGCCTCACATACACTATCCTGGTGCCCCTCCACTCGGCTGCGAGCCTCCTTGACAGTGCCTCCACGATGTCGGTGCATGGCATCCCTGGTTCAGGCCTCCTGTAGGGATCCGTAGTGTCTAATGTATCGGGCATTTTTATTTAGCAGGGCCCCGGATCTCTACTCTAAGAACAGGCTGTGCATGGGTGGTAGCTTGAGGAGACCTGTAAGGGTGATGGTGTACGGCCTTTTCCCCACGGTGTACTCCATGTGCGCGCCGTGCTGCACCAGGGACTACCTGGCCATGTGTAGGCCCAGGTACCATGCCGAGCAGCTGGCCGAGTACCCTGAAAGTGTTAGGATGAACCAGAGGCTCCTCGAGCTCCTCGCCTTCAGGCTCAGCAGCATAGGGGGTGTAAGGGTGGAGGCTGTCAGCGCGGATAGCCTGAAGGGTGTACTGCTGGCCGCCAGGTACAGGCTGGGCAGGGGGCCCGCCGTGATAGTCGAGGGCAGAGTGTTCAAGGGCGGGGAGCTGGACTTCGGGAAGATCGTTAGGTATGTGGAGGGGCTCGTGGCGGAAAAGATTTGGGGTGCCCGGTCTACCGGGCCTTGAGCTCGGGCAGAAAGTCGGGCTCATATTCTAGCAGGTCTTCCGCCACCCTGGCCACCATTTCGACGCCCACGACCTCTCTGGGATACATGGGTATGTAGCTGACCACGAGGTCGCCTAGGTCCTTCTCGATGATCTCCATGTAGTGGAGCTGCTCCTTGTACTTGTTCCTGATATACTCTGTGACGTCGGGTGCCTCGCCTATGCTGCGGGGTATTATCTGGTTCACTATGACGCCTCCCACCGGTATGTCGTAGGCCTGCACCATCTTGATGAACCTCTTCACCACCGCTATTGGCAGCGAGAGCGGCAGGGTTACGAAGAAGAAGGCCGTCTCCTCCGAGTTTAGAAGTATCTCTCTGACCCTGGAGAACCTCTCGTTCATGTCCAGCAGGTCTGCAAGTAGGGGGTCCTTCTTTATCTCCTCCATAACCTTCTCCTTCCTGAAGGAGAGCTGCACCCTCAGGGAGAGAGCCTCCTTCCTGCTCTTGATCATCCTGGCAAGCCAGAGCCCGTAGATCTTGCTGAGACCGATGAGCCTCACGGCGTTGGCGACGGCGGCGGTGTCGAACACTATTCTGTCGAAGTTCTGGCCCTGTTCGAGCACTATGTCCATCATCTTGTCGAACATGGCTGACTCCTGGAAGGCCGGGTTGGTGGTAGCTATCTCGACGAAGGGCTCAGGGTTGAGCGGTATGTCGGCCCACTTGAGGAACTCTCTGAGCCTCCTAGCTATGTTCTCCTTATACTTCTCCACCACGTCGTCTATCTCGACCTCTATCGCGTAGAGGTTGTCGACCCCCTCCACAGGCTTTATGACGCCGCCCGTGAGGTCCTGCATGAATAGGCTGGACAGGGAGTGGACGGGGTTCAGCGACGCCAGCAGGGTCTTCTCGCCGCTGGAGGCGAAGTGGTATGCGAGCCCGGCGGCGGCTATGGTCTTCCCCACCCCGCCCTTGCCGCCGGTGAACATGTATTTGAGGCGGGGCTTGCTTTTCAGAACATCTCTCAGCCTCATACGTGTCACCCCCTAGATCTTGAGCTTGCTCTCCATGAGGTGTTCGGCCACCTTTTCCAGCATGTCGAAGCCCTTGGGCTCCCTGTCGAAGGCCGGTATGATGGCCACGATGTAGTCGCCGAACTTCTCCTTGATCTCCCTCAGGTACTCCTGCTGGGCCAGTATCTGGTTCTTCAGGAACTCCGGCGTCGCTGGGTCGTCGAGGAGCTCCCTGGGGTAAACCCTGTTGACCACAATGCCGGACAGCCTTATGCCCAGCTCCTCGAACATCCTGAGGGCCCTCTCGGTGTCCAGTATGGCCATCTTCTCGGGGACTAGCACCATGAAGAAGGCGGTTCTCCTCGAGTCGGTGAGGAGGCTGGTGAACCTGGTCATCTTCTCCTTGATCTCGAGGAGCTCGTTGAGCATGGCGTCCTCCTGTATGGTTTTCCCCCTCAGCGTCGCGGCCACGGCCTCGTATTTTCTCGCCTCCTCCCTTGCCTCCGTGATCTTCTCCACCCACTTGGTGAGTATCTCCGCCATGGCCACCATCCTGACCCCGTGGCCGAAGGGGGGCATGTCGAACACGTATAGGTCGTAGTCTCCCCGCGCTACGAGCTCCGCCATGGCGTCGTAGGTGGCGGACTCGTACATGGCTGGCTCGGCGGAGCTTGCTTCTATGTACTCCTCCACCTCTTCCGGCAGCTTGTCTAGTTTGTACATGTCGAGTATCTTCTGCTTGATCTCTTCCTGGTACTCCTTGATCCTCTTGTCAGCGTCTATCTCTACCACGTAGAGGTTGGGTATCAGCTCCACCTCGCCCTTGCCGAACAGGTCCCTCTCGAAGATGTCGCTTAGGCTTGCCTGGGGGTCGGTGCTGAAGCAGAGCACCCTCCTCTTCTCCACCCGGGCCATGTAGTAGGAGAGGGCTGCGCTGCAAGTGGTTTTGCCTAAGCCTCCTTTCCCGGCGAATATGACTACCTTGGTCTCGGGGTTTCTCCTAAAATACTCTAGAAGACCGACCACTCCTGGTCACCCGGAGATCAGGTCTGTGAAGTCCCTCTCCCTGAACATCCTCATCTTCCACGACTTGATGTTGGGCACCACGTAGGGTAGTAGCTTAAGCGAGTAGTAGGGCGGTATTATGGGGAACCCCAGCATGTCTCCCAGCGTCATGAGCATGAAGAGGTGCTCCATGTACATCCTCGTCCTCAGGAAAGCCGTGACGCTTCCATGGACGGCCATTCCGTAGAGTATGCCCTTCAGCCCTCCTTCGCCCTTGTCCTCTTCCTTTTTCTCCTTCTTCCTCCTGAACAGGGGCAAACGGGTCACCCCCCACGTCTCTGCCATGAAACACAGTTAGGGGAACCCTATATTAGTGGTTCCCCTAAGATTGGATTCGGCGAAATGAAGTGAAAAATGGTTAAATTTTATGGCCCGCGTCTAGCTGGCCTCCTGTTTCGCCCTCTTGAAGGCCTCGACGAGGTAGTAGGTCATCATTAGGCCCAGCAGCACCAGCGCGATGCCGACGAAGACGAACACGGTGTTCATGGCGAACGCCGCTTTGGGGTGCTCGCTGAGCGGCGGCTTGGCCTGCAGCACGGTGGCGTCGCCTGTTGTCAGGTATACCCAGACGCCGTGGGCGTAGACGTAGGTCTCCCATATTAGCGCGGATATCGTTACTATGGTCATGAAGATTGCGGGAAGCAGTGCGTAGGTGGGCGGCTTCTTCATCCTCACAATTATTATGGCAACCAGCATGAGCGCCAGGCCTGCCAGCAGCTGGTTGGAGCCGCCAAAGTAGATCCACAGGTTCCACCAGCTCCCCGAGAGGGCGAAGAGTACAGGTATGGCTAGGCCGGTTATAGTAGCTATGTACTTGTTGCCCAGGAAGCTGAGGCCGCCGGTGAAGACCTCGCCAGAGAAGACCCTCCAGTACCTGGTCACCAGGGTCTGCACGGTGATCGCGTAGATCACCAGGAAGAGGGCGAAGAAGGCCTTCCACATTGCAGCGGTGCCGCCCAGGTATGAGCTGGAGAGCCTCGTGGCGCCCAGAACGAAGCTGGATATCTTCCCCCCTATCTCCTCGGGGCTCAGCACCATGTAGGCTGCGAGGGCTGAGAGCGCCAGCATGCCCTCGGTTAGCATGGCGCCGGCGCCCACGGGCCTGGCGTCGGTCTCGACGTCCAGCTGCTTACCCGTGGTCGACGTCGAGACGAGGGAGTGCCAGCCTGAGATGGCGCCGCACGCTATTGAGACGAAGAGCACCGGGAACAGGGGGCCTATCTTGGGCCAGAACTCCGTGTAGGTCGGCTGCTTTAGGGTCACCCCCACGGCGGGCGAGACCAGTGCGCCGATAATCAGTATGGCTACGCCGGCCAGCGCTGGGAACGTGCTGACGAAGTTCATGGGTGTGATGAATGTAGGCATCGGGGCTATGGATGCTATGAACAGGATCACCGCTAGAACCACCATCCAGAAGGCCTGGGCGTTCTTTCCAAGAGCCTCGTTGATCCTCTGCTCGGGGCCGGGGACCTTGACCCCTATGAATACTGCTAGAACAACCGCGAATATGGCTAGCAGTGTAACCGCATAGATGTTGGCCTGCATCTTGTAGAGCAGGTGGCCAATGATCACCGAGAACACTATTATCGTCAGGGTTGCCAGGAAAGTCCCCGGGAAGGCGGCCCAGAACAGGGATATCAGGTAGATGAAGACCGCCGATATGATCAGCAGGTAGAACAGCAGGTATCCCAGCAGGATGCTTCTCGGCCTCTCGCCGACGTACTGGTAGACCAGGGGGCCCATTGATCTGCCCTCGTTCCTCACCGTTATCATTATGGTGCTGTAGTCCTGGACCCAGCCGATGAACATGTTGCCCAGCACGATCCAGAGCAGCGCGGGCACCCAGCCATAGTACAGTGCTACGAAGGGGCCTAGGATTGGGCCCAGCGCGGCAACGCTCTTGAACTGGAACCCGTATAGGACGCTCCGGCTCACCGGGAAGAACTCCACGCCGTCCATGTACATGTGGGCCGGCGTCGGCCTGTCGGGGCTGGACTCCCAGATCTTCTCGTCAACCCACTTGCTGTAGACGAAGTATGCGATGCCGTAGGCTACGAGGGCACCGAGGACCCAGAGGGATGGTGTTTGGAGAATATCTGCCATCCTCCCACCACTGACACAATGCTTTATGTAATTGGTATCAGTTTTAGATATAATTTTTATGCCCTATATTTTAAGTTGTTTTAAGCGTATACCACACTATATAAGAAGATATCTTTCAACAAATATTAATTAGCATTAATATAATTAAAACAAATCCGAAAATACGGCTAGCCTAGCTCAGGCGCAACGTCTGTAACGTCTTTCTCCTTAACAGCCCTCACCCTCCACCCGTAGAGCTCGCCCAGCACGTAGGGAAGCAGTCTTAGGGTAAGCGTGTTGGAGAACAGGGGCACCCCCAGTAGGTCGCTGTAGAGCATGAACAGTACGAAGTCCCTGTAGCTGGCAGCATACTTCATGCTGTCTAGGTACAACTGGTGGTATAGGGCCCCGTAGAGGAAGTCCCGGAGCCACCTGCCCGCAGCCCTTAGCCTCCTGTTTAGTGGCAACCCGTGTCACCCAGGTGTTGCAGGGCCTCCAGGAGCAGGGCTGGCTTGACTGCGCCTCTGAGCCTTATCTCGATGTGTCTGCCTGTCCGGTCGCAGTAGAAACGGACCAGCAGTACCTGAAGGGTTCTCTTCCTGAACAGCCCCGCCGTCTCGCTGGTGATGGTGTAGTCTGCCTCATGCCCGCCCACGAGGGTTTTGGATGTGTTCCTGGATTTCCCCCACTTGAAGGGTTTCCTGGAGATCCTGACCCTAACCTCCAGCGCCTTCCCTTCTTTGCGGTTGTAGACGTATCCCGTGGCTGAGCCTGAGGCCACCCACTGCACGCCATCCACAGTGACCACCCTTTCTATCTCTGGGGGTAGGCTGCCTGCAGCCATCCTCCAGCCGGGCGGCAGTGTTAGTACGACGAAGTTTACCGCCCCGTAAAGGGGGTTAGCCGCAGCCATCACGTGGACCGAGTGTTGCTCCAAGTCAGCCTCTACCCCGGCGCCTCACATTATTCCTAGGGTTCGTGGTTTAAGGTTCTTATTATTAGGGGAACCATGAAAAGAGTCTATAGTGTGTTGATAGTTGATCCGAGGGGGCCGGAGACTTGCAGGGGCAGGGGCTTGCAACCATAGTCCTGCTTTCCCTGGCATTCGCAGCCTGGTTCGGGGCTGGATATAGGTTTAATGTTAGGAGGAAGGCCGAGCTGCTCCGCAGCCTGAGGAGCCTGCTGGGCGAGCCCATAAACTACGCCTCACTGGGCTCCTCCGGCTTCGTGTTCTTGGCCAGGAGGGGGGTGGTTAGGGTCTCTGTAACCCTGCTGCTGGGCAAACGCGAGTTTCCCGTGATGTGGCTCGTCGACAGGCTGAGGGGCCGGGGGGACCGGGTCGAGGTCAAAGCTGAGGGGCCGCGGGTGGAGGCCTGCGTGGGAGTCACATGTCTCAATAGGAGTAGCTACTGGGGCAGGCTCCTCTACAGGAGGCTGGCCCAGGGCCCGGGCTGGAGGGATCTCGGGGCGTGGAGCTGCAGAGGCGGCAGGAACCCGTTGGTGGAGGAGCTGAAGAGCAGCGAGGTCTACGCGTTGAGGGTGAAGGCTAGGAAGGATAGGTGCTACGTGTCCGTGGTGTGTGGTCCAGGCGAGCTTGTAAGGGTTCTGGGAGCCGTGCTCGGATATTTTGGCTCGACGCCTGGCCCTACCCCTTAATAGAGACTTGGAGGGGAAGAATGCCTTGTGGGGGAGCCGGTGGTTAGGGCCAGGGTGGACGTTTTCCGGAGGGACTTGGAAGAGCTGGCGCGGCGCATGGGGATGGAGGATGAGCTGCGGGGGATAATCGATAAGCTCTCGGCCCTCCACCTGGAGGGCGCCGCTAAGATAAACCACTCGGCAATGGAGCTGGTTGTGGCTGGTTACCTGATCAGGAGAGGCTACGAGGTGGTGGAGGTTGAGCACAGGCTCTCGGACCTACTGGTCTGCGACGTCTACGGGGTTAGAGGTGTTTCTAGCATAGTGGTGGAGGTGGAGACGGGCTTCACGCCGCCCAGCAACGCCCTGGATCCGACGGGCTACATCAGGGCCAGGATAGCCAGCAAGATAGCTAGGTACAGCCACTACGCCGGGAAGATGAGCATAGCGGTGCCCCCCTTCTACGCGCCCCTCATACCCCGCACCCTCCTCAAGCCACCCCGGGAGAGGAGCGAGGAGGAGCTGGTGAGGCTCAAGACGTTCCTAGACAAGTACTACAGGCACCCGCCAGTAACCCTGGAGGAGCTATCCTACGCCAGGCTCCACACCCTGATGGTGGTCGACGTCGACAACGCGGTGGTGGAGGAGCTGGACCCCCAGAGATACTACGAGGCCCTGGCCGAAATAGTGGAGGCATATTCTAACCGTTTCCAACCCTCCTAGCCTTGTGCGCCCCGCCGCTAACCTTTCCGCTGGTTGGGTGAACGGTGATCAGGTCTGCGCCCCGCGAAACGGGTTTGTTGCATGGAGATCTGATTAAATCCCACCCTTAATACACGGATAAACATATTAGCCCCCGTGCATCTGTAACTAGATGCCCCTGGGCGGGAAACCAAGTAGAGCCGGTCGAAAAGCCGAGGCGCCCAGTGGGAGCCGAGTAGGGTGCGGGTGCCCTAAGGGGTGCCGGCCCGAAAGGCTTCCACCAGGCGTCCAGGCTGAGTAGGCTGGCTCGAAAGGGAGTACCGCCCAGGGGCTTTTCTAGTTACGGTTCCCGCCCCGCCGCTTCTACCCTACCCGTACGGACACCCTCAAATACTTGTAGGGCCAACCTAACCCGGGTGCCCTACGCATGGCTGGCTGGGTCTCGGGCAGGGTTGGCGTAGGCGCAGCTGTTCTGGGCGCCGCGGTAACCCTCTCCGCCCGGGCCGTAGGGGTCCCCGTTGCAGGGCTTCTGGGCGCGATCCTCCTGGTGGCCTGGGGCAGCGAGGCGGCGTTGGCTGGTCTAAAGGGCTTCATGTCTAGGTACGGTGTATCGAGCCACGTGGCTGGCGTGGTTAGCAGCGCCTTTGCTAACGTGCCTGAGGCCCTGATAGTACTGATGGTGGGGTACCGGGGAGTCCAGGCCGGGGCGCCGGAAATGGTGGAGGTCGCCGTGCTCACCACAATGGTTGCCGCCGGGCTTAACCTGCTGCTCCTCACGCTACTGGTCTTGATGGCGCCCGGCAGGGGCTTGGGTGTCGAGGAGGAGGCTTTCCGCCTCGAAGCCCCGCTCCTCAGGGTGACGGTGGCCGCCACGGGCATGGTGGCTTTCTACGGGTTGCTGGAGGCATCGTTGGGGTCTGAGAGGGTGACCGCGCCCCCGCTGATTAGCCTGGCTCTCCTGGGCTTCTACATCTACTACTCTTACGGGCTCCTCCGCGCCGGGGGTGGCGGTG
>WAQK01000075.1 GCA_015520265.1 Pyrodictiaceae archaeon | reverse complement strand
GATAGGTTCTGCACTGCCAGCTTACCGGCGTAGAAGCCGGCGTGGTACCAGAACCCGTAGTATGCTTCGCCGGCCGCGTCTATGAGTCCCTGGGTCACCATGTTTATGAAAAGGTGGGTCCATATGCTGGCTGTCAGCGGCTCCGCCACCCTCCATTCCAGCCCTACTGGTGGGAATACTGTGCCGCCGAATCTCTGCCCGCCCGTTATAGCCTCGTCCACGCCCTCCACTTTCCGGATCTCTGCCTCCAGCTTCTTGCCTCTCACACCCTTGGGAGGCCGAACCAGTAGGAGTGCGTCGACCTCATCGCCGCTGGATTCTACGAGCACAGCCTTTATCTCTACGCCTAGGCTGATCAGTGCGTCGAGAACTCGTTTCTGAATCTCGGGCTCGTTCCTGTATCTAAGAACGAGGTAGGTGGTGTCGGGGTCGAAGCTGACTATTGGGAGGGTGAACCTCAGCCTCTTCTTTGCAGGCACGTTTGGGGTACACCTCGCCACACGAGACTCGTATATGTATTAAAGTTTAGATTCCTTACTTGATATAAAAACTTAGCTTTATTTAACACTCGTCCCTGCTAGCCGGTCTTCCTGACCACGGGGTTCCTCAGGGGGTCTAGACCCGTAACCCTTACTTCGACTACGTCGCCGTGCCGGAGGTATCTGGGCGGGCTCCGGGCGTGGCCCACGCCGGGCGGTGTGCCGCTGTATACGAGGTCTCCGGGGTGTAGTGTCATGAGGCTGGATATGTAGGCGAGCAGCCTGGCCGGGGGCAAGGTCATGTCCTGGACGCATCCGTGCTGCATTTTCTCGCCGTCGAGCCTGGTTTCCAGGCAGAGGTCCTCGAGCCTCGAGGGGTCATCGACTATCTCCACGTAGGGGCCCAGGGGTGCGAAGGTGTCGAGGCTCTTGGCGAGGCTCCACGGCCTCTTCTGGTCGAACTGGAAGTCCCTGGCGGTCACGTCGTTGCCGGCAGTGTAGCCCAGGATCGCCTCGGCCGCCTCGCCGGGGGAGGCGTGCCTAAGCCTCCTCCCCACCACCAGTACTATTTCGCCCTCGTAGTCTGGCTTCTCGATATAGGGTGGAACCACTATGGGCTCCATGTGGCCTACGAGGGCGCTGGGCGCCTTAAGGAACAGCTCCGGCTCGCTGGGAGGCTCTCCCCCCATTTCCCTTGCGTGGGACGCGTAGTTCCTCCCCACACCCACTATCTTGCCGGGTCTGGGGACGGGTGGCAGTAGCTTGGCCTCGCCCAGCCTCGCGATGGGCTCCTCTGCAAGCGCCTCTACCTGGTCTAGGTGTCTGTGGGGGTGGGAGTAGAACTCGGCTGGTGAGACACCCCCTACGGGTCTGAGGGTGTCCCCGGATACTAGTAGGAGTCTCGGCTCGCCGTCCACGATGCCTGCTGCGAGCTTCAAGCCTTATGCACCGTTCTGCTCTATGCGGCCGGAGTTTTTAATGGTGAGTCTCTGCAGGGGGTGCTTGGTTGGGTTGGGGTGATTAAAATGTTTCAAAATAATTTAATTTCATCATAGTCATGTTATTATTGTTAACGAATAGTTTTATTAGTAATCCGATCCTCCAGTTACGGGAATTCCGTGGTACGGGTTCGGAGTATGCGTCATGCAGAGGGAGGAAAGGCGCTCCTGGAACCATGCGAGAACTGTGCGAAGAAGGGTTCTTTACTCCTCGACGCTGGCCCTGCTGGTCCTGCTGGGTACCGTGGGCGGTGTAGCGCCGAAGCCTGTTGAGGCCTGGGACAAGGATGCCCACTACTACCTGGTCTACTACCTAGCGGTCGCCACGTGTTTCGAGCCCGACGAGGCCTACCTCATAGCCATGGGCGCCTGGTCTGTCGACACCTATCCGGGGACCTCGCCTCTGCCCACCTACCAGGATCTGAAGAGCAGGGACTTCTCCCGGTTCATTAGTGCTGGCCGCAACTACCACGCGCTGGGGGAGGAAGAGGAGGTGCAGAAGAGGTATCAGGAGCTCAGGAACATGGCGTTCGACGCCCTGGCCAACCCCGGCAGCAGTCCTGAGGCCGCCTTGATCAAGTTCGGCGTCTACCTCCACTACAGGCAGGACATGTATTCGCACAAGGGCTACAAGCCTCCGCTGGGCCACGCCCTTGCAACTATACTGAACGACGACCCGGACTCGCTGGCCACAAACCCTACGGTTACGAGGCAGATGGTGAACACCGTGATTGGCGAGATGATCATGGCGTGCATGACGCTGCACAGGGCGTACAGGGACCCCAGAAGCGTAGCGTTTGACAACCTGTTAAACGAGTTGATTAAGGCGAGCGACCCGGCGTGGAAGAGGCAGAGAACCAGGGTGGCCCTCGTAGTACTCTCGGAGCTTTACGGCGCCCCTATGGGGGTTTGGGGCCCTGCCATCAAGTACTATAATTTGGCCAAGATCTTCAAGGCGGAGACGAGGAGGTACCACGAGGTCCTGAACCATAATATGAGGAGGCTGCAGGTGGAGTATAACAAGGTTACTGGGAGGTCTTTCAGCGTTCCCCAGACAGTGAATATCGACGCCCTGCTCTCCCCTAGGGGCTCCAGGGTGGTTTTGACCGGGAGGGCGGACCCGGTCGATGTCGCTATTCTGCTGGACGACGAGGTTTTCGCCGTGACCAACGACACGTTCGTCTTCCAAGGGCTGGTCACCATCTACAATTCAGGCGACACGGCTACGGCGGGCAGCGCTGATGGTGTAGTGTCCCTAATGGATGGTGCCGGCAACATAGTGGCTGTAGCCGAGCTTCCGGGCCGCGTCCTGAACCCCGGGGAGAGGGAGGTGTTCAATGTGTCCATAAGCGTTCCGCTAGACATGTTGCCCGACGGCTACGTGCTGCTGTACGGCGTGGCGGAGGGCGGAAACGAGGATCTCTACTTCTACAACAACGTGTTCCAGCTGGCCCTCAACGCGTCGGAGGTGAAGGAGGCCGCGGCTCTGGCTGTAAACGCGTCCAGCCCAGGGGCTGCTGGTGCGGCCGCGTCTACCACCACCGTTACGGAGACTGAGGTGTCCACCACGACTGTCACGGTGTTGCCCAACACGACTACCACGGTCACGGTAACCACGATCACCAGGTCTTATAGTAGAACCATAGTGTTGCCCGGCACAGGCAGGGCGGTTAACGTGGACACGCTGATCCTGCTTCTCGTCGTGATCGCCTTGGCCTTGGCGCTGGCCAGGG